>JBJTMY010000096.1:0-27771 GCA_046073825.1 Bacteroidota bacterium
ATCGAATTGTTGTTGCGCTGCACCAAACTCGAAATTATAGTTCGTGAAGATGAGTGAATTATTCACGAATAATTTTTCATTGAACAAATGATTCCATCGAATTGCTGCAGTAGCATTTCCCCAAGGAATTTTCACTTTAAACCCTGTTTCCTGACTTCTAAAATTAAAGATGTCTTTTCCAAGGTAACTAGATAAATACAATCGATCTTTATTTGAAATCGTATAATTGATTTTACTATTTAAATCGAAGAAATAATAGCTATTACCGGCAATTCTTGAGTTGGCAGGAATAAAAGGTTCACGTAAAAACAAATCGATAAATGTCCTACGACCTGAAACGATAAATGAAGCCTTATCCTTTTTAATTGGACCTTCTACAGTTAATCGCGAAGCAATATAACCGATGCCACCTTCGCCATGCACTTCTTTGTTGTTACCATCTTTCATAGAAATATCCAACACAGACGACAACCTACCTCCATATTGTGCAGGCATTCCTCCTTTCGTTAATGAAATATTTTTAATGGCATCTGAATTAAAAACAGAAAAAAATCCAAAGAGATGTGATGCATTATACACAACAGCTTCATCTAATAAAATTAAATTCTGATCAGGTCCTCCACCACGCACATAAAATCCAGAGTTGCCTTCACCAGCTGACTTAACGCCGGGTAATAATTGAATAGCTTTCAATACGTCTACTTCTCCCATAAGAGCAGGCATTGTTTTTATCTGATCAATCCCTACTTCAATTTTACTCATCTCGGTTGACTGTACATTTTTTTCTTTCTTTTGAGCAGACACCACCACCTCTTGCGTTTCGATAATACGCGGTTGCAATTCGATATTTAAAGATTGATTTTTTGTAATTGTATATTTTGACTCATTGGTTAAAAATCCAACATAAGAAACCGTTATGGTAAAATCACCTGGTGCAACCGACATCGAATAAAATCCGTAGGCATTACATGTAACCGCCTTTTCAATTTCCTTAAAATACACTACAGCACCAATTAAACGTTCACCAGTTGATGCATCAGAAACATATCCGCTGACTGTAAATTTTGCATGACTATTTTCCTGTGCGTATAGGATATTTGAAAATACAAATAGGGAGTAAAATATAACAGATATTAGAAATTTCATGGCGCGAAATTAAGAAGGAATAGAGGATAAACTGAGCCCTATGTTACTATTTATTTAATTAACCTGTGGTAAGAGTTAAACATTTATAATCTATTATTGTTTTTTAAAGTAAATTCGCATAGTAATTTTCTAAACATGTCAGAAACAGCTTATTTATTCAGTGCCGCGGGACTTATCAGTCTTTTAACATTAATCGTGATGGAAATTGTGCTTGGGATTGACAACATTATTTTCATTTCCATTTTAGCAGGTAAGTTGCCTAAAAACATGCAAAGCAAAGCTAGAAGAATCGGACTCTTTTTGGCCTTGTTAATTCGAATATTATTACTTTTCTCCTTGAGTTGGATTATTGGATTAAAAGAAACACTTCCATTACCTTTCGGATTATCATTTAGTGGAAGAGATATCATCTTATTGATAGGTGGATTGTTTTTATTAGCGAAGAGCACAACCGAAATCCACTCAAAAGTACGAGGAGAAGAAGAGCATACTAATCCTGACTTAAAGAAAATAACTATGAACAGTGCCGTTTTACAAATCATCGGACTAGACATTGTATTTTCTTTTGATTCAATTTTAACGGCTGTAGGATTAGTGAATCACCTATCTATTATGATATTAGCAGTGATCATTTCTATGTTAATAATGTTAGCTGCTGCAAAATCGGTTTCTGATTTCGTAAATAAACACCCCAGTATTAAAATGTTGGCTTTATCATTTTTGATGATGATAGGATTTATGCTAACCATTGAGGCCTTCCATTACGAAGTACCGAAGGGGTATATTTATTTTGCAATGGCCTTTTCCCTATTAGTGGAATTATTGAATATGAGAGTTCGCAAAAAAAGCAATTCGTCAACGCATTAATTTAGGCTGGAATAATTTTCATCTCGAAATGCTGTTCTAATCGATGAATCAACAAAAAAGCGATCAATACAATCAATGAAATTACAATTACAACTTGAATAATTTTCAATACCGACTTATTCATATCATCCTACTAAATAACGGTTCATCCAAGTCTCTTTAATCGGTAAATACAAATGCGAATTTAACTCTGAAAAATTATTTAGCAAGGTATTCGATACCAAGGTTTGTTCTGTGACTTCTCCACTAGTATAAAGTTCCTTTAATCGATTAGCATTTGTTACAAGTAATCCTTTATTCGTTTTTAATACAATAGCAAATCGGTTAAGAAAATCAACACTCACCATTTGAGCAACTTTTACTACTTCTTTCGTCATTGCATCAATCGAACAACCGCTAGCTCCAGTTTGCGCTTCGTCCACACCAATCACTAAAACAGCTTGATCTATCAATGTAAAAGAGGCATTCAATTCTTGCTTATGCGCCGTCCATTGTTTAATAAATGATGCAAGTTCCTCTGAAATCAATTTCGATTCATCAGAAGTTAAAAGTCGATCGGCTGTAAATATCCAAAAGCGAGAAGTAGCGGGTAAAAAGTTAAAATCGACTAACATATTATACTGGTTTTTTGGTTGATTCATTTGAGGTTGGCATAGACTCTAATCCAGCATCGCGATGAAGCTGTAATTCTTCTTTGAGCAAATCTACTTTCCAAACCTTTTTATTATTTTCATCAATAATGCGTTTTAACGAAATACGTTGTTGTAAATCGTTCCCTTCCTCTTTAAAATAAACGATTGCTTTATCTCCTTGTATGTCTTCGGAAACGATTGTCACTTTATTAGGCTTAACCGCATCATTAACTCCTGTTAATTCTTCTAATCGTTTAAGTTGCGTCAATAGTTTTTGTGTTGAACGCGAAGAAAACTTCATAGCTTCATCGTAGTTTCTATTTTCCATCGCCTGTAAAAAATCTGAAGCTACTTTTTTAGGTGATGCAGTTTCTGTAGAACAAGAAAATAAAAATCCTGTAATTATCAAAAATAAGCTTGTACTAATTGTTGTTAATCTCATTGCTTTTTAAAATTAATTGAATAGGTAAATGATAATATAAATTATCGATAGCGTAGTACTTATAATTTCCTACTTGTGAATAAGGAATATGCACTTTACTATACGCGTTCATCATATCGGCAATTAACTCGCTACAATAATAAGTATTGTTGGTCAATAAAAACTCATCATCAAAATGCATTTTACTTTTTATAATACGACTTAACTGCTTCTCAAAAACTTGTTCTTTATTGGGTTGCATTGGATATCGCACTATTTCATAAGAACGACAAACAGCTGGATGTACGAACGATGACAAAGAAGTTTTTATTAAGCCAGATTGACCGTTTTCATTGGCCATGTGATACACATATACTACTCCATTTTCTAATCGTAGTAAGCCAGCATGCGAATACTTTTTGTCATGTTGCGACATGCGCTTAAACTGCGACCCAATAAACCCCTTGCTTTCACGCAAGACAACATCTCCGTTCTTAATCGTATTCCAATTCAAAGGAATGCAAATCGGTTCCTCAACATTATTCAGTATCCTAATAATTAACACCGAATTGATTCCAATTGTAAAAAGTAAAATCCACTGAAAAAGTTTCATATTACATTCTTTCAGGAACCTGAATACCTAATAACAAAAGAGATTTCTTTATGATGTCTCCTGTAACCTTCGAAAGATGTACTCGGAAGGCCGTTGTAGCTAACTGAGATTGATCAACTATAGGATTTTCATGATAAAACTGATTGTAGTTTTTTGCCAATTCATAGACATAATTTGCAATTACTGATGGTGCATATTTCTCTGCCGCAATTTGCAAGGAATACGGATAATCCAAAACTGATTTCACGACCATTTTTTCCTTTTCATTCATCGTAGAATAATTGGAGAAATCAAAGTCAATTGATTTTACATCTTCCATTGAATTCCCTTTTCTAACCACCGATTGAATACGTGCATACGTATATTGAATAAACGGCCCTGTATTTCCATTAAAGTCGATGGACTCTGCTGGATTAAATAACATCCGTTTCTCTGGATCTACTTTTAGAATATAATACTTCAAAGCACCCATTCCAATTGCTTTGTATAGATTGGCTGCTTCTTCTGAATCAAAATCTTCGATTTTTCCTAACTCACGTGTAATCTTTTCAGCCTCATCCATCATTTCCTGCATCAAGTCATCTGCATCAACCACTGTACCCTCGCGCGACTTCATTTTACCTGATGGAAGATCCACCATGTTATATGATAAATGATGAAGATTATTCCACCAGTCATATCCCATTTTTTGCATCACCAACTTCAATACTTTGAAATGATAATCTTGCTCGTTACCGACTACATAAATTAATTTATCGAAATGAAATTCGTTATAACGTAGCTGCGCAGTGCCTAAATCTTGCGTTAGATAAACACTTGTTCCATCTCCACGCAACACTAATTTATGATCCAGCCCGTCGTTTGTTAAATCCACCCAAACGGATCCATCATCCTTCTGATAGAATACTCCCTTTGCTAACCCTTCTTGTACGATATTCTTACCTAACAAATACGTCTCTGACTCATAATAAAACTTATCAAAGTCAACACCCATGGTTTGGTAAGTCTTTTCGAAACCATCATAGACCCAACCATTCATCATTTTCCAAAGTGCTACAATTTCTTCATCACCGGCTTCCCACAATCGAAGCATTTCCTGAGCTGCTATAATAGCAGGCGCGGTTTTCTTTGCGTCCTCTTCGGAAACACCCTTCTCTATCAAGGCATTAATTTGCGACTTATAAAGTTTGTCAAATTCAACATAGTACTTTCCAACCAGATGATCACCTTTCATTCCCGACGCTTCTGGCGTTTCTCCATTACCTAGTTGCTGCCATGCATACATCGATTTACAGATATGAATCCCTCTATCGTTTACAAGATTTACTTTCGAAACAGCGTACCCACAAGCTTTTAATATTTCAGCAATACTATATCCTAAAAAATTATTTCGAAGGTGTCCGAGGTGTAAAGGTTTATTCGTGTTTGGAGAACTGTACTCAACAACAAGTTTTTTAGATGTATCAGAAATTGAAACCGGATAATTATTAGAAGCAAAAACATTTAACTCAGAAAGCCAGTTTTCATTTTTAAAAGAAAGGTTCAAAAATCCCTTAACCACATTGAACGCATTTACCTTATCGTAGGATTTAACCAATTCTTCGCCGAGGGCGTTACCGAGGGCATCAGGACTTAATCGCGCAGCCTTCGCAAGATTGAAAACAACTACAGTAAGATCTCCTTCAAAATCTTTTCGGGTAACATTAATCGATACCTCATTGGGTGCAATTGAAATATCATACAATTTGTGTAATGCAACTACAACCGCTTCTTTTAACGAATCTTCAAACAACATAATCTTTTATTGAGTGCTTATTTAATTAATCAGGCAATCTGAGCTACTACCCTCTGAAGAATCTCAAAGGTATTTTCGGCCATAAGGTTTTCTTTGTCTAACGTTGGATTTACTTCCGCAATTTCAAAGCAACATACCTTTTCATTTTGTATTAATCGAACACATAACGAACCGGCTTCCTTTTCAGTAATTCCATTACGCACAGGTGTTCCCGTTCCCTTAGAAATGGAACTATCCATACTATCTACATCAAACGAAACGTAGATTAGCTGACAATTATTAAGGTAAGCTAAAGCATCACGAGCAATCTTCTCAACTCCATGCCTTTTAACATCACTCGTGGTAAAAGTTTTAATTTTATGCTTCTTCATCAAGAAGGTTTCTTCCGGCTCAACGTCACGAACAGAGATATAAACCAAGTCGGAATATTGCACTTTTGGTGAAATACCGCCAACTTTTTTCAGCTTATTCCAGAGGTCAACTGTTTCCTTATCTGGCTTATTCAACTTGTTTGCAATATTGTCTTCGCCTAAAGAGGCAGCTAATGGCATTCCGTGTACGTTACCTGTTGGAGTTGTATAAGGCGAATGCAAATCGGCATGTGCATCAATCCAGATAACACCAATTCGCGATTTCGGATTCGCCATTTTAATCCCGGCAATGGTACCTCCAGCTGTACTATGATCACCTGCCAACACGATAGGAAACTCCTTCGCTTTCATGGTTTCTGATACGGTCTTACCAAGGCTTTCGTAGATACCTAGTATGCTACTTAGTCGCTTTGCATATGGACTACCTTGAGGAAGAAACAACATTTTGTTATCGACAGGTACCGACACAGAAGGAAGCTTGTTAAATAGATTTGAACCATAATCGAATGCAGCTATTTTGATTGCATCTGGTCCCATACTAGCACCTCGAGTTCCGGCTCCAAGCTCAGATTTTACTTCAATTAACCTAATCTTCTTATGCATATAAACAATGTATTTTATTGATAATCTGATATTTTAATAATTTAATTTATGCTTTAATCAAACTTTAAATTCGTGAATTTATTAATATTTACGAATTACCATTTACTCTTTCATAAAGAAAGTAAGTTACTTACATTTGCAAAAATATCACAAAGTAACTCACTCGGATTATGAAAAATCGCTACACTGACCTTATTGAACAAACCTTCGACTTTCCTCAAGAAGGGTTTGAAGTGAAGGAAGGTTCACTCTACTTTAATGGTGTTCCCATGATGGATATTATCGAACAATATGGAACTCCTCTTAAAATAACCTACCTCC
Organism: Bacteroidota bacterium; assembly: GCA_046073825.1. Lineage (GTDB taxonomy): Bacteria > Bacteroidota > Bacteroidia > AKYH767-A > OLB10 > CAINEC01. The sequence goes on from JBJTMY010000096.1 coordinate 6,770, forward strand.
CTAAAATCAGTGAGCAAATTCAAAAGTCAACGCGACTTTTCAATGTTGCCATGGCTAAAGCCGGGTACAAAGGTAACTATATGTATTGTTATTGCACAAAAAGTTCTCACTTTGAATTTGTGCTAAATGAAGCACTAAAGAACGATATCCATTTAGAGACCTCATCTGCCTTTGATATCTCTATTATCAAGAACCTTCATGAGAACGGCAAAATCGATAAAGATCGTTATGTGCTGTGCAATGGGTTTAAGAAAGAGAATTATACCGATGGGATTATTGAATTAATGAATGATGGATTCACGAATATAATCCCTATTCTTGATAATAAAGAGGAGTTAGATTATTATTTAAATAATTATGAAGGGAAATTAAAAATCGGAATTCGTATTGCTGCCGAAGAAGAACCCAATGCAGAGTTCTATACTTCACGCTTAGGGATTCGCTACAATGAAATTATTGATTTTTACAAAACCCATATCGAAAACAACCCTCGTGTTGAACTTAGATTGCTTCACTTTTTTATTAATACGGGAATTAAGGACACGGCTTATTATTGGTCTGAATTACAAAAAAACATCAACCTTTATTGCGACTTACGCAAGGCATGCCCTACTTTAGAACTTTTAGATATTGGTGGGGGGTTCCCTATTCGCACCAAGCTAGATTTTAGTTATGACTATCAATACATGGCCGATGAAATTATTCGCCAGATTAAAGCTGCTTGTGACTCTAAAGAAGTAGAAGAACCTACCATTGTGACCGAATTTGGTTCGTTTACTGTTGGTGAAAGTGGAGCCATTTTATTCAGCATTGTTGGACAAAAACAGCAAAATGACAATGAGTTGTGGAGCATGATTGACTCCTCCTTTATTACTACCTTACCAGACACATGGGGATTAAAACAAAAATTCATTCTGTTAGCAATAAATAATTGGGAGCACGATTATCAACGAGTTAATCTTGGTGGAATTACTTGCGATAGTGATGATTACTACATCATGGAATCTATCCGTAATCGTGTGTTTCTACCTAAAAGTGCGGAAGGTGAAACCCAATATCTAGGTTTTTTCCATACCGGTGCATATCAAGAAAGCTTGGGAGGCTACGGGGGAATTCAGCATTGTTTAATACCTGCCCCCAAACATGTATTAATTGATCGTGATGAAGATGGAGAATATACCACTCGATTATTTGCCAAAGAACAAAGTGCGAAAAACATGATGAAAATCCTGGGTTATTAATAATTAAGTGTTCAAAATAAATAGGCGAACATGAAGTTTTAAAAGGCGAAACTTTATTTATCTTTGACTAAAATTTTTAAACCATGAAAAAAATATTAGGAATTATTGCCGTTGCCACTTTACTATATAGCTGTGGTGGGCCAGATTACAAATCAGAAGTTGAGCGAATGATGAAAGAACGTGATAGCTTAATGACTCAATACGATGCAAAGGACTCTATGATTAATGGATACATGCAAGATATCGCAGATATACAAGCAAGTATTGAGAATCTAACGCAACAAGAAGCGATGATCAACAAGAGTGATTTAAATAATCCAGAAGCTTCAACTACTGCAAAGCAAAACATTCTTAATAATGTTGAATCGATTAAGCAGTTAATTGAAGACAACAAAAATAAATTAGCCGATTTACAAGCTAAAATTCGTCGTTCTAATGTGAAGATTACGGAGATGCAAAAAATCATTACTTCTTTAAATGATCAATTAGCACAACGTGATTCTAGCATCAACTCTTTGAATGAAAAAGTAGTTGCATTAAATGGCACTATTACCAATATGCAAGGTGAAATTGACAATGCGAAAGCAGAAAATCAACAGAAAGCAGCAGAAATATCTGATAAAACAACAAAGCTACATACTGCGTATTATGTAGTTGGAACATATAAAGAATTAAGAGATAAAAAAGTATTATCGAAGCAAGGTGGCTTTTTAGGAATCGGCAAAGCGAAGTCTGTTGTTCCTGACTTCAATCAAAACGCATTTACACAAATCGATTATACTACAATTAAAACGATTGCGATTAATAAGAAAAATGCGAAATTAGTAAGTACGCATCCGAGTGGAACTTATAAAATCCAAAAGCAAAACGAAAAAGTAACTTCAATTGAAATTACCGATCCTGAAAACTTCTGGAGAGCTTCAAAATATTTAGTAGTGGTTGCTGAATAGAAAAAAATAATCATTTACAAAGGCATCTTTTATCGGATGCCTTTTTTTATTTTTATATTAAACTATGAAAAGAAAAATCTATCAGTTTTTATTCAAATTTTTCGGATGGAAAATTTCCAATGCGCCAGATTTAAATCGGTTCCAATACGTACTGATAGCGGCGCCTCACTCGAGCAATTGGGATTTTTTTATTGGCCTAGCGGTTAAAAATATACTTGAAATTCATCCTCGATTTTTTGCTAAAAAAGAATTGTTTTTCTTCCCCTTTAATATTTTTTTAAAAGCCATTGGAGGAATTCCTGTTGACAGAAGGAGTAAACATGATTTAGTAAGTGAAGTGAGTCAACAATTTACACACAACCCTACCTTCAGCTTAGCTTTAGCACCAGAAGGAACAAGAAAAGCAGTACCTAAATTCAAAACCGGATTTTATCAAATTGCAGTTCAGGCAAAAGTTCCGATTATAATGGTTGGCTTAGACTATCAAAAAAAAGTGGTCTCATTTGCCGATCCATTGTATCCAACAGGAGACTTAAATGAAGACAGTAAAATAATGGCTGAATTTTACAAAGACAAGATTGGAAAATACAGAAACGTAGGCTCGATTATTTAACCAACAATTGTATAGCGGCAGTACAATTTTTCATCACACGCTCCGCTATATTTGCCTCTGTTCCTTTTACGAATTTTTTACCACTTACTTTTTCATAAAGTTCTATGTATCGCTCACTTATTTCATGAATAAATTCATCGGTAAATGTGGGAATTACCTGCCCTTCTTTACCTTGAAAATCATTTGCAATTAACCACTGACGTAAAAACTCTTTCGACAATTGTCGTTGTGGCTCATTGCTCTCTAAACGTTGGGCATAGCCGTCAGCATAAAAATAACGGGACGAATCTGGCGTATGAATCTCATCGATTAAATAAATAGTCTCATCCACTTTTCCAAATTCGTATTTCGTATCGACTAATATTAATCCTTTATCAGCTGCCATTTCAGCACCGCGCTGATAGAGTGCACGAGTATATTTTTCTAGTAATAAATAATCTGCTTCGCTAACAATTCCTTGCTTTAATATTTCTTCTCTTGAAATATCTAGATCGTGGCCATGGTCACTTTTAGTGGTAGGCGTAATAATAGGCTCTGGAAAGGCTTGATTTTCTTTCATACCATCGGGCATAGTTACTCCACAAACAACCCGTTTTCCTGCACTGTATTCGCGCCATGCATGTCCAGTTAAATAACCCCTTATTACCATTTCTACTTTGAATGGTTGACATAAACGTCCGATAGTAACATTGGGATCTGGTACAGACAAAACCCAATTCGGACAAATGTCTTTGGTGGCTTCTAAAAAATGTGCGGCCAACTGATTTAAAACTTGTCCTTTATACGGTATTGGACGAGGCATTACAAAATCGAATGCAGAAATTCGATCACTAACAACCATTAGCATCCAAGTATTATCTATAACATAAACATCTCTTACTTTTCCATGATAAATCGAAGTGGTTCTATCGAATTTGAAATCGGTATGATGTAAGCAATTTTGCATTTCCATTTCCAATATAAAGTATTTATAATTTTTATTCTGTTTCTTTTTCTGAGGATTCGTTTTCGATATTTTTATTGATACGGCGACCTTTATAATCACGATGAGCGTCTTTGTCTTTTACCGGATCTTTATCATACGCATGAATGATATCACGCACCAAACGATGACGAACAACATCCGTTGCATCTAATGTCACGAATTCAATTCCGTCAATATTCTTTAACAAGCGAGTTGCCTGAATTAATCCTGATGGTTGGTGCTTTGGTAAATCTACCTGCGTGGTGTCTCCTGTAACAATGAACTTTGCAGAAGGACCCATACGCGTTAAAAACATCTTCAATTGACTTTCTGTTGCATTCTGAGCTTCATCTAAAATTACAAATGCATTATCGAGTGTTCGTCCACGCATAAATGCAAGTGGCGCAACTTCAATCACTCCATTCTCTAAAAAGGTTTTTAATTTTTCACCTGGTACCATATCAAACAATGCATCATACAAAGGGCGCAAGTATGGATCTATTTTCTCTTTTAAATCTCCGGGAAGAAAACCTAAATTTTCACCTGCCTCTACTGCAGGTCGAGTTAAAATTATTCTTCGAATCTCTTTATTCTTTAAGGCGCGCACGGCTAAAGCCACTGCAGTGTACGTTTTCCCAGTTCCAGCAGGACCAATTGCAAAAACAATATCATTTTTTTCAGAAGCACTAACCAGTTTCTTCTGATTTGCCGTTCGTGCCTTCACAATTAATCCACCAGGGGCGAAAACTAAAACATCTTTATGTTCACTGGCGTGTGTAGCTGTTGCTGGCTGACGAGCTCCTTGTTCTGTTTCAGATTCGGACGCTATTCTACCCGATAAAATAAACTCTACTTCGGTGGGAGTTAAAATTGAATGCTCTTTGAAATAATTGATTAGTTGCAACAGCTTTGTTTCAACAACTGCAATTTGGTTGGCTTCACCAATTAATTTTATTTCGTTACCTCTTGCTACAATTTTAAGAGCGGGAAATTTTCTTCGCAGGACTTCGATGTTTCCATCATTTACACCATAAAAATCAACTGCATTTGCAAACTCTATTGGAATTATTACTTCTTTCAATCAAAAAATATTTAAATGATTACATTCACGTTCTTATTCGTCATAATGACCTTTCAAAAATAGGAAATTAATATTTCTGATAAAACAAATGTCGCTGCAAATACTCGATAAATTAGCAAACTGTCAATCGAAAGTTCAAATTACCGAATTGGCATTAGAAATAGTTGCATATCCCCAATTACTCCCTTATTACTTTAAGCTTTGTGACCAACATGAATTGGAAGATGCAAACAAAGCGGCTTGGGTCATTCGAACATATTTTCAAAAAATAAAAAAAATAAAATTGATCGATCAGAAAAAAGTATTAACGCTTTTAGATACCACTTACAACGAAGCAGTTTTGCGAAATTTATCTGGAATTCTTGCTGATTTACCTTTTGATGAAAAAATAGAAGATGAAACAGTTCATGTTTGTTTTAAAATCCTCAGTGATTTAAATCACGAAGTAGCAGTGTATTCGAATGTATTACTAATACTTATCCCTATAATTAAAAAATATCCTGCATTAAAGGACGAAATTAAAATACTTGCTGAGAGAAATCCGATGAAAGATAAATGCGCCTTTCAATTACGAGTAAAAACTGTATTATCTTTGACTACCGAAAATCTGAAGTGAAGAAAGTCCTTGTAATACAAACAGCCTTTATTGGAGATGTGATTTTATGCACATCTTTGATAGCATCTATCAAAAATAGTAATCCATCTTGTGAAATCGATGTATTAGTCAGAAAGGGCAACGAAGGACTTTTAACTAATAATCCCCATGTTCGCTTGGTTCATACTTGGGATAAAACAAAAAACAAAATCAGCAGTGTTTTTACGGTTGTTCAATCAATACGAAAAGAGCATTACGATTTAATCATCAACTTACAACGATTTGCCTCCTCAGGAATCATGACCGTTTTAGGAGGGGCAAAAGAAACCAGAGGTTTCGATAAAAATCCTTTATCATTTTTATTCACTAAAAAGTTCAACCATCAAATTGATACGGCTAATCCAACTCATGAAATAAATAGAAATTTTTTGTTGGCTGCAGATATATGTGAAGTCCTTATGCGTCCATCTTTACACCCATCAGTAAAAGACGTTGAACGAATTTCTATTTATACCCATAAAAATTTTATTTGTATCGCTCCTGCTAGTGTATGGTTTACAAAGCAATTACCCTTTGAAAAATGGGTAGAATTAATTCAAAAATATAATGCCTTAAAACCTGATAACTGGATTTACATTTTAGGTGGCAAAGGAGATAAAAAACTCGGTGATGAATTAATTTCAAGGTCAGAGATCAGCACTATTACAAATCTCTCAGGCGAGATGAACTTTTTAGAAAGTGCGGCTTTGATGAAAAGAGCACAAATGAATTATGTAAATGATTCAGGTCCCTTGCATATCTGTTCAGCAATGAATGCACCCGTAACAGCCTTCTTCTGCTCTACGACTCCTAACTACGGATTTGGTCCTTTATCTGATCAATCGATTATTATTGAAAGTCAGGGTAAGCTGGCATGCAAACCATGTGGTCTACACGGATACAAAGCTTGTCCTAAGGGTCATTTTTCCTGTGGAAATGATATAAAACTAGCAATTAATTAAAAATTATAATTATGAATATCAACAACTTAACTATTTAAATAAATTTACATGTCATTACTATTGTTGTATATACATATATTTGTAAAAAAATAACAAAAACGATGAAAAAAATAATCTTATCATTAGTAGGTGCTGCAATTGGATTTACAGCATCAGCACAAAGCAAATGGAATGTTGACCCTACGCATTCGAACGTTAAATTTTCTGTTTCGCACATGGTGATTTCAGAAGTAGAAGGATCTTTCACTGGATTCGACGGAACATTAGATGCGCCTGGAGCGGACTTTAACAATGCTACAATTAATTTTAGCGTAAACATTGGAACCATTAACACGAACAGTGAACAGCGTGACGGGCATTTGAAGAGTGCTGACTTTTTTGATGCAGCAAAATACCCTACAATGACTTTCAAGAGTACATCTTTCAAAAAGACAACTGGCAACAATTATCAATTAGTTGGAAACTTAACCATTAAAGGAGTTACCAAAAAAGTAACATTTGATGTTACTTATGGTGGAACAGTAAAAGATCCTTATGGTAATATCAAAGCAGGATTTAAAGCTAAGAGTTCAATTAAGAGAATGGAATATGGCTTAACATGGAGTACACTAACAGAAGCTGGCGGAATGGTTGTAGGTGATGACGTAGCCATTTTATTAAACATTGAATTAGCAAAGGCAAAGTAATTAACAATACACGCTGAATTACTATTTATAAGGCCCTCGAATTTCGGGGGCCTTTTTTCTTTGATCCACTTATTTTAGCAAAAAAAAGGTTATGGAATTAGGAATAGGATCCCGAGTTAGACATCCAGAGTTTGGATCAGGAGTAGTAGTAAATGTAAAAACGAGAACATATTTAATTGTTTTCATTGACAAAGGTCAAATTGAAGTAGCCAAGAACTATATTTCACTCGAAACCATTGAAGCTGTTGAGCCTGATTCTGACTTAGTCAGTTTGTTTGATGTAGAGCGTACACTTACCAATATCATCAAACGATACAGCGACTTGCAAGAAACAGTACCGATGGGAGCAAAATGGACGGGAGGAAAAATGATATTACAACCTGGCAATACCGGATTACAAGGGAAAGAAATTCCTATTGATGTTTTCTTCAATAAAATTATTATGGTTCGAGATCGCTTGCGTGTGATGGAACAGCGCATTAATGCACATGATAAACTTACGGAAGAAGATAAAATAAATTTGCAGCAATACTTAACACGTATCTATGGCTCGCTAACTACGTTCAATGTGCTTTTTAAAGACAGTGATGATTATTTTAAAGGAGAGAAGACCTCTTAATTTACTTTTTTTGTAAAATCAGGATGATAATTTTTATGCTTCACTTTGGACTCGAACCATTGATGAAAAAGAATGATTTCATGACTACGCGGAATCCAACGATAATCGGGATTATCTGATTGCAGCAAAAGAAAATCCTTCTTACGATCGGTCCACGTTTCTTTAAAATCGAATCCATTCATTGCAAGCGAACGAAGAATTCGAAATATAACGACATCACGTTTACGAATTGATTTCATTTTAGAAGTACGTTCTATATGTTTTCTTAAGCTTTCAATACGCTGATCGGCTAAATCAATTTTTTCTGTTTCCAATGTTAGAAAAATCTGAAGTAAGCGAATACCAATATTCCACCCCTCCTTTTCATTTTCAATTTCTTTTGTATCCTGTAGTAGAAAATTTGATTTTTTGTATTCTCCTTGCAAGAATAACGTAGTAGCTAACAAGTATTTTCTTCTCGATAATTCTTCTTCTGTATTTCCGATTAACCCTTCTGCAATAATTTCTTTTAACGCCTGATTACTTTTTGAATAATGTCCGAGGTAAATATGCAAAAACGCCAGTGACTCCTTGTAATAATTTTTATCTGTTGGACGCAAGCCGGGAAAACGCAATGCTTCTTCATTACTTTTAACTGCGTCTAGGTATTTATAATTAAACATTTGTGTTGCAGCCAAATTCGTATAAGCCTCAGCAATACGCGTAAATTGTTTTAAAGAAGGCTGATTGTTTAGATGATTAATTAATGCTAACAGAAGTGTTTCTGCTTCATCAAATTGCTCTTCCGAATGATAAAACTGAAGCTTCAATAATGATAAATTATAGTACACATTCCAACTAAAAGACTCTTTGTTTTCGCCTTCTAGTTTTTCAATTGCATCACGTAAGTCATCACGAATATCTTTTCGCAACGAAGATTGATCCTGCATAGCACGTACGAACTTATAAACGAAATACTGTGCTTCGTTAAGTGTGTTTTTTTTTACTTGAATGGACTTCATTTCTGTTAATAATTCGGCTGGATTATTCTCTGGAAACAACGTTGCATTCAACAGAAATTTTAAATTCAAAAAACAGATCCACTCATCGTACAACTCAAATTTTTCGGAGAGTGAAATCCCTCGCTTTAACAATCGAATCATTTCCTTGTTACCTACTCCTCGCGCTGCAATATTATAGGATAGCCCGATTAATTTTTTTGCTTCCATTAGACCCATAAAATAGGGAGAGTTCACATCTTCACGATAGAGATTCACATCCAAGTAATTGGACTCATACATTTTCTCCCGAAAGCGTTCGACTAATTTTGTAAATGTTCTCGGCTCTACTTTTTCATTTCCATATAACTTTCTAAAAATCTCTTGGTCTGTATATTCCTTATTCGCATTCAAGACATCAAATAACTTCAATGATTTAGATTGTGTCATACTCCCATCTTCATGCAATTCTAAAAATCGTCGAAATGTTTCACGTTCATGAGAACGCAATCTTGAAAAAAAACTTTGTGTATTTTTTAAAATTTCATTCATATTGTTTTTATAATTCAGAAATTATTCTTTCTTTTGTAAGAGATACTTTTTAATTATGATAGAGTTAATTATTGCGCTTTTAATGAACCTTGGATTTGCTTTTAATAGTGATTCCTTGGAATCAGATACCAATACAGTGGTAGTGGTTACAGACGAACAAACTGGTGAATCTTACACTTATGGTGGCATAGGTAGTACTGGAGGGGTTGGAAATTATGAAAGTGCCCCAACAACGATTCATTATATTTTGCATAAAAATAAAGATGGTTCCTATGTGTTAATCAGAAGATAATCAAAAGGCATCCTTCGGGATGCCTTTTTTATTTCCCTTCACCAAAAATAGGTAAAAAACGAATTGATTTACCATGATTTAAAGTACCAAAACAATATTTTTTTATTTTTCATAAAACATTAAATAACAAGTGATTAAAAATAACAAATTGTTTTTTTGTTATTTATTTAATCTTATCTAGTGTCTCCTATTTGCAATAATGTCCCTTTTTCTTGTTCAAGACTATAATACATTTGTTCTTGTAAAGGGCTTTGTTTAACAAAGTAAAATTGTTTTGGCTTTTCTGTGTCGCTCAGGTCTCGTTCTAAACGAGACCTTTGTGTTTTTTATCAAATCCTATTTTTGCAAGATGAAAGAAAAAGAAATCAAAGCTTTTCTCGACCGACAACACGATAAATTCAACAGCATTGATTTTATTGAAAATGACCCTGTATTAATTCCTCACCAATACACGCTAAAAGAAGACATTGAAATCAGTGGATTTATTGCAGCTACCTTTGCTTGGGGTCAACGAAAAACAATTATTAATAAAGCAAAATTGTTTTTATCGTACATGGACAATAGTCCTTATGAATTCATCAGAGATTTCAAAGCTGCGGATTTAAAGCCATTTAAAAATTTTGCGCATCGTACTTTCAATGGGGACGATAGCACATACCTTCTTAACCAACTAAAATTAAGCTATAGTCGCTTTGGCAGTCTTGAGAATCACTTTTATCATTTTCATTCACCTGGACAACTTTCACAAACACTCGCCAATTGGAAAATTGATTTCTTAATTAATAATCCCCAACATCATTGCAAAAAACATTTTGGAAATCCAATGGAAAATTCTACGGCCAAGCGAATGTTCATGTATTTCCGTTGGATGGTTAGGCAAGATAAAAGAGGCGTTGACTTTGGAATTTGGAAGCAATTTAAGCCCTCGGAACTTTTTATTCCTTTGGATGTACACACTGGAAACGTATCGCGAGCCCTAGGCCTTTTAAAGCGAGCTCAAGACGATTGGAAATCGGTGGATGAACTAACCATTGCATTGCGAAAATTGGATGCTATTGACCCCATTAAATACGACTTCGCATTATTTGGTACCGGGGTTGAAAAAGAATTGGAGTTTTAATTATTTTACTGTTTGTGCATTGATGACAGCATCAGTGGGCAGTTCGGTAGAAGTATCGCTCGATAGTTTTGCCCAAACCATGTATTTTCCGGTGCCCTTACAAGCATAGGCCACCATTGTATCATTTGGAGCAAAATTTAAACGTTGAAAGATACGCCACCGTAAATCCTTTTCCTGAACCCCTACCTTCAAATCTAACTTATCGTTATATGTATTTTTCAAGTATATGCGATAGGTTCCTTTTGACTCCATGCATTGCAAGCACGTTTTACCCCATTCCGAATTATACTTCAATACATATTTAGCAAGATTGTCTTCCTGCAAATAAGCAGTCGACAACCATCCTCCAACCAAAAAAAATCCAAATACAACTAACTTTTTCACTACTTACAATGATTATTTTTCAAAATGATAATTGCTTCTTGATTTCCATTTCGCTTTGAATAAATCCAATCCTCACAAGCCCCTTCAATATCACCCATGGCCTTTTTTACAAATCCACGGTTATTATAAGCTTCATAATTTGCAGGATCAAACTTAAGGACTTTATTAAAATCATCCATTGCAAGCTGGTAATTTTTCAATTTAAAATACGCGCTTCCTCTCGACAAATATGCCTTCACATGTAAACTATCGCGAAGTAAAACAGTGTTATAATCTTTCAGCTCTCCTGAATAATCGCCAATACTCCCCTTTATAAATCCACGCTTGATATAGGCATTATCATTTAAAGAATCCACTTTAATCGCTTCATCTAATAAACTAATCGATTCTTGAGGATGACTTAATCGAAATTGCGTCAATGCCCTATTATAAAGCTCATTCGACTTTGCTTTATCCTGAGCAAAACAATAGTGAGACAGGAGACAAAGTACTATTATCAAGCGTTTATTCACTGATTAACTAATTAATAAAAAAGGTCGCCCTTCGACGACCTTCCTCCTATTATATTTTTTATTATTTATCGATACTTATTAATTCAACATCAAAAATCAACGCTGAATTAGGACCAATTTTACCACCTGCACCTCTTTCACCATAAGCTAAGTTAGATGGTAAGTATAATGTCCATTTAGAACCAACAGGCATTAATTGTAAAGCTTCTGTCCACCCTGGAATCACTCCACTAACTGGGAAAGAAGCTGGTTGACCACGTTCAACAGAACTATCGAAAACAGTTCCGTCGATTAATGTTCCATGGTAATGAGCTGTAATTTTATCATTTAATGTTGGCTTTGGACCAGTACCCATTTTAATTACCTTGTACTGTAACCCGCTAGCTGTAGTAATTACACCTTCTTTCTTTTTATTTGCTTCTAAAAACGCTTTTCCTTTTGCTTCATTATCGGCACCCTTTGCTTTTTCTTTTCCCATCATATAGGTTTGGATAGCTCCTTCACAAGCCTGAACTGTCATCGCTGGTTTATTTGCGAAGAAATCTTTCATTCCCTGCGCCATTAAATCAACATTTACATCGTCCAAATTCCCTTGCTTCAAATTGTTTGCGATTGAGACACCTAAGCTGTAACTAATCGAATCCTTTTCTGTTTTCATATTTGTGTTTGATTTTTCCTGTGCATTGCAAGAAGATACTACCATTGCTATCACGAAAGCAGGCAGCATTAATTTTTTTAGTGTCATGATTGTTTTTATTTGCAGGCAAATATAGGGATTTGTCGTATTGATTAGTACTTGCCTCCAATTTTAACTTAAATTTATTTTGCTTGTTTATTTACTGAATTTTTAGTCGCACAAGGCTATATTTGCATTCGTATGCCCTTTCAATTAACCTCTCAATTTCAGCCAACCGGAGATCAGCCAGAAGCGATTGCTCAATTATCGAGCGGCCTTGAAAAAAACGACTATGCTCAAACACTTTTGGGAGTAACGGGCTCTGGTAAAACATTTACTGTAGCGAATGTAATTCAAAACATTCAACGCCCCACTTTAATATTGAGTCATAACAAAACACTTGCTGCACAACTTTACTCTGAATTCAAGCAATTCTTTCCCAATAATGCTGTAGAATATTTTGTTTCCTATTATGATTATTACCAACCAGAAGCATACATACCCACTACGAATACATACATTGAAAAAGACTTATCCATCAATGAAGAAATTGAGAAACTAAGGCTTAGCACAACCACCTCATTACTTTCTGGAAGGAGAGATATTATTGTTGTTTCTTCTGTGTCTTGTATCTATGGCATGGGTAACCCGGCAGATTTTGCAGAGAATATTATTCGCGTTCAGAAAAATCAGCGAATTAGTCGAAACGCCTTTTTACATCAATTAGTAACATCACTTTACTCTCGAACGACTGCAGAATTTAAAAGAGGTAATTTTAGAGTACAAGGAGATACCATTGATGTATTTCCAGCTTATAGCGATTTAGGCGTAAGAGTTACTTTTTTTGGAGATGAAATCGAAGAATTAGCAACTATTGAACCGAGTACAGGAAAGAAATATGAGAAGCATGATCATTTAGCCATTTTTCCTGCGAATATTTTTGTTACTAGTCAAGCACGACAACAAGGCGCCATTCATTCCATACAGGAAGATATGGTGAAGCAGATTGAATATTTTCACGAAATCGGTAAGCACCTAGAGGCGAAACGCTTAGAAGACCGTGTTGTCTTTGATTTAGAAATGATACGTGAGTTAGGATATTGCTCAGGAATAGAAAACTATTCTCGCTATTTTGATGGCAGAAGGCAGGGAGATCGTCCATTTTGTCTAATGGATTATTTTCCGAAAGATTTTTTATTAGTCATTGATGAAAGTCATGTAACGGTACCGCAGATACGTGCTATGTATGGTGGGGATAGATCAAGAAAAGTAAATTTGGTCGAGTATGGTTTTCGACTTCCATCGGCAATGGACAATCGTCCATTGAAGTTTGAAGAATTTGAAAACTTAATCAATCAGGTTATTTTTGTAAGTGCTACGCCAGCTGATTATGAATTACAAAAATCGGAAGGTGTGATTGTAGAGCAGGTAATTCGTCCAACAGGACTATTAGATCCTCCGATTGAAGTAAGACCAGTAACTAACCAGGTGGACGACTTATTAGAAGAAATTGAGAAGACCATCCAGAAAAAAGAACGTGTATTGGTCACTACATTAACAAAAAGAATGGCTGAGGAATTAACAAAATATTTAGCAAAGCTGGATATCCGTTGCCGTTATATACATTCAGAAGTTGAAACATTGGAGCGAATAGAAATATTACAAGAATTACGAGCAGGAATTATTGATGTATTGATTGGAATCAATCTATTGAGAGAAGGACTTGACCTTCCGGAAGTTTCGTTAGTGGCGATATTGGATGCAGACAAAGAAGGATTCTTACGTTCGAATAGGTCACTAACCCAAACCGCAGGAAGGGCTGCTAGAAACCTGAATGGTAGAGTTATCATGTATGCTAACAAAATCACAGAAAGCATGCGATTAACCATTGAAGAGACCAATCGCCGTAGAGAGAAACAAATGAAATATAATGAAGATCATGGAATCACTCCTCAAGCATTAAACAAATCAATTGAATCCACATTCAATTATACTGCCCAAGAATCTCGGAATAACAATATTAAAGCTTACTACGAAAAAGAAAATGTCTATGCGGTTCAGGATCCGGTTATTCAATATATGACCAAAGAGCAATTGGACAAAACCATTTCAGAGACGAAGAAGAAAATGGACAGTGCGGCAAAAGAATTAAATTTTATAGAAGCTGCAAAATACCGAGATGAATTGTATTCTTTAGATCAATTAAAAAAAGAAAAGTTCAGTTAAAGCTATGGGGCCACTACTTCTTTTAAGCACTATCATATTTTTCATTGCCAGTCTTGTTGGATGTTTAATCCTTACCTTATCTGCTCAAAAAATTGATGCGGAACGAATAAAAATTCCAATTGCAATACATTTTTGCCTTTCCTTAATTGCTGTATCATTTTACTTCATGCAACAGCAAATTGAAAAAATTGATCTTGCTTTCTTTTGCAGCGGATTGATGTTATCAGGCATCATCATTCGAAAGAATTTTTCTTGGCTACTTAAAATCTATTTCAGTTTTTATTTGTTTCTAATTCCTTTCTTCGTTTATTCTCCTTCCCTCCTTTCCTATTTTATTACTGGAAACTACAGCAAAGTCAAATCACCGCAAACCATTTTGCTAAAAGAAAATTATTTTCTGGCTGAGCAGCAATCCATGTTAAACCTAAGCAATGAACTTACCACCTATAAAATATTCCAACGAAATGGCCTATATAAAAAAACGTTATTGCGAGACATTGATTTTGGAGGAAGAATCGATAGTTTGCACGTCATCGCTTTTAACGATGACACTTTAATATTAAGAGGGTTTCTCCATCACCGTGACACCCTATTATTTAAAAAACCTGGAATGTTTAAGAAAGGAGATATTCGAAAAATTCAAAAACAATAGTCTTGAACAATTTAAATTACTAACTTGCAATAAAATACAAACAATGAAAAAGTTAATCGCATTAGCAGGATTTATTTTAACCAGTAGTTTTGTTTTCGGCCAAATTAAAACCACGGAAATTTGGTTATTGGATCTTGCCCAAGGAGATGTTAAACCCATTGCTAAAAATGAATTAAGAATAACTAATAATGATTATTACGATAATCAACCCTGTTTTTCGAAAGATGGAAGTATGATTTGGTATGCGAGTATGCCGGACACCACGCAAAGTGACCTATTTAGTTATAATCTAAAAACAAAAGAAACGAAGCAAGTCACGAATACTCCTGAAAGTGAATACCAGCCTTTTCCGATACCATTTTACAAAGATAAATTATCTATTGTTCGAGTTGATCAAGATGGTGCACAACGATTTTATCAAATTGAAATGGATGGTACTGAGCCAGCAACGTTATTACCAAATGAAGATTCTGTGGCCTATTACTGCTGGATGAACGATACGACTGTAGGCATGTATATGTTAAACGGTGTAGGTGGTGCATTACATCAATACGATTTAATTCCACAGCAATCAATTTTAATTATTCCTAATGGTGGCTTTGGAAGGTGCATTGCAAAAATCCCAGGTTCAGACAATATGAGTTATATTTTATTTAATGGAGACAAGAAAGTTTACTTAATGAAATATGATTTTATTGAACAAAAGAGAAGCATCATTGTAGAAATGCCAGAAGGTGTTGAGGACTATGCTTGGGCTCCTGATGGAAAAATATACATGGGAAACAAAGGGAAGTTGTTTTTCTATGATCCAAAGTCGGAGAGTGGAATTTGGACAGAGGTTGCGGACTTCTCCAAAACAATTGGTAATTTTTATAGAATGTCGGTTAGTCCGAAGGGGGATAAAATTGCCGTAGTTGCCTACAAAGGAACTCGTCCTTGATTACCCTGTGGAGAACAATTCACATTTTAATTTTAAATTGCAGGCCAAGGTTTAGCTGGTAGTATTCTTGCTTGGTATTTAATTAATGCTAATCAACGTGTATTAGTGGTTGAAGATGTTCATGCGCCAAGTGCTACTGAAGTTGCTTCTGGATTAATGCATCCAGTAACAGGTCGCCGAATCGTTAAATCTTGGAGAGCTGACGAGTTCATTCCGAAAGCAGTTGACTTATATCAAGAAATAGAGCTAGCGTTAAATACACGTTTTTACTATAACACACCCATTTTAGAAATTTACCATGACCATGGCAATCGAAATGATTGGATGAACAGAAGTATAACCTCCGGCATTGGCGAATTTATTGGACGTGATTATAACGTTGAGGAATTACCGAAATCATTAAAAGCACCTTATGGAGCACTAGCTCTCCAACATACAGGATGGCTTAATGCCACTCAATTTAAAAAAGACCTCAAAAATTGGTTAAAGGCTAACAATGCTTATGCAGAAGGAACGATAGATTATCATTTATTAAATAACAATGGAACACTTTTTAAATTTAACGACTACACCTTTGACAAGCTAATTGATTGTCGTGGCTATTATAGCATGAAGAGCAAATCATGGAGTTATCTTCCGTTTAATCCTGCAAAGGGCGAAGAGCTTGTTTTTACATCGGAAGCTGATTTATGGAAAAATTATATATATCATAACACCTTTAAAATTATTCCAACAAATAATAACGAATATCGTTTTGGTGCTACTTATGCTTGGAATGACTTGTCTGATGAAATCACTAAAGAAGCTAAAGAAAAATTAAGCAACGGATTGAATTCTCTTTTAGATGCACCTTTTACAATTATTGGGCAGCGGGCAGGAATTCGTCCAGCCACGAAGGACAGAAGGCCATTTATGGGCGAACACCCACTAGAAACGAACCATTATATATTTAACGGATTAGGTTCAAAGGGTGTTAGTGCTGCACCCACCCTTGCCCATGAAATGATGCAATATCTTTTATATAATATTCCTATTCAACCAGAATACAGCCTAGAACGATTTACTTTTCTAGATTATTAATTCGCTGCAATAACGTTGGATGTGAGTAATACATAAAAACGAATGCAGGATGAGGTGTTAGATTCGTCAAGTTGTCTTTTGATAGCTTTTTAAGTGCATTCATCAAAGGGATTCCTCCAAAAGTTTCTTTTGCAAAATTATCTGCTTCGTATTCATGTTTACGAGACAACAAATTGGTAACGATACTCAACAAAATAGATACAGGGCTATACAACATAAAAAACCCAATCATTCCTAGTGCTATAACAGCACTGTGTGATCCAAGCGATAATGAGAGTGCTGGCGAATTAATAAACTGCCCTAAGAGAAACATCATTAACCCAGTATGCAAAATAGAAATGATGGTCATTTTATAAGTATGTTTACGTTTGTAATGACCTACTTCATGCGCCATCACAGCGACCAACTCATTCACTGTATGTTTTTCAATTAACGTATCAAATAACACAATTTTTTTCTTTGGTCCTAGTCCTGAAAAAAACGCATTGGCCTTAGCTGAACGTTTGCTACCATCCATCACAAATAAATCAGTAACAGGAAAATTTACTTTGTTACAATAATTAATCAATGCAGTTCTTAATTCTCCTTCTGGAAGAGGGGTTAATTTATTGAAAAGTGGAAGAATTATTGAAGCATAAAACATACTCAGCAACAAAGTAAATCCGCTTATAGATAACCAAGCTATCCACCAGAAATTAGTTCCAGCCACTTGATAAAAAACAATAAACATTCCTAACAAACTTCCTCCAATTAAACCACCTAATAAATAACCTTTAAGCTTATCTAATAAAAATGTTTTGACGGTAGTACGATTAAATCCATATTTCTCTTCAATAACAAAAATGGAGTACAAGGATAGTGGTGTATTTAAAATATCCATGAGGAATCCGTACATTCCAAAAAACAATAAAGTATGTCCTATTAAATCCTGCGTATATTGACCGGACCATTCATAGAGCTTATTAAACACTCCAAAGAACAAAAAAGTCATAGTTATTAGAAATCCTACAATCGAACCTATTCGACTTAACTTTTTCTTTTCAAAATCATAATTCTGTGCTTTCGTATATTCCTCCCCGTTATATAAATCCTGTAGTTTCTCAGGCACCTTTCCTGACCAAGATTTTCCATTCAAATATTGCATTACTTGCTCCAACACAAATGAAATGGTGATAATCGCTACAATAGAAACAAATACATCATTCATAAATTATTCTTTAAATTTAGATTTCAAATATACCCCTGTGACCGATTTATTATCATTTATCAAATCTTCTGGAACACCCTCAAAAATGATTTCACCACCACCATTACCACCTTCTGGACCAAGGTCAATAATCCAATCCGCCGATTTAATAATTTCCATATTATGCTCGATAACAATAAGGGTATTCCCATTTCTTACGAGTGCATTAAAAGCATCCAGCAATTTTCGAATATCATGAAAATGCAAGCCCGTTGTAGGTTCATCGAATACAAAAAGAGTATTTGTGGCCTGGTTACCCTTCCCTAGGTAAGAAGCGAGTTTTATTCGTTGAGCTTCTCCACCACTTAAAGTACTAGATGCTTGACCAAGCCCAATATACCCTAATCCTACATCCGCTAATGGTTGAATTTTATTAACTATTTTCTGATGTAACGACTTATACTTTTCAGGGCCTTGCGATTCTGCGAAGAACTCGAGTGCTTCATCAACTGTTAGTTCGAGGATATTAAAAATATTTTTACCTCTGTACTCTACGGCTAAAATTTCATCTTTAAATCGCTGGCCATTACAATGATCACATTTTAAATGTATATCTGCCATGAATTGCATTTCAACTGTAATGATACCATCACCATGACAAAATTCACAGCGACCACCTTCTACGTTAAAAGAAAAATGCGAAGGTTTTAAACCACGTTGACGAGCGAGTGGTAAATCGGCATACAAACTTCTAATTTCATCAAAGGCTTTCACGTAAGTAACAGGGTTAGAACGAGAGGACTTACCAATCGGATTTTGATCGACCATTTCTGCATCTTTAAACTCCTGATAATTCCCATCCATTCTATCAAAATTTCCTGTTGCTTCGGTAAAACCTCCAATCGTTTTTTTAATAGCTGGAAATAAAATTTTCTTTACCAAAGATGTTTTTCCAGAGCCACTTACACCAGTAACAACAGTCAAAACACCCATCGGAAATTTCACATTCACATTTTTAAGATTGTTTTCTCTTGCTCCTTTTATCTCAACATATTTTTTCCACTTTCTGCGTTGAAGCGGAATAGGAATTACTTCTTTCCCTGTTAAATATTTAGCCGTTAAACTATGTTCTTCTTTCATCAATGCATTTGCATCACCTTGAAAAATCAGTTGACCACCATGCACACCAGCCATGGGACCAATATCAATTAATTGATCGGCTGCTCGCATAATTTCCTCATCATGTTCTACAACAATAACGGTATTGCCTATCTGCTTTAATGATTTTAAAACACCAATTAGTTTTTCAGTATCTCTGGAGTGCAAACCTATACTTGGCTCATCTAGAATATACATTGAACCAACTAAAGTACTTCCTAAAGAAGTAGCGAGATTAATACGTTGAGATTCTCCACCAGATAACGAATTGGATAAACGATTCAAGGTAAGATAACCTAACCCAACATCATTTAAAAACTGGAGTCGGCTATTAATTTCCGTCATTAATCGATTCCCAATTTGTTCGTCCTGCTTTTCAAATTTAAGCTTTGCAAAAAATTGATAGGCTTCATCTACAGGCATCAACACAATATCACTAATTGACAATCCACCCACCTTCACATAATTTGCGTCCTTGCGCAATCGAGTCCCACGGCACTCAGGACAAGCTTTTTTACCTCTGTAACGAGCCAACATCACACGATATTGAATCTTATACATCTGTGATTCGAGATGTTCAAAAAACTGATTCAATCCTTTGAAAAATTTATTACCGGTCCACAATAACTTTTTGTCCGATTCATTCAAATCATAATATGGTTTATGAATTGGGAAATCGAATTTATGGGCATTCATCACTAGCCTATCATTCCAATCTTTTAATTTTTCGCCACGCCAACAAAGAATAGCACCATCATAAATAGAGAGACTTTTATCAGGAATGACTAAATCCTCATCCACACCGATAACACTTCCAAAACCTTCACATTTTTTACAAGCACCAAAAGGATTATTAAAACTAAAAAGATGAACAGATGGTTCTTCGAAAATAATTCCATCAGCTTCAAATCTATTTGAGAATTCTTTAGCAGTTACATTGCTATCTTCAAGAAGGTACAAACGGCAAACACCACGTCCTTCATTAAAGGCAATCTGTGCAGAGTCAGATAAGCGAGCAAGTAAATCATCATCCACCTGTTCTCCTACAACCACTCGGTCAATTAATAAATTAAATCCTGGAATAAGCACTGGAATTGATTCTACAATTGAATCTGTTGCCTTTGCAATCGTTTTTTTCGCTGCAGTTTTCTTTGCCTTTGGTTTTACTTCAGTAGCTAACTCCTGTATTACTTCTTCAATATCCTTTTGTGCATCATTAACAAACAATCGATCAAACCCTTTTTGTTGAAGAGAAGAAAGTTCATCTGAAACCGTACGACCTGTATATTGATATATAGGAGAAGTAATGATTATTCGTTTATTTTTATTATTAATAATAAAATCGACAATATCTTGCACATTATCTTTTTTTACCTCACTATTAGAAACAGGAGAAATTGTCGATTTCATTATTAATAATAAAAATAAACGAATAATCATTACTTCTCCTATATATCAATATACAGGTCGTACGGTTTCAGATGAACTTTCTTCTCT
>JBJTMY010000097.1:0-70450 GCA_046073825.1 Bacteroidota bacterium
TTTGGATAGCGAGTAGTGATTAATTCCGCTAATGCCATTGCAACTTTTTTAGCAGGAGTAATTCGATCTTCTCCATAAAGAATCATACTATGACTAATGTCAATCATCAACACCGTGCTCATTTGAGATTTGTATGTCGACTCCTCCACAATCAAATCGTTTTCTGTCAACTTAAATTCGTCAACACCATTATTGATTTGTGCATTGCGCAAACTTTCAGTCAGCGAAATACTTTCTAAACTATCACCGAAATTATAACTACGAAACTCGCCTGTTTGTTCATCTCCACTTCCAACATGTTTTGTTTTATGATTTCCATTTCCTGCTTTTTTCAGATTTCCAAAAATCTGATCAAGGGCCTGCTGGCGAATAATACGTTCTGTTTTAGCTGTAATTCCAATTCCGCCGGAACCATCTTCATTAATTTCCTCTCGGATATATCCTTTCTTTTTTAAGTCGTCAATAAAATCGTCAATTGTATAATTTTCGTCGGTCAATTTGTACTCAACATCTAATTCGCGCAACCAAGTAATGGCTTCATCAAAATCGCCAGATGTATGAATTATTAGCTCTTTAAAAATATCGAACAACTTATCAAAAGGCGATTGAAACGGAGCTTCGTATTTTTTGAATAAAAATCCTTTTTTAAATGGTTGCTGCATTGATGATGTAATACTTAATTGGAATTCTGAAAGAGAAACAAATGTATTCCTTTTAAGTTCTAAAAAAACAGAAAAAATTTAATTAATTGTTATTAGTTTGAAAAACTACATCCAAAGAAAAAGCCTCGCAGATTTCTATTCTACGAGGCTCTAAATAATGTTTTGAAAATCACTTACTCATTTCCGTAAAGTTCTTATAAAACAAGGGAATAGTTTCAATGCCTTTTAGAAAATTAAATATGCCGTAATGTTCATTTGGTGAGTGAATCAAATCACTGTCTAACCCAAATCCCATCAACACACTCTTCAATCCTAATTCTTTTTCAAACAATGCTACGATTGGAATACTTCCGCCGCCACGAGTAGGAATTGGCTTCTTACCAAAGGTAGTTTCCATGGCCATGCTCGCTGCTTTAAAAGCAATCGAATCAGTTGGCGTAACAACGGGCTCACCACCGTGATGAGGAGTGACTTTTACTTTCACCGATTTAGGTGCAATCGATTCGAAGTGCTTAGTGAAAATTTCTGTGATTTTATCGGTTGTTTGATTCGGCACTAAACGCATGGAGATTTTTGCATAAGCTTTACTAGGTAAAACAGTTTTTGCTCCTTCTCCAATATATCCACCCCAGATTCCATTCAATTCAAAAGTCGGACGAATACCAGTACGCTCTAAAGTTGTATAACCTTTTTCACCATGAACATCTTCCACGTTCAAATCTTTCTTGTAATCTTCTAAACTGAAAGGAGCGCGATTTAAATCTTCTCTCTCTGCATCTGTTAAAACAACTACATCATCATAAAATCCTGGAATAGTTATGTGATTGTTTTCATCTTTCATTTTTGCAATCATCTCACATAAAATTGTAATTGGGTTTGCCACTGCTCCACCATACACACCTGAATGTAAATCACGGTTAGGACCTGTCACTTCTACTTCTACATAACTCAGTCCGCGTAAACCTACATCAATGGAAGGGATGTCATTCGCAATAATCGATGTATCACTAATCAAAATGATATCACCTTTCAAACGATCTTTATTATCACGAATCCATGTTCCTAAGTTGGATGAACCTACTTCTTCTTCTCCTTCAATCATAAATTTTACATTGCAAGGAAGCGAATTTGTTTTCATCATCAATTCAAAAGCCTTTACATGCATAAACATCTGGCCTTTATCATCACACGAGCCACGAGCCACGATTAAACCATCTTTTATCACTGGTTCAAAAGGAGGCGAATCCCATAATTCTAATGGATCAGCAGGCTGCACATCATAGTGCCCATAAACTACCACCGTTGGTAAAGCAGGATCAATCATTTTCTCACCATACACAATTGGATGTCCTGGTGTAGGACAAACTTCAACCTTATCAGCACCTGCTTCAATCAGGCTGTTTTTTACAAATTCGGCATTGCGTTGAACGTCTTCTTTGTACTTAGAATCTGCACTTACAGATGGGATACGAAGCATGTCCATTAACTCTGATAAAAATCGATCTTGATTTTGTTCAATGTATTGTTTTATATGTTCCATAATTTTAAGTTAACTTTGTTGAATTACACGCCAAATATAGTTTAAAAGCCAATTCATTTAAGAATGAAAAAAAGATTAATGGTAAATAAATGGAATTACCTTTTTATTACCTTATTGATAATCACATCAAAAGTATTTGCCCAGGTTCCAACAAATGATAATTGTACCAACGCCAAGTTTATTAACCTTGATGCAACAGGGAATATTTGTTTTACAAGCACAAATCAATTTGCCTCGGGCGATGGCTATTCCAATGCTTGCGATGCAAGTGCAACAAGTCCTTTACCAGCAGGTGGTCATGAGGTTTGGTACACCTACATTACCTCAGGTCCAATCAATACAATTACAGTAACTCCTTCTGGATCTACTCCTATTCAGAAACCCTCCATCACAGTGGCCAATGGTAACTGTGCTATTGGAGGAACCAATGTTTGCAATGCAGCCACCGCTAATGCATCGCCAGCTTCGGTTGCATTTACAAGTGCAGCAGGAACTCAAGTATGGTTTTCTGTTACTGCGCTTACAAGTGATGGAGGATTTTCACTTTGTATTAATTCCACCCAAGGGTTTGTAAGCCCTGGGATCAATTGTGCCAGCGCTGTAGCTGTTTGCAACAAAGTAGATTTTAGTTGTCCAGGATCTTCTATTAATAGTTCAACCGTTAACCCTTCTTGTTTTAACACTCCACCGCATCGTGAAATGTGGTATAAATTCACACCTGGAAACACAGCTCCGTTAGAGTTCACCTGTACTCCTACTGGGCTTGGAGGATTTAGGTGGGCATTGTATGATTTGAGTGCGGGTTGTCCAGGAACAGAAATCGCATGTAATTCAATTTACAACTCTTCACTTCCCTTTGGACTTTCTGCGTCTGCGACCAATTGCAACACCACGCCATTTTGCCCTCCCGTTACGGTCACGTCTGGAAAAACCTATGCGTTAATGATTGATGACACCAGTGAATCTGGATCGGGCTTTAACATGAAATGGGGAAGTGCATTAAACATGTTGCCAACAGCAGGATTCAATGTTGATAGTTTATCGGCTTGCGGATCCTTGACCTTAAATGTTTCCGATTTTTCTACCTATTCTAATTTAACAAGCTATGTACTTGATTTCGGTGATGGCTCACCGTTAGTAACAGGTAATGCTGCATCAGGACCATTCTCTTATCCTTCTCATAACTTCGGACCAGGAACCTACTATGTAAAGCTTACTTTAAACCACCCAACAGGATGTTCTAGCAGTTATACGAGACAAATTGTTGTTACTCCACGACCTGCAGCCACTTTTACTGCAAGCACTAATACCGGTTGTACCGATGGAACAAATCCAATTACCGTTGACTTCTCGGTGAATTCAATTTCTTTTAATGCGAATTACAATTGGAATTATGCAAACAATGCAGGAGTGATTGGAACAGGTGTTGGAACGAATACCGTCTTTTGGAACACTCCAGGTGCACAGCCAGTTTGGTTGGTAGCAACTGAAAATGGTTGTGTTTCCGATACTGCTCGAGATACAATTTTCGTTTATGATTTCCCTACTTCCACATTTACCGTAGCAACCACAGGCTGCTCAAGCACATCCATTCCTGTAACTTACACGGGTAATGCCAGCAGTGCTGCAGTGTTTGGCTGGTCGTATGGTGTTGGAACAGTAACAAATTCATCAAACACCAACTTTAATATTACTTATGCAGCACCCGGCAACTATTCCATTGGATTAGCTGTTCAGGATCATGGATGCCTATCTTTCCCTACCTCCAATAATATTGTCATTAGTCAATCACCAACAGTAAATGTGTCTGCGCCAACTGCAGTTTGTGAGAAAGATACATTAACGTTAAATGCCATTGTGAATGGTATTCCAGCTGGATTAACTTATACTTGGAATTTTGGAACAACTACCGTGATATCTGGCAATCCTGTAAGTACAGGCAATGGAACTTTTACATGGCCTACTGCTGGAAACACTTCTTGGATTGCAACAGGCACTTCTGCCAATGGATGTTCTTCATCTGATACTGCAACGATTTTAGTAAGAGCAAAACCAACATCCAGTTTTACCGTGAGCAACAATCAGGTTTGTGGAAATGACAATACACTTTTGACATTTTCTGGAACTACTCAGCAGCCTATAACGAATTTCAATTGGGGATTCGGAGGTGGAAATGGATCTGGACCCGCTAACGGACCTAAATCAGTTAACTTTCCGAGTGCAGGAAGCTATACCGTTTACCTCGTATTAGCGGATGCCTATTGCTCTTCCGACACCAGCAAACAAACAATAACGGTGGCAAACTACCCCATTTCAAATGCAGGCGGAGCCGCAAGCACTTGCGCTAATCAACCTATCGGCATTGGAACTACCACAACATCTGGATACACCTACGTGTGGTCACCAGCTAGTTATTTAAATAATATCAATACTTCTAATCCAACCGCTTCTATTCCTAATTTCGGTAATGCTGATACGTTAGTAAAGTATATTGTGACTACAACCGAGGGATTTTGTAGCTCAAAAGACAGTGCAGTGGTTACCATTCACCCTGTTCAGCTTGCACGATTTAATCGTCCAGGACCTCAATGCGAAATTGGCAATGCCTATAATTTTAGTCCTGCCTATGCAATAGTTCCAGGAGCTCTTTGCACTTGGAATTTTGGATCCAATGCAAGTACAACAACCTCCACCAATGCTACCGTAAACAATGTTAATTTTAATACAACAGGATGGCAAGTAGTTACCTTAAGTACATCTACCCCAGGATGTCCCACAGATATTTATACGGATAGTGTGTTTATTAAGCCCAACCCTCAAGTGTTATTAGGATCAGATGTTACAGGTGGATGTCCGCCCGTAACGGTAAATTTTAGTAATAACTCGCCAGCATTTCCAGGATCTACCATCAATTGGGATTTTGGTGATGGTAATAGTTCTACTCAATCGAACCCAACTTACAATTATGCTTTAGCAGGTGTCTATCAACCTTCACTTACAATTGTAAGTGCTGACACTTGTTCTACTACTGAGACAATCGCAACTGGCATTAATGTAACGAGTCTTCCAAATTCTTCTTTTATTGCAAATCCATTGGTGGTTAATTCCATGAATCCTTTGATCACGTTTACAGCAACAGCGCCAGGAAGTGATTGTATTTTTGATTTTGGCGATGGGTCCATTGATAGTGCGTGCTACACACAACACAATTATCAAGACACAGGAACCTTTATCGTAAAATTCATTACCATCAATGCGGGAGGCTGCTCCGACTCTTCCTTTGTAACTGTTGAAGTAAAAGATATTTATAACCTAACCCTTCCGAATGCATTTTCCCCTAACAATGATGGACTGAATGATGTGTTTGAAATTTTCTCGAAAGGAGTACGTAATTTTGAGTTATGGGTTTTTAACAGAAGAGGCCAATTAGTGTGGAATACCACCAATACTGATGAAAAATGGAATGGGAAGTATTTAAATCAATATGAAGATTGCCCTTCTGGTGTATATGTATATCGAGTTAGAACGAAGGACATGTACAACAAACATCATGAAGAAACCGGACAGATTACCATCATTCGATAACAAGAAAGGGACGAAAAAATATTCGTCCCTTTCTTGTTTTAATTATTTTTTATCATCGTAATTGTATGATGTAATTATATCCGTTGATGGTTACTTGCGCTAAATTATCGGGAGTACCATTGGGATATCCGTAGTTGATGTATCGAGTGAATTTACCTTGCGGTGTAAATGCTAATGTGCCATCGGTAATATGTCGATATCCTGTTTCTTTTTTCAGAGGAGCTACTGTATAAGCAGAATAAGTTGCGCCAGTATGAGTAACTCCACTTTGAGTACCACTAATCAGATACACATCATCCGTCCATATTTGAGTAGATTCCCCACTACTCCATTCTCGAACTCTATTTGATGTATAAGTACTTGTGCAAACACTTCCAAAATAAGAAGCATCCCAGGTGATTGTTCCGTTTACGGTGATGGCATACTCCAAATTACCCTGATTATTTCGGCCTTTATTAACGACCGTTTTAGTGCCATCAATTTTATTGTTGTCAACATAATAATTATCAAAAGTAATCGTATGTGTACTTCCACTATCACGATAAAATCCTTGATAGGTAACAATGATTTTACCTCGTCTGTAATTCACATCATTACAAAGGCAATTCGTAGCTCCAAAATCGATAATAAAAGATTTAGGGCTAGAAGTAGTATCAAACGAAACAGAGGCGCAATTCGACAAATACACTGGTGGACAAATAGATTTGTATGAGCTTACAGAACCTGTATAAGCTTCGTCAGCGATACTAACAACATCATTATAGGCGGCATCCGCCATGGCATTTTCAATTGATGTGGAAGTATCATTGTCTGCTTCAATTTTGGGAGTTTCTTTTTTTCTGCATGCATGAAGTGAGATAACCACTAATACCAATGCAAGGGGACGAAAGAATTTCATAAGGCCAATTGTATTTATCAATTCAAAACGAAAGTAAAAACTTTTTGTTGCCCACCGATATTTACGCTCTTTAAAACGGTAATTATATACACTTTGGTGTTGATAAAATCGGGCATTAATGCACTAATGGGCCTCTTAATAGCGTTTCATAGCTGTAATTTTGACTTTCCATAGGTGTACCCGAACATGAAGCATAAACTTAAATTATTAATCTTAGTTGGACTACTTAGCTCTAACATTTCCTTTGCACAACATACTGAAATCTTTATAGAAGCCGATAGAGATTACAAGACCGCACACGAGTTGTTTATCAAAGAAAAATACGGGGCTGCAATTGACTTATTTGATGCGTATGCAGCTTCTCCGAAAGGATCATTGCCTTTAAAAATCAACGCTGCTTATTACTCAGCTGTTTCTTCTTTTGAACTTTTTAATCCGGATGCTGAATCAAAACTTCAAACATTTATTGAGAAATATCCTGAAAGCACGAAAGCGCCCCTAGCATGGTTTTATCTTGGAAGAATGTACTATCGAACCAAACAATATGGTAAAGCACTTACTGCACTTGAAAAAGCAGATGTTTATTACCTATCAGGAGATGAGGTTGCAGAATATTATTTTAAAACTGGCTATTGCTATTTTTCAAAAAACGATCAGGAGAAAGCATCTAAAAACTTTCATGAAATACTTGAGGTCGAATCTAAATATCAAACCGCAGCTCAATATTACTATGGCCATATCGCCTACACGCAAAATAATTTTAATACAGCACTTGAGTATTTTAAAAAACTAGATTCTTCTGCTACGTTTGGACCATTAGTGCCTTATTACATTACGCAAATGTATTTTGAACAAGCAAAGTACAACGAGGTAATTAAGTATGGAACCGATATCCTTAGAAAATCAAATCCTCAAAATGCATCTGAAATTAATCGCATTGTTGCTGAATCATATTACAGAGCGGGTGATTACAAAAATGCGCTAACGTATTTTGATACTTACCAATCAAGTGTTCCTGCAATAAATCGTGATGACCGCTACTCTATTGCTTATTGCGAATATAAAAATGGCGACTATAAAACTGCCGCCTCCAACTTTGAACGCGTAACAGAAGTAAATGACTCTTTAGGACAGAATGCGTATTATCATCTTGCGGATTGCTATTTGAAATCAAAAAACAAACAAGCAGCGAGAAATGCATTTCAATTTGCTGGTAAGAATACTTTTGATGCAAGCATTAGCGAATCATCGCAATTTAACTACGCAAAACTATCTTATGAATTAGGTTTTCAGCCTGTAGCTTTAAATGCATTTAGAAACTTCTTGGTCAACTACCCTAACTCTAAATATGCTGATGAATCAAATGAGTTAATTGCGGTTCTTTATTTGAATACCAGAAACTATAAGGATGCATTAACAGCTTTAGATAACATCAAAATAAAAACCACTCGCTCAAAAACAGCTTACCAAAAAGTAGCTTACTACAGAGGCGTTGAATTATTTAATGATGGTTACCTGGACAATTCCATTTCGATGTTTGAGAAAGCCATTGTAAATGATATTGATCAAAATTTACGTGCGTTAGCAATGTATTGGAAAGCAGAGGCGCTTTATAAAGGAAATAAGTTTGATGCAGCGGTAAAGCAATATCGGATTTTTATTTTTAATCCAGCATCAGTGAATACTGAATTTTACGAGTTAGCACATTACAATTTAGGATATGCCTACTTTAAAAATGCAGAATACAATGATGCGTCCACATGGTTTAGAAAATATTTAACAAAGAAAGGGGAAGTATCTAAATCAACATTTGATGATTGTTTGTTAAGAACAGGTGACTGCTTTTATGTAACTCGTGAATTTGAAACGGCATTACCGTATTATCAGCAGGCTATCGATAACCAGGCTGCTTCCAGCGACTATGCATTATTTCAGAAAGGGATTTTACAAGGTCTTTTAGGCGATGTTGATGGTAAAACAACAACTATGAATACCCTGTTGACGCAATATCCGAAATCAAAATTCAAAGCAGACGGATTATATGAAAAAGGAAAAGCGCAAATGACATTGGGCAATTCAAATGAGGCTAAAAAATTGTTTAACGACTTATTGAGTGAATTTCCCAATAGCGTGTATGCTAAAAAAGCACAATTGAATATTGGTTTAATTTGTTTTAACAACAATGAAGATGATGATGCATTGGGTATTTTCAAAAAAGTAGTAAGTAATTATCCAGGATCTCCAGAAGCAGCAGAAGCCTTGGCAACAATTAAAAGTATTTACATTTCGAATGGAACTCCAGATAAATACTTTGAATATGCGAAAACAGTTTCCAATGTAAGTATCAGTGAAGGCGCACAAGATTCGATTACTTACGAAGCAGCAGAACAACAATATTTAAATCAAAAGTTTGATGAAGCAAAGGCTTCTATGACAAAATATCTATCGCAATTTAGCAATGGCATTTTTAAATTAAATGCGACTTTCTACATAGCAGAATGTGATTATCGCGCGAATAAATTAAATGAAGCATTAATTGGTTATGAAACCATTGTTGACCAACCTAAAAATATTTTTTCAGAAAAGTCATTGCTAAAGGCCGGCAATATCAATTATAAAAATAAGTCGTACGAAAAAGCCATTGCTCATTACGTAAAACTAGAACAAACTGCCGATTTACGAGACAATATCATTTATGCTCAAACAGGATTGATGCGTAGTTATTTTAAAAACAAGATGTATGATCAATCCATTCTGTATGCTCAAAAATTATTATCATCCGACAAAGTATCTAATGAAATTATTGCAGAAGCGCATATTACTAATGGTCGTTGTGCACTCTTAACAGATGATTATAATACGGCTAAAAAAGAGTTTCAGTTAACCTATAAACAAAGTAGTGCAGTAGGAGCTGAATCGCGTTATAACCTTGCGCTGATAGAATTTAAACAAAACAATTTTAAAACTTCTCAAGCCAAATGTTTTGAAATCATTAACGAAGTTCCTTCTTATGATTATTGGATTGGAAAATCATTCATCCTCTTAGCAGATAATTATGTGGCTTTAAAAGACACCTTTCAAGCAAAGCAAACATTGCAAAGTATAATCGACAATTTTGAAGTAGATCCTTCCGACCCTGAAGACATTAAAGCGTTAGCCACTTCACGCTTTAATGAGATAGACGCGAATGGAAGCAAGGACCTAATGAAGCCCGAAGAGCCCAAAGAACAAGAAACAGATATTAATAACGCCAAATAACTTTATTGCTTTTAAGAAACATGAATATGATCCGTTTAAATTATACAGCAGTTGTCAATTATTTTATAATTGCAGCTGCATCCATCCTGATAGCTAGCTCAGCAAATGCGCAAACTGTACCAGACAGCACAAAAGGCGGAACTAAAAATTTAGGGAACGAAGACATCAATGTTTACAAGGAATACACCCCTGTATTAAATGATGCATTCAAAATTAACATTACTCCGGTTGGTGACACATCTATTTTTAATCCCCCTACACTCACCTATACCATCGACCCTAAACCGATGAATTCGAATTATAATCTTTCGCCTATCAAACCTGTAAAAATTAAAGACGATAACATAAAAAAACTATATAAGGGTTTTATTAAAGCTGGTTATGGATTACAAAATTTACCAATGGTAGATTTATATTTCAACTCCTTACGATCAAAAGAATTTAATGCTGGTGTGCGCTACAATCACTTGTCGAGTACCGGTGGCATTACCGATTATGGAAACCCATCTAATAACCATGATGCACTAAACGCAACGGGTATCCGCTATTTTGACAAATTGAACCTAACTACCGACATAGGATTTAAAAGAGACTTAGTTCATTATTATGGATACAAAGCGCCCGACTTGTTTTCTAAAGCAGAAACTAAACATGTGTTGCAAGATGTAAATGCCTCATTAGGGATACAAACAAAGAAAAAAACAGATGAATCAATCGGGTTTAATGGTGGAGTTGCATTCTATACGTTCTCTGACAATTTGCAATCATCAGAAAATAATTTTACGATAAAAGCAGGTGCGGAAAAAACAGGTAACAAAGGCAATGCAACGTTAGATGTTTCGTATGATGCAGGTAAATATAATTTAGATACATTAGATTTTACGAGAAACATCTTTCGTATCATGCCTCGATTAAATATTAATAAAAACTTGGCCGCATTTACTTTGGGAGCTAATCTAGTTGGAGAAACTGAAAACAATATTGGCGCATTTCGCATCTACCCATTCGCAGTGGGAACCTATCATTTAATACCTGAAACTTTTACAGTTTATGGTAAAGTGAGTGGCGATTTACAACGAAATGATCTGCGTTCATTCGCTAATCAAAATCCGTTTTTCGGCAAATATCTTTTCTTGCAAAATACCAATAACAAAATTGCATTTGAAGCAGGAGCTAAAATCAAACTGGAACACAATCTTTTATTAACTGCATCGGCTTCTTATTCCGATTTATCAAACATGCCTTTCTTTTACAACACAGTTGATACCGTTAGTGTAGGAAAGCTTCATGACGCGCCAACAAGCTTTAATGTTCAGTATGATAACGTAAAGTATATCAAAGCGAATGCAGCTATTGAGTATAAGTTTGAAGAAAAAACGGCTGTAGGCGTTTCAGTAGAATACAACAATTACCAAACAGACAAACTTGCTAAGCCTCTTTACACACCGGCAATTCGTGCTGGCCTTCATGGGTCCTATGCAATTGCAGAAAAAATATTTGCAAAGGCAGATGTGTTTTATATTGGGGAATCAAATGGGTTAAGCTATGACATTGACTCTTCAAAAGCGACTCATCAGTTAATCACCAACAATATTAAACTGAAAGGATACGTAGATGCAAACCTTACAGTTGACTACCGTTATACGAAGCTACTTTCCGTTTTTATTAGTTTAAACAATGTTGGATTTACGCGCTATTTCCGTTACTACAATTATCCCAACTATCGTTTTGTTGGCATGGCTGGATTAACCTATTCCTTTTAATTAAAAAATCATTAGTAAAAAGTCCTGTAGCAATGCAGGACTTTTTTATTTTTAGATAAAACATCAACTAATGAAATTCGGAATTCGCATCCCTAATTTAAATAAACGCATCGCAGCTCGCACCTCAGTTAAAAGGATTATTCGTCATAGCTTAGGACTTAAAGCACCAAGAGGATGGGGATGGCTGACCAATCCGAAAAAAGCAGCTTACAACAGAATATACAACCGTACTACTGTTGGTAGTGGCTGTATGATAACATTCTTCTCTCTTGTCAGCTTATTATTTTTTTTCTTGATTTTAATTTATTGGATATAAAAAAAGGTACACCAGACGATGTACCTTTCAAATGAATTTAATTTTTTAAGCAGTAAGAATATTACGTGCAATCACTAATTTCTGAATTTCAGAAGTTCCTTCGCCAATGGTGCATAACTTAGAATCACGATAGAATTTTTCTACAGGGAAGTCTTTGGTATATCCATACCCGCCAAAAATCTGAACTGCTTCCGTAGAACATTTTACAGCTACCTCGCTAGCATAGTATTTTGCAAATGCCGATTGCTTCGTCATTTTTTCTCCACGATTTTTTAAATCTGCGGCTTGCAATGTCAACAATTCTGCTGCTTCAATTTGTGTTGCCATATCTGCTAACTTAAACGAAATAGCTTGAAAGTTGGCAATAGGTTGTCCGAATTGTTGACGCTCTTGCGAATATTTAACAGATGCATCAAAAGCACCTTTTGCAATACCTAAACTTAATGCAGCAATAGATATACGACCACCATCAAGAATTTTCATTGCTTGCTTAAATCCATCACCTACTTTACCTAAAACCTGACTTTGATGAACACGACAATCTTCGAAAATCATTTCTGCTGTTTCAGATGCACGCATTCCAAGTTTGTTTTCTTTCTTACCAGCATTAAATCCTGGAGTTCCTCTTTCCACAACAAATGCCGTAATTCCATTTGAATCCAGCAACTCTCCAGTGCGAGCTAAAACAACAGCTACATCGCCTGAAATTCCATGAGTAATCCAATTTTTTGAACCATTAATAACCCAATAGTCGCCGTCTTGCTTCGCCACACAACGCATACGCATGGCATCTGAACCTGTATTGGCTTCTGTTAATCCCCAAGCTCCGATAAATTCTGCAGTAGCTAACTTCGGAAGGTATTTCTTCTTCTGCTCTTCATTACCAAATGTTAAAATATGTCCTGTGCATAAAGAGTTATGCGCTGCCATCGACAATCCGATTGATCCACAAACGCGAGCCAACTCTTGAATCGCTGTTACGTATTCAAAATATCCTAACCCGGCTCCACCATATTCTTCTGGTACCAAAACTCCCATAAGACCTAAGTCGCCTAACTTTTTAAAAATATCAATAGGGAAAGTCTGTGACTCATCCCAGTCCATAAGGTAAGGGCGAATATTTTTCTCTGCAAAATCACGCACGGTTTGCGCAATCATTTCTTGGTTCTCTGTCGATTTAAATTCCATGATTATGGCGTTACTGTTAAATAAGGTGCAATTTTACGCATGATTTTGTCATCATACAAGGGCAAAACGCTCAAGTCTTCAATTCGTTGATAATTTCCGTGTTGTTGTCGATAACTAACGATCATTTTTGCCATATTCTTAGGTAAATAAGGATGGAATAAAGAATCTGAGTTAATATTCAGGCTTTTCAAAACCTTTCCATCGGTATAAATTCTAGCTTGTATGGCTTTCAAAACAGAGTCTGGCAAGCACTTCACTTCCGTCAATTGATCTAAACTAATATACCCTCCCAAACGCATTCGATAAGCAACGATGGCTTTTGCACGTCCTTCACCAATAAGTGGCAACGCATCCAATTCATCCGTAGTTGCAACATTGATGTTTAATTTTGGCGGACTTAAATTAATAAAGCTGTCTTTTTTATGAAACACCGTTAATGCTTTAATTTCATTGTCTGGAAGCTGGATATGTTTCCACCATTTTATCAATAACTGCTCGTGAATCATTCTCATTTTTTTCAAATCTTGCTTTGTCTTAAACCGTCCTCCTTTAGCAATGTATTTTAATATGGCTTGGGCTTGTTTTTCCGTTAATCCTAACGCCATCCAATCAGAAAGTTGGATGGTATTAGGATCAAATTGAAAAAGATCAAAATTTGTCTTATCATTTTTGGAATGAACGAATGTATTCTTCGGATGGTGTTTATATTCTTCCACCTTCGATAAAGTATCCTCCACCACGTAATCATTTGGAGAAATTCCATTTAGCGGGACAAAATGCATAGCCAATAAAAACAACTGCTGAAAAACGATAAAAATTAAAAGCACAACAATGGCACGTTGCTCTTTAACAGTATATGTAAAATAGGATTTAAATAAATACTTCCATTTGTTTAATCGCATTACTTGAATTTTGTTCAAATATATATTGCGAATAAAAAAAGAATCGGTTGATAAGTACTTATTGTCGTTTACAAACGATTAATTCAAATTAACAGTTAGGATTTACTGCTGCTTGATTAAATAAGTCCTGCTTCTGCCAAAAGCAATTCCATTTCATATTGTACCTTTTTGGCTTCTACTCCTGCTTTATCAGCAAAATCCAAATCATTGCTCGCATAAATAATCTGCCGAGAAGAGTTAACTAACAATCCACATTGATCATTAAACCCTGCTTTTGAAATTGCTTTCAAATCTCCACCTTGAGCTCCAACACCAGGCACTAAAAAAAAGTAAGCAGGCGCTATAGAACGAACATGCGCAAATTGTTCTGCTCGAGTAGCCCCTACAACAAACATTATCTGTTCTTCATTACCCCACGACTGCACAGAACGCATTACATTTTCATATAACGGTGTATTAGATTCAACCATAGTCGATGTCTGAAAATCATTAGCACCTTCGTTGGATGTCAAAGCTAAAACGATCACCCACTTATTTTCAAAATTTAAAAATGGTATCACAGAATCCTTTCCCATGTAAGGAGCAACAGTTACTGCATCCGCTTTTAATTCATTAAAAAAAGCCTTAGCATATAACGCCGACGTATTACCGATATCTCCTCTTTTTGCATCTGCTATTATTAAGCAATCATTAGGAATATATTCAATAGTTTTCTTCAAACTCTCCCACCCTTTTATTCCTAAAGCCTCATAAAAAGCAAGATTGGGTTTATAAGCTACGCAATAATCTTTGGTGGCCTCAATTATTGCTTTATTAAACTCAAATACTGGATCATCCGAGGCAAGAAGATGCGAAGGAATTTTATCTATATCCGTATCTAAACCAACGCACAAGTACGACTTTTTCTTTTTTATCTGTTGAAATAAAGCTAAACGATTCATACTATTAATTCATCATGGTTTCTTCTTTCATCTTCTCGGTATTCTCAGCAAACTGCAATGCATCAATAAACTCTTGTATATCGCCATTCATAATTGCGGATAAATTATGACTTGTATAACTGATGCGATGATCTGTCACTCTACTTTGAGGATAATTATATGTTCGGATTTTTGCAGATCGATCGCCCGTAGAGACCAATGTTTTACGGCGACTGGAAACTTCATTCATTCTTTTATTCACTTCCATTTCGTATAGGCGAGACCGTAACATTTGCATGGCACGTTCACGATTACCATGCTGTGAACGTTCTATCTGACAGGTAACAACAATTCCTGTTGGCTTATGCGTCAACTGCACTTTGGTCTCCACTTTATTTACATTTTGTCCACCTGCTCCACCTGAACGCGAAGTTTGAAGTTCAAGATCGGCTGGGTTAATTTCAATTTCATCAAACTCATCAGCCTCTGGCAAAACTACTACGGTTGCAGCAGATGTATGTATCCTTCCTTGTGTTTCCGTTAATGGCACGCGTTGCACTCGGTGTACTCCACTTTCATATTTTAAAACTCCATAAGCTCCGGGTACGTTAATCTCCATCACAATTTCTTTATACCCTCCGGTATTCCCTTCATTAAAATCCACCACTTCGTACTTCCACCCTCGTTGCTCACAATAACGCTGGTACATTCGTGCCAAATCTCCTGCGAATATACTCGCCTCATCACCACCTGTACCAGCACGTACTTCTAGAATAGCAGCTTTGCTGTCTTCAGGATCTTTTGGAATCATTAACATTTGAATATGCTCATCCAACTTTTCTAATTCAGGCTCTAGCGCGTCTAACTCTGCCTTTGCCATTGCACGAAAATCTTCGTCTTTGTCGTTTGCTAAAACCTCTTTCGCTTCTTCAATATTTTTAATTAATCCACGAAACTTAACGGTTGCTTCTACAATATCCTGTAAATCTTTATACGCTTTATTTAACTGCTGAAATTTCTTTTGGTCGGCAATAACAGAAGGATCACTTAACTGCGTTCCGTAATCATGATACCTTGCTTCTAAAGCTTCTAGCTTTTCCAACATTCCTTCTTTTGACATATCCTTGTTCTTCCTATAATTTAATTACCATTCAAAAACTCCGTATGGAGATTGAATGGTTAATTTTTTTTGATTGCTTTTTTCTACTCTTCCTATTACTTGTGCATCAATATTAAAGCTATTCGCAATGGAAATAATTTTCTCTGCATGGTTTGGATGGCAATAAATTTCCATTCTATGTCCCATATTAAAAACTTGATACATTTCTTTCCAACTGGTATTCGACTCTTCTTGTATCATTTTAAACAATGGAGGTAATTCAAAAAGTCGATCTTTAATAATATGAACGTCATTTACAAAATGTAAAACTTTTGTTTGTCCACCACCGCTACAATGTACCATCCCATGAATAGCTGAACGCATTTCATTCAATATTGACTTTATAACGGGAGCGTATGTACGTGTTGGAGACAAAACTAATCGACCTGCATCCAATGGCACTTCGGCAATTTTATCGGTTAGCTGTTTTGTACCTGAATAAACTAATTCTTCTGGTAATCCGGCATCAAATGTATCTGGGTACTTTTCTGCAACTATTTTACTAAACACATCATGTCGAGCAGATGTTAAACCGTTACTACCCATTCCTCCATTATAGACCTCTTCATAAGTTGCTTGACCGCTAGAACTTAATCCTACTATCACATCTCCATCTTGAATATTAGCATTATCAATTACTTCATTACGCTTCATTCTGCAGGTAACAGTACTATCTACTATGATTGTTCTTACCAAATCACCTACATCTGCAGTTTCCCCTCCAGTCGTATAAATGGAAACTCCATAAGATCTTAATTGTTCCACTAACTCTTCAGTCCCATTAATAATGGCGGCAATTACTTCACCAGGAATAAGGCGTTTATTTCTGCCTATGGTAGAGGATAATAAAATATTTGAAACAGCTCCAACACATAATAGATCATCAATATTCATTATTAATGCATCTTGCGCAATACCTTTCCAAACTGACAAATCCCCCGTTTCTTTCCAATAAGCATAAGCTAAACTACTTTTAGTTCCTGCGCCATCGGCATGCATAATATTGCAATAATCACTGTCTCCGCCTAAATAATCAGGGATTATTTTACAAAATGCGGAGGGAAACAGCCCTTTATCAACTTTTTGAATAGCCGCATGTACTTCATCCTTTGTTGCCGACACTCCTCGGAGGTTATATCTTTCTGAACTATTCATAGCTGCAAATTTACGAGTTTGATTTCCTTTGTTCGATTAATATTAAAAAAAAACGCCCCGAAAATATTCAGGGCGTTTCCATTTATTAAAATTTTTAGTTTTTCGGAACGTATGTAGCTCCTGTAACTTCAAATTCTGTTCTACGATTGTATTGATGAGCTTTTTCTTTCAATTCTTTAGTTGCCAATCCATCAATAAATTCCTTAGTTAACACATCGCCGCGTTTAAATGGTAAATATTCTTCATCATTTTCAACTGCTTTTGGAGTAGTTTCCCCTTTTCCTTCAAACGTTAAACGATCAGCAGGAATTCCATGAGCAACTAAATAATCCATAACACTCTTCGCACGACGATTTGATAAACTCATATTGTAGTTATCGTCTGCACGATAATCGGTATGTGAAGTCAATTTAATTGTTAATGTAGGATTTTCTGTTAAAGTTTTGATTAAACCATCTAATGCTGATTTAGATTCTGCACGTAATGTAGCTTTGTCTAAATCGTAGAATACCATTGGTACTGTAATAGGTTTCTTTGTAGACTTTAATGGGAAATCAAAATCTTTTGTAAAGTCTTTATCTTCTTCAATTCCAACAGTACTTAATTCATGAAACTTCGTTAAATATCCTGTGAAAGAAGCAGAGATTTTATACTTTACGTTTGCCTTTAATTCATAAGTATATAATCCATCAGCACCGGTAGAAACACTTAGTGAAGTACCATCACTTCCAAATAGCTCCACAGTTGCTCCTTCAATACTTTCTTTTGTATCTGTATCATAAACACGTCCACCAACTTTTAACTTAACTGGAGGAATAACGAATGAATAAATATCATCACCACCTTGACCACCAGCACGACTTGAAGAAAAATATCCAGATGTTTCTGAAGTCATTATAACACCAAAATCATCGGCTCCTGAGTTAATAGGCGATTGAAGATTTACCGGTTCTGACCATTGTCCTGCTTCGTTTGTTGAGTAAAACATATCTAAACCTCCCATTCCAGGTTTACCATTAGATGCATAATATAAACGACCATTTGTAGCTACACGTGGGAACATATCATCACCATCACTATTAATTACTGATCCTGCATTTATTGGCGTTCCCCAAGCATTTGCAGAAGCATCCCAAGATGACATCCAAATATCTTTTCCACCTAATCCACCGGGCATGTCACTCGCAAAATATAAAGTTTTGCCATCAGCAGATAAACTTGGGTGGCCACATGTATAACTGTCACTATTAAAAGGCAATGCTACAGGATCACTCCACTTACCATCAGCAAGTGTTGTCATCATAATCTTACATTGCATATTTTTACCCTTAATTGTAGGACAAGTAGTAAAATACATTGTTTTTCCAGTCGCATCGAAGCAAGCCGCTCCATCTGAATTATCAGAATTTGCTGGCCCAGGGAATACAGTTGGTGTACTCCACTTACCATTGTTGTCTTTTGTTGCTTGGAAAATATCAAAGTACTTCTCGCCATACCAGTTGTCATTTTTAGAACCTGTCGACTCCTCTCTTGATGAAGTAAAAACCAAACTTCCTTTTGCTGTAGGATTTTCGCACAATGCGAACTCATGGTACTTTGAGTTCACTCCTGAAACGTTCTCTACCTTAGCACGAGTTGGTTTATCATTCCATGCTTGCGCTTGCTCACATTCTTTGATTTTACCATCTACCTTACTGTCAGTAGGATTCTTCTCCTTGTATGCATTATACTGAGCAATCGCTTCAGCATATTTTCCATTAGCTTTTAAAGATTCTGCATAACGTAAGATAGAAATAGGGTCTTTGTACTTGGCTTTGACAGCTTTTCCATACCAATCTTCTGCCTCGGCATTGTTATTTACCATTCTTGCACACTCACCTGCACGGTAAGCAGCCCAACCTTTTTGCTCGTTTTTGTTAAACTTAGCGTATGCCTTTTTATACAATGCAGATGCAGAATAATACTGCCCGATTGAATAAACTTTATCGGCCTTTTTTGTTTTAGTTTTTGGTGCTTTTGGAGCCTTGTCCGCAGCAAAACTGCATACAATGGTCAATGAAAAGACCACTAATAAGCGTAATGATTTCTTGATCATAATGGATCGTGTATTTTTACAGTTTCTCAGAAGGACAAAGGAAACAAATTATTTCAAATTAAAAAAAAAGAGTTTGAATAAATTGTTTTTGCCTTTGTGCTGATTTACAGTGTTTTATACACAAACAGTGCAAATCAGGTCAATTTGTTGAAAAAAAATTTTGGTCCAAACAAGTCTTTTTGAATCTAGTTTATTGAAGGAAGGCAATCCTGACGATGAAATTGGATTCGCTATTTAACTTGATGTTTTATAGTTGTTTTAAGTCGTCTAATCAAACAATGTAAAATTCTAAAGGTATATTAAATCCTGCATCTTTTTGCGCAAATTAACAATCATCCAAATTATCAACATTGCTTGATTTTTATTAGAAAATAAAACATGTTTTTCCATATCTTTGTTTGATCAATTTCAACCAAATTTTATATAACTAATAATGAGCGATCAATTGCTGGAACAAGAACAAAAACAGAACGAATATTCAGCCGACAGTATTCAAGTACTCGAAGGGCTAGAGGCAGTAAGAAAAAGACCAGCCATGTATATTGGCGATATTGGAGTTAAAGGTTTACACCACTTAGTATATGAAGTTGTAGATAACTCAATCGATGAGGCCTTAGCAGGTCATTGTAAAAACATCGATGTTTTCATTAATACTGATAATAGTATCACTGTAAAGGATGATGGTCGTGGTATCCCTACTGATATCCATCCTAAAGAAAAGAAATCTGCCTTAGAAGTTGTTATGACGGTTCTTCATGCCGGTGGTAAATTTGATAAAGATTCTTATAAGGTTTCAGGAGGATTACATGGTGTAGGGGTTTCTTGTGTGAACGCTTTATCTACACACTTGATGGCTACCGTTCATCGCAACGGACAAATATGGCAACAAGAATTTAGCATTGGTAAGCCTTTGTATGCTGCAAAAGTAGTTGGCGAAACGAACAGAACTGGAACGGAAGTTACTTTTAAGCCAGATGATTCTATTTTCACTACTACCGTTTACTTATATGATACGCTCGCTTCTCGTATGCGAGAACTGGCTTTCTTGAATAAAGGAATACGAATTAACATCACTGACTTACGCGAGTTAGACGAAAATAATACCCCAGTTAACTCTGAAAAATTTTACTCTGAAAGAGGCCTTGTTGAATTTGTTGAATACCTCGACAAAACAAGAGAAAAGTTAATGGAAGACCCAATTTACATGGAAGGCGAAAAAAGTGGTATTCCTGTAGAAGTGGCGCTTAGCTATAATTCTTCCTTTAATGAGAATGTTCACTCGTACGTGAATAATATCAATACTCATGAAGGTGGTACGCACTTGGCCGGATTTAGAAGAGCGTTAACTAGAACATTAAAAAACTATGCGGAAAAGGAA
Organism: Bacteroidota bacterium; assembly: GCA_046073825.1. Taxonomy (GTDB): domain Bacteria; phylum Bacteroidota; class Bacteroidia; order AKYH767-A; family OLB10; genus CAINEC01. The sequence goes on from JBJTMY010000097.1 coordinate 20,820, forward strand.
GGCATGTTAGCTAAGTTAAAGTTTGATATTAGTGGTGATGACTTCCGTGAAGGTTTAACTGCCGTTATTTCTGTAAAAGTTCAGGAGCCACAATTTGAAGGTCAAACAAAAACTAAACTCGGTAACAATGAGGTGATGGGTGCTGTTGATCAAGCCGTAGCTGAAATGCTAAATATTTATTTAGAGGAACACCCAAGAGAAGCCCGTACAATTGTAAATAAAGTAATTCTTGCAGCAACAGCACGACACGCAGCTCGTAAAGCACGTGAAATGGTGCAGCGTAAAGGAGCATTTACGGGTACTGGACTTCCCGGCAAACTAAGCGATTGCTCAGAGCGTGATCCAGGTAAATGTGAATTGTTCCTTGTCGAGGGAGATTCTGCGGGTGGAACCGCAAAGCAAGGTAGAGATCGAAACTTCCAAGCTATTCTTCCATTACGAGGAAAAATCCTGAATGTAGAAAAAGCAATGGATCACAAAATCTTCGATAATGAAGAGATTCGTAATATGTTTACTGCAATGGGTGTATCGAAAGGAACTGCAGAAGATGAAAGAGCCCTGAATCTTGAAAAATTACGCTATCATAAAATCGTCATCATGACCGATGCCGACGTAGATGGAAGTCACATTACAACGCTAATTCTTACTTTCTTTTTCCGTCACATGAAGGAATTAATTGAGAATGGTTATATCTATATTGCAACGCCTCCTCTTTACTTAGTAAAAAAAGGAAAAGAAGAAGAATATTGCTGGACAGATGAACAACGTTTGGCCGCTGTGAAAAGAATGGCTGGTGAAGGAAAAGAATCGTCGGTAAATATTCAGCGATATAAGGGTCTTGGAGAGATGAACGCGGAGCAATTATGGACAACTACCATGCGTCCTGATACGCGTACGCTTCGTCAAGTTACTATTGAAAGTGCTGCAGAAGCTGATCGTATTTTCTCTATGCTTATGGGCGATGATGTACCTCCTCGTCGTGAGTTTATTGAGAAAAATGCAAAATATGCAAAAGTGGATGCTTAATCAGCATTCATCTCAAAAAAAAGCCACAGAATAGCTGTGGCTTTTTTGTTTTATTCAATTTGACAAAAATTATAACTATTCATATTTTTTTTATTTGATAGCGTCATGTTTTTTGTAATTTCGCAACACAAATTTTAAGGATAAAAAAATGAAAGTAACTGTAGTAGGCGCTGGTTATGTTGGAGCCACATGCGCGAATGTCATTGCACATAATGAACTTGCCAACGAAGTAATTTTATTAGATATCAAAGAAGGTATCGCTGAAGGTAAATCGTTAGATATCTGGCAAACTGCCCCTATCAACCTTTATGACACGCGGGTAAAAGGTTCTACAAATGATTATGCTGCTACTGCAGGTTCTGATGTTGTAGTTATTACATCTGGATTACCGAGAAAACCTGGAATGAGCCGTGACGACCTAATCGCTACTAATGCAGGTATTGTAAAGTCAGTTACAGAAAATATTATTAAGTATTCTCCGAATACAATCATCATCGTTGTAAGTAATCCTTTGGATGTTATGACGTATTGCGCTTATTTAAATTCCGGACTTGATAGTAAAAAAGTATTTGGTATGGCCGGTATTTTAGACACAGCTCGCTACCGTGCTTTCTTAGCAGAATCTTTAAACTGTTCACCAAAAGATATCCAAGCAATTTTAATGGGTGGCCATGGCGATACAATGGTTCCGCTTCCTCGTTATACAACAGTTTCTGGTATTCCAGTAACTGAATTAATTGCCGCAGATAAATTAGAGGCTATTGTTCAACGTACTAAAGTTGGTGGTGGCGAATTAGTAAATCTAATGGGAACATCAGCATGGTATGCTCCGGGTGCAGCTGCTGCTCAAATGGTAGAAGCTATCGTGCGTGATCAAAAACGTATTTTCCCTGTTTGCGCTTGGTTAAATGGCGAGTATGGAATGAAAGATATTTATCTTGGTGTTCCTGTAAAATTAGGAAGAAATGGTATCGAAGAAATTATCGAATTACAATTAAACGATGCTGAAAAATTATTATTAACTAACTCTGCTACTGCTGTTAAAGAAGTAATGAGTGTGCTTGATAATATGCAAACAGTTTAATACGGCATTATCTTTATTATCTTAATAAAACGAGGCGCCATGATGATGGCGCCTCGTTTTATTTAATAACTCTTCCAATTAATTCGCTAGAAATTCGCTTGCATTTTTCATTTTTCCCTCTCTGAAATATTTTTCGATTTCGTGCAACAACACGATAGATTTTATTTAGTAATGATATTGGTAAGATATTTAGATGATTCAAACAATTAAATGGAAATCTCAAAAACTTTGCAAGTTCAATAATTGCTTGAGCTTCGGTATAAATATGATGCTCATTCACATAAAAAACAACTGTATTTGTTGCTAAAGCTAGATTCTTATCTCGATAACAATCAGAATTTAATCCCGAAAAACAGATTGATTTGGTTGCATCGTATTTATAAACTAGGCGCACAAAATTTGAACACATCAAACATTCATTGTCATAAAACAAAACCATCATGTAATTTATGGTTTTACAGCCACAGAATAAGGATCTACAGACAACTCCGGTTTGAAACTATTATCTTTTTCGAGTGTCACCATGTCTATTTTACTCAAATATCCGTTTTTGCCCGCACAAGCAGAAGCGTGATGTGGCGCTGGCCCTCCAGTAAAATTTCTGTTGGCTACAATTACGCAATCATTGGCTTTATCAATCGCAATTCCGTGCGGTTGCCAGCCAACTTTTACTTTTTTAATTTCTGTCAATCCAACAATATCAATGACACTAACAGACCCTTTTACATCCGGCAGAAACGTCACATCTTCCATGTTTGTAACAAAGAGTAAATTATGTTCTGCTGACATAGCAAATTCCAATGGATATACTCCTACAGGAATCACTTTAATTAATTGGTCCGTTGCAGCATCAAATACTCTTACCTGATTTACATCCTGACATGTTACAAAATATTTACTGTAATCAGGAGCAAAAATAATTTCATGTGGCTTTAAGGAGGTAGCCGAATAATCGGGGCCTATTGGATTTAAATTCACATCTTCATAATTGGAAGGATCTCCCAACGGAATCTTTACCAACTTACTCGATTCTTGATAGGTAACATATAAAGTATCATCTGTTGCATTTAATGCCGATCCATGTAAATTTATTGTAGCACCTGTACTTGGAAATGGACCAATGGTTTGAGAAGTACCATTGTCAAAATCCACAATTGCAACTCTCCCCCCATCATAATCTACTGCATATCCAAATTTCGAGTTTTTTGAAAGACTAATTGTATTCCAACCTCCAGCAATTCCATTACCAATCGGAATAGTCTTTACCAACTCATCACTAACGGTACTGAATAGCTGAACAATATCCGACTTCAAATAAACCGTAGCCCAATACTTTCCATCTGGCGTAACTTTTACATTATGTGGCGACTCAGGAGGAGTAGCTCCTGGGGTTTGCCCAACATCAACCATCGACATGACCACTTTCTTTTTAGCATCCATAACCGAAACCACATCACAACCTTGGTTAGTGATGTAGTATTTCTTGCGGTTTGCATCGTTGGGAAACATCTCTACCCCATCCTTTGATTTTGCCCCGTCCTCAATCCATGTCTTTAATGTTTGATATTCCAAATCACTTAATGCAGCCGAATTGAGTGGCATCGTTGGTTGAACAACCAAACCTTTTGTACTATCTGTGTTTGTAAAGTATAATAATGTACTAAAGTCAGGTCGCTTAGGAATAACCACAGCACCATTGTTAGTCCCTCTGTACATCGACTCCCAAGTAGTCAAGTCTAAATTTGCAGCTCCAGCACTACTTATTTCATTATGACAACCTGAAGTAGCACATTTACCAGTAATGATTGTTCCAACATTATCTGGATAATTGGAAACAACAGGAGCTTCATACACATCGTATCTGCATGAGCTTATCGGAAATAAAATTGCTAGCGCAAAAATTATTTTTATATAATTAATCTCCTTCTGTAACATATAAGTTAATTGATTGAGTTCCCTCTTTCTGTGCAGTGCTGAAAGGCATTCCTCCTTTAACTACATTATTAGGTGGCGTTAACAAGCTATCAATTCCAACAGCATAAAAATAATAATCACCGCAATTTAAACTTCTAAGATACGCAATGCTGGAACTGTCATTAGCTTTAAAAGAAAGATCGTAATTGGAAGGATTTGCACCAGGAAAATCCTGCGTATTGAACTTTACATAAACAGTACATCCCTTTATTTCACGTATATGATGAATCATTTTTGCTGCCACGGTCAGACCTCCTCCGGAACCTGCCTTGCAATCATCTTCTTTGCAACTATTGCATGAAGTAATAAACAATGTTAACACAGCCAACAATCTAATTGCTCTCATAGCTTGATTATTTTTTTTGAACTAATAGAATTATTTTCAATAACATTACAAATGTAAACACCCGATTTAAAATTACTAAGGTTTACATCCATGATATTTGTTGTGATCGCGCTTGAAAAAATTTCACGACCAATAATATCTGTGATTTTGACTTGGTATTTATGGGTAGGATTAAACTCCTTTATAGACATTTGAAATTCAACTGCGACCGGGTTTGGAAAAACGTCAAATTGCAACGAATTATTGGTTGAATTATCGTTTACAGACAACACACTATTTTGCGAATACAACACTACTCCACCACAAGCATTTCCAATCACTAAATCATACTTCCCATCTCCATCCACATCATTTGCTGCGGGAAAACTTCTTTGAGGTTCATATATTCCTTGAAACATACTATCCACTAAAGTGAAGTTTCCATTTAAATTTCCATCAATATTATTATAATGATATAAGTATCCGCTATAAGAACCAACCAACAACTCATATCCGTTACCGTTATCAAATAAATAAGGTACGCTAAAACCTGCAAACATATTTACTTTCTTTACATTAACTCCTCCAAAATTTGCAGTAATAAATGAAAAGGTAAAGTTGCCATTGTTTCGGTAATAATTGATATTCCCATTACGCTCTCCAATTAAAATATCAATCTGTCCATCATGATCAACATCTATCATTTGAGGAGTTGCATTGCTACCAACATTAATTCCTAAATAGTTAGGAGTCGTTAAAGAAAATACTGCGAATCCACCAAGTACCGCATTATTAGTAAATAGATGTAAATTACCACTAGCATCTCCAATTATCATATCATCATCTCCATCACCGTCCATGTCAGCAAAAGACAATGATAACCCTATAATTCCACTTGTAGATAATGAAGCAAAATCATCAGTCATGAATGTATAACAATAATTACTACCTGCAGACGTATTTTGATAATAAGCAATTTTACCTTTTAATACTCCCGCATCTGTTCTGTATTCATTGGCAATTAATAAATCTTTTTTACCATCTGCATTCACGTCAAAGAAAGCAGGATGAGCCCCTGTTCCGACTTCTACCATTTCATTTACTAACCATTCATTAGTTGTGTAATTAAATACATTCGTTTGATTATTGGTCGTATTCCTATATAACATCACATTTTTATAATCTTCACCAGTATCAAAAAAGTTGGATACGACAAAATCTTTATTCCCATCGTTATCAGCATCAAAATAAAAAGGCGCAGCAACATCGAGCATGGTGGCTGGAACATTATAACTTGGGAAGGCAGAGTCTTGTGAACATACATAGGAAGAATCCGGATTTCCACAATTTTGAAGAAACAGCACATTGGGCGACAAGACATCTCCATTTAAAATATCCTTATCCCCATCGCCATCTGCATCAAAGGCACATAGCACTGATCCAGCATGTTTTTTCTCTTCAATTTGTGAATTAGTATTTGATGGGTTTGCAGGCCATAACGGACATGCGGGAATTGGAGGTAAATCAGCCGTGTTGTAAGAACTTTTCAAGGCAAAGTAGCCCCAACATTGAGGGATATTATACATTAAAAACCCATTTGGACTTCCAGTCGAATCCATTACATAATTTTTATGATATTCTACCCAGCTCCCACTTATGGAAAATGCGAGTACATCCATGTCTCCGTCATTGTCAACATCCGACAATGCAGGCATATTCACTCTTGAAACATAGATATTGGTCGGAAAGGTACCATAATGCGTGTATAATTGAGGAACAACTAAGGTAAATTTTAATCCTTGCCCTAAATTTATATCATTACGATAACATCGAATGCTTGCATTATAGTAGGAAAACAAATCCATGTCACCATCATTATCATAATCGTATGATTTTATCCAACCATCCAAATCATTTGGAAATTTAGATACATATTCTGGAGCATAAACGTAAGAGGAAGTTTTATAAATCCCTTTATTTATAAGTGGCACAATTCGATTATTGGTTGAGCTAAACGCCACTAAATCCATTATTCCATCATTATTCAAATCCATTTCAGCAAATACAGCACTATTTAATCCACCACCCCATGCATTATACAATGATTGATTGTTCATATCCATCACATGTACTAAGGTATCTCGAAAAAAGGTTTGCGTTTGCGCATCTACAAGAGTAGATAAACAGCAAAAAATAAGTGCCCAACAATGTCTTAATTTCATAACTTAATTATTTTTTTTGAATATATCCTTTCACCTTGCTTCACTGATAAAAGGTAGGTACCCAATTGCATTTTACTTGTATCAATTTGTTTGTAATCTTCATTTATATCACATGACCAAACTATTTTACCAAGTACATCAATCAGCTCTAATTTAGCATTTTTTATTGGAGCTTTAAACTTTAGGAATAGAACATTTTCTGAAATTAAAGGATTAGGAGAAACATCAAAATACAAATCGGATGTTTGAGTTTCTAAAACACCATTGTTTAACTGTCCTAAATAACCTCTGATTCCACCAGCCCCATTTCCGATTAATAAATCATTTATTCCATCTTGATTATAATCTGCTATCGCTAATGTTGCTCGCTTTGGTTCATAAATTTGTTCATACATGGAATCTACCAAGGTAAAAGCTCCTGTAAGATTATTATCAATGTTTTGATAATGAAATATCGTTCCTTTTTCACAACCCACTAATAACTCATATCCATTACCGTTATCAAACATTACAGGTGAACTATACCCTGTGATTGAATTTGGCGAGGTGACATTTACATTACCAAAGTTTGCAGAAACTAAATTAAATGTTAATGTACTACCTACTGAATTGTTTTTATAAAAATTCAAAACACCACTTCTTTCTCCAATCAACAAATCATTTTTTCCATCCCTATCTACATCTATAATTTGAGGTATCGAATTATTGCCCACATCAATCGATTGAAAATAAGGCCCGGCAAAAACAAAATTGGCGGATGATCCAACCGAATTATTTTTATAATAAATTAAAGAACCATCCGCATTTCCTAATATTAAATCATCGTCTCCATCACCGTCTATGTCACCAAAAGCAGGGCTTAATCCAAACTGGCCAAGAGAACTTAAATTCAACCAATCGGAAGTTAAAAACTCAAAAGAAGTTACTGCTCCAACAGAAGTATTTAAATAAACACTTAAAGTAGAATATTGTAAATTTGGATTTGCATTATATGCATAATCATTGCCAATAACAAGATCTTTTCTTCCGTCTCCATTCACATCAAAAAAACTAACGTTTGCGGATGTCCCCACATCAATCATCTCGTCAATCATAAAATTATTTTTTACAAATGAAAAAACATTCTGACAGTTACTCCCAATATTTTTATAAAAATGAACATTCCTTAAATCCTCCCCAACGGTGGCAAACGGAGTAACTAATAAATCATTTATCGAATCTCCATCAGCATCTAAATAAAAAGCGGCTGGAAGATTTTGTAAATTCACATTCACATTATAACTCGGGAAAACGGTGTCTTGTTGAACAATCAAGGCCGAATCAGGAGTGCCTCCATTTTTCAAAAACAGAAGGTTTGATCCTAAAATATCTCCATTAATGATGTCCGCATCTCCATCACAATCTTCATCTAACACCGTTAATACAGAACCAGAATGTAAATGACTTTCACGATTTGTTACACAGTTTTGATTTAGCAAGGCGGTGTTTGTTAATCCGCTCAACCTAAAATGTCCCCAACAATCAGGTTCAACTTTATATAAAAGCTGATTACAAACACCAAGCGAGTCCATGGAGTAATTTTTATGAAATTCAATAAAATTACCTGAATTTGTAAATGTGAGAATATCCATATCCCCATCATTGTCCACATCATCAAACGCTGACAAATTTACCTGAGTACTAAAAATCGGAGAAACACCAGAAGCATATTGACTATTAATTTGAGATGTATATAGTGAAAAACTCAATCCCGAATTAATCGTAAAATCGTTTTCCCAAATACCAATAGAATTATTAAAATAGGTCATTAAATCCAAATCACCATCGCAATCAAAATCATAGCTACTTACCCAATCATGTAGTGGGGGAATTTTAGAGATATAAGAAGGTGCATATTCATACTTCATAACAGCATTTGCATTGAACAAGAAAGTAGAAATTCGATTTCCTACCCGATCCAAAACAAGTAAATCATTAAAACTATCGCCATTTAAGTCAATCCGACAAAAGACAGGACTATTAAATCCCCCACACATGGGCATCAGGAGCGAATCGCCATTCCTAACAACAACTACTGATGTATCCAAAACGTAATGCGTTCCAGATTGAGCAATTGATGAATAAGAAATAATTAAAAAAACAAGGATTGCAGAAATCCTTCTTTGCATATTCGTTTGGGGTTTGTGTGATGTAAAGATAAATAAACATTCTTATTAAAAATTAGCATTAACATTTGATTCTTACCTTTGAACAAAATAAAATTTATGGCCTCTTTTGACATAGTAAGCGAAGTTGATTTGCAAAAACTTGATAATGCAATTAATGTAACAGTGAAAGAATTTAGCAACCGTTTTGATTTTCATGGATCCAAAACCACGTTAGAATTAGATAAGAAAACACTAACACTTTTGCTCATTACAGAAAATGAGATGCGAGTAAAATCGGTGGTTGATATTCTGATTTCCCGAATGATGAAGCAAGGGCTCGATAGTAACTGTTTGGATTTAGGTAAAGACGAATACGCTTCGGGAAATATGATTCGCAAAGAAATCAAAGTAAAACAAGGCATCGATAAAGAGGCCGCTAAGAAAATTGTTAAGATTATAAAGGATGCGGGCTTTAAAGTACAAGCCTCCATTATGGATGATCAAATCCGTGTATCAGGCAAAAAACTAGACGAATTACAAGCGGTAATCGGCAAGGTGCGCAGTAGCGAATTAGACCTTTCTTTACAATTTAATAATTTTAGAAGTTAATTAACTTTTTGACAACATCGAGCAACAGAGGAACATGAAATAAGCGTTAAATTTCTCAATTTCAATCGTTTTGTATTCATACATAATGTAACACAACTTTCAATTATTGACAATACCATTGCGAAGTATTGCGTTAGTGGTTTTTTAGTTCAACTGAATTAATTATTATTGTGGTTCTCAAATTAAAATTAAAATCAAAAAACAAAACAAAGTCATTCTTATGAGTCAGAAAAAATCAGGAGGATTACATAGCATATTAGCTGCTATTGTTATTCCAGCAGCTTTGGTGATTGCTGTATTAATCTTCAAATTTGTGTTGGGAAATCCAGCGAACTTCCAGGATAACAATCCTGAATTAAATCCGTTACCAGGAAACTTCTTAGGCATCATTTATAAAGGGGGATTCATTGTTCCTATTTTGATGTCTTTATTGTTAATCACTATTGTATTTGTAATTGAGCGATTTATCACTATTGGCAAGTCAAAAGGAGCTGGACGTGTAGACTCTTTCATTCACAATGTTAGACAATCATTAGCTACTGGCGATTTGAACGGTGCTGTTGCTGCTTGTAACAAGCAAAAAGGATCTATCGCAGCAGTAGTTTTAGCTGGGGTAAATGCTTATCAGCAAATGTCGAAAGACACTACATTGGACAAAGAACACAAGGTTGCCTCTATTCAAAAAGAAATTGAAGAAGCTACAACTTTAGAACTTCCGATGTTATCAAAGAACTTAATTATAATCTCTACAATTGCTTCTATCGCAACCCTTATGGGACTATTAGGAACTGTATTCGGTATGATTAGAGCATTTGCTGCGTTAGCCCAAGCAGGTTCGCCTGATGCTACCGCTCTTGCAACGGGTATTTCTGAAGCCTTAATTAATACTGCATTCGGTATCGGAACTTCTGCAATTGCTATCATTTTCTATAACTACTTTACAAACAAAATCGATTCTATCACTTACGGAATTGATGAAGCAGGTTATAGCATTGTTCAAACATTTACATCAAAACACTAATTCAATTAATTTAGATCCGTATGCCAAAAGTAAAAATGCCCAAAAACAGTCCATCGTTGGATATGACTCCAATGGTTGACTTGGCATTCCTACTGGTTACGTTCTTTATGTTAACCACCCAGTTTCGTCCAGACGAACCTGTGGTAGTTGACTCACCCTCTTCAATTTCAGAAAAAATTCTTCCTGAAAATGTTATGTTGGTGACCATTGATTCTGCGGGCCGAGTTTTCTTCAATTTAGAAGGAAAGGAGCTAAGAAAGAATATGCTTAGCCAAATGAGTGCTAAGTATGGTGTAAAGTTCGACGAGAATGAAACAAATCGTTTTGCAGTAATGGCAACCTTCGGGATGACAGTACAGCAATTAAAGCAATACTTACCATTGGATGAAATGGAAAGAAAGAATTTTATGAAGAAAAGTATGGGAATTCCTTATGATTCTTTAAACAATCAACTAGGCGACTGGATTCGATTTGGTCGTTTGGCTGATGCTCAAAATTCTAACGGACAACCTTTGGACAAAGACAAAGCTTTGCGATTTGCCATTAAAGGGGATGCAAATGCGAAATATACTGCTATCAAGAGAGTTATTGAGGTTTTTCAAGAAATGAAAGTGAACCGATTTAACCTTGTTACTACCTTAGAACAAAGTCCTACTAATATTTAACCTTTAACCAGTCAAAAAGAAATGGCACAAATACAATCCAACGACTCTGACTCGGGTAAAGGCGGGAAACATGGTAAAGTAAGAGCCAAAAAGCAATCTACCCATATCGATATGACTCCGATGGTAGACCTTGCCTTCCTACTTCTTACCTTTTTTATGTTAACGACCACATTTGGTAAACCCAAAACAATGGAAATTAACATGCCTGTTAAACCACCTCCAGGGCAGGAAATTAAAAATGAAGTTAATAATGCAATTACAATATTGTTGAGTGGTGATAATAAAATCTATTGGTATTATGGTGAATTAAAACCTGAAACCAAATTAACACTTACCGATTTCTCAGCTAGTGGAGTACGTAAATTATTTCTTGACTACAACAAACAAGCAGTTGATGAAATAAAAACGTTAAAAGAAAATGCATTAAAAACGAAAATGAATGAAGACACTTTGAAAAGTCGCGTAGTCGATATCAAAGGTAAAAAGTATGCATTAATGGTACTCGTTAAAACTGACGATAAAGCCAAGTACAAAAATGTAATCGATATTATAGATGAATTAAATATCTGTTTAATCGGTAAATATGCGTTAGTCGATTTAGACGCGCGCGAATATGAATTAATTAAAAACTTTCAACCAGGTCAATAATTATGTCAAACATACTTGAACCATCATGGGACAATGTGACAAACTCTGACAGAGCTGAATTGGTTTTTGAAAATCGCAACAAAGACTTTGGCGCTTATGTAATCCGTAAAGGATATACTAAGACAACAGCGAAGGCTATGTTAATTTCAATAAGCTTTTTTACCATCTGTATATGTGCACCGGTAATTTACAAGTTAATTTCTGCAAACATTGAAAAAGCAGTTGACAAACCTGTGGAAGTTACCGTTGAACTAAAAGAGCCACCTCCATTAGATAAAAATGAACCTCCTCCACCTCCTCCGCCTCCTCCACCTCCAACAATTGAAACGGTAAAGTTTACCCCTCCGGTTGTTGTGGATAAAGAAATTGCCGAAGAAGAGCAGCCACCACCACAGGAAAAATTAAATGAAACTAATGTTGGTGTAGTAACGCAAGAAGGTACAGAAGGCGCAACAGAATTACCTCCAGAGCCAGTTGCCGCTGATCCAGATGCAGATAAGGTCTTTACTTATGTAGAGGAAATGCCGGGCTTCCCAAATGGTGGAGAATCTGCTATGTACACGTATATTCAAAAGAATATTCGATATCCTCAAATGGCAGTTGACGCTGATATAACAGGAAAAGTTTTCGTCAACTTCGTGGTAGACCAAAATGGAAATATTACAGACGTAAAAGTCTTACGCGGTATTGGTGGCGGATGTGATGAAGAAGCTATCCGAGTAATAAAATCGATGCCTAAGTGGACTCCAGGTAAACAAAACGGCAGAACTGTGAAAGTAAGTTTCAACGTTCCTATTTCATTTACATTGAGAAAATAAATGTAGCTATTACTGCATATCGAAAGAGCCCTGACTATATTGGGGCTCTTTTATTTTTAATCTGTTTTGACTTTATTCGTTTAGTGATGTTTTTGTAGTTTTGTATCTTATTAAAACAATAAAAACAATTGAAAGGAAATAAAATACTTTTTTATGTAACAGCCGCCATGTCGGCGTTATATCCCATTGTCGGAATTTATATTCTATTAGCACCTAATGTTGAAATACTATTGCCAGGAAACAAACGTTATTTAATTGGAAGTATGCTTTTGATATACGGTGTATTTCGTTTTTTCAGATTAAAATCGATGAAGAAAAACATGGACAATGTGGAACAACCAACTAATAGTAGTGAATGATATAAGTTTATGAATAAATCTTTTTTTTACCTCGCCTTATTATTAGCTACTTCATGTGGTACAGATTTCAAAAAACCTTATAGTGATACACCTACTTCTGGTATAGTTAAAATCACATCGGACGAAACCTTTCAACCATTAATTGATTCTGAAAAAGACACATTCATGGGTTTATATAAATATGCCCAAGTGAATATTTCTCATAAATCAGAGGCTGATTGTTTTAAGGATTTAATCAATGATTCTGCAAAGACAATTGTAGTTAGTCGTCAATTAAATGAAAAAGAGAAGTTTTATTTCCACTCTAGAAATTTGATTCCTATAACCACTAAAATAGCACTTGATGCAATTGCAATTGTGGTTAATAAAGACAATCCGGATAGCCTTTTAAATACCAAACAATTAACATCGATTTTATCAGGAGAGTATTCCAATTGGAATCAAGTTTACAGCAATTCAAAATTGGGCAAAATCTCTGTAGTATTCGACAATAACGGATCAAGTAATGTTCGTTACCTAAAAGACAACTTGCTAAAAGGATCGGCGTTATCCTCCAATTGTTTTGCCTCCCAATCTAATCCTGGAGTTATCAAATTTGTTGAGGAAAACAAAAACGCCATTGGAATTATTGGAGTTTCTTGGATTAGTGATTTTGACGACAAAACCACTCAGGGATTCCTTTCAAGAGTAAAAGTGCTGGATTTAACCACATCAGACCATCCAGTTTATCCAGATGATTATTACAAACCATATCAGGCCTATATTGCATTATCGCAATATCCTCTCATCAGAGAAGTTTATATGATAAATAGAGAAGGACGCGCAGGATTGGGAACTGGTTTTGTTTCATTTGTTGCAGGAGATGCTGGACAACGAATAATTAGAATGGCCGGATTATTGCCTGCCACAATGCCAGTTAGATTAATTAAAACAGAGTAAAATAATAAATATGAAAAAGAGAATTTTAGTCGCGGTCTTGATGACTATCGGATTTAATGTAAGCGCTCAAACACTTAAAGACGCCATTCGACTAAACGAAAATGAGCAGCATGATGAAGCTTCAAGTGTATATCAAAAATTGATTTCAATTGAACCTACTAAAGGAGACTACTATTATTATTGGGGTAATAATTTATTAGATGCTGATAAATCAGACTCTGCTTCTATTATTTTTAGTGAAGGATTGAAAAAGGATCCTACAAATTATTTACTGCAAATTGGGAATGCAGAATTAAAATTAGCTGCAGGTAATTTAATTGAAGGCAAAGCATTAATCGAATCGACCGTAAAATCAGCAGGAAATAAAAACGCATTGATATTAATTGTTGCGGCAGAAGCCCTGATACGACATAAAAAAGCACAAGATTTAATACTTGCACGAGTCTATCTTGATGCTGCTTTAAAAATAGATGCTAAGAATCCAGACGTTTATAATCTCATAGGAGATATTTATTCTGAAGAAAATAATGGCAGTGAGGCGGCTAAATATTATAATCTAGCCTTAGAAAAAGAAGGGAAATATATTAAATCTGTTTTTCATAAAGGACAACTGTATAAAAGATCGATGAGTTACGAAATCGCAATTACAGAATTCAATAATACCCTGAAAATTGATCCAAACTTTGCCCCAGCATATAGAGAGTTGGGTGAATGTTATTATAAACTTAGAAAGTCTGATTTGGCTAAAGAGAACTACAAAAAATACTTAGAACTTTCTAAAAACAATAATAATGCTCGTTTGCGTTATGCATCATTCTTATTTCAAAGTGCAGAATATAATGACGCTGCATATGAACTTTCTTTAATTACAAAAGTTGATTCTGCAAATATGGGAATGATGAGAATGATGGCGTATGTAAATTACGAAATCGGTAAAAACGATACAGCCTTAAAAACTATTGCCAAAGTATTTGATATGACAAAGGAAGATACAACTAAACGTATTGGAAAAGATTATTCTTACTATGGAAAAATAATGAACAAAAGTGGAAACGTTGAGCTAGGCACTTATTATATTCAAAATGCTTTATCAATAGATCCGAAACAAGGAGAGCTATACGATGATTTGGCAGATATGTACAACAAACAAAAAAAATATGATTTAAGTGCTATAACATATGAATCAAAAATAAATAATTCGACTAAGCCAGCCATTACTGATTACTTTAATATGGGACGTGCTTGGTACAATGCCAAAAACTATATAAAGGCCGATTCAGCATTTGCAAAAGTTACCGAAATAAATCCAGCTTGGCCCAATGGATATTTTTGGAGAGGTCGTGCTAACGCACAAATTGATAATACGGCAAAAGAAGGATTAGCAAAACCTTTTTATGCAAAATATATCGAGTTAGCAAATGCTGACGTAGCCAATCTTGCCAAACAAAAAAATAATTTAATAGAAGCAAATAGTTATTTAGCTTTTGCTGCCTTTGTAGCTAAAGATTGTACCTTGTCAATTGAATACTGGAATAAAGTATTAGAGATTGATCCATCAACCAAACAAGCAAAGGATTCCATAGAAGCTATTAAAGCATCAAAAGATTGTAAATAAAAAAATAGGGCTTAAAATTTAAGCCCTATTTTTTATGCTGTCACATCTTCATCTTGTTGATTTCGGAATTTAAATCCTACTTTTTTTCCATCATACATTGATGTTTCAATCATGTAGGTTAATGCATCGTGAACAGTAATTTCACGCATAGCATCAATTGGTGGTACAACGGCATCAGTTTCTAGCGCATTAATTAAAAACTGATCTATTAATTTTTTCAGCGACTCATCAGAAATAACATCTGAATTAAAATTATTAAATAATATTCCAATTTGCTTTTTACCTTCTACAAAAAAGTGATTTTCAGAATTAATAAATATACGACCTAGCAGAATTCCAATCTCCCCACGCCGTTCAAATTTCATTGCATCTGCCATAAAATTATATACAGAAATCATCCCACAGACTCCCCTATCTGGATTAAGACTTACATAATTAGACTTTGTTAATGGATGCGTTGGATCAAAAGCGAAGGCATTTGTATGCATAATAAAAATTAATACATCATCTGCCACTTTTATTTCTGCTTCAAAAGTACCACGGTCAGTATATTTGACTTTTATTCGTGGGTCATTTAAAAGCATGATATGCTTTAGCTCCCGCTCATAATCCATCAACATTTGTTTGATAAGTGAAAATGCTGCAAAGGTTGTATCAGTTGCATTTTTAGCATTCTTAACTTTTGTGTCTAGCAAGGACAAAATTTGATTGTTTATCATGGCTAGAATAAATTAATAAGCTCTTGCAAATAATACTCTTTGCCCAGAAGGTTTCCCAGTCAAAATGCAATTTCCTTCTTCCACAGGATTATCCATTGGAATACAGCGAATTGTGGCTTTAGTAAGTTCCTTTATTTTTTCTTCTGTTTCGGTAGAACCATCCCAATGTGCATAAACAAATCCCCCTTTATTGTCGAGAAGGTCGTTAAACTCTTCCCATGTATCCGCACGATGAGTTTTTTCTTCTCGAGTATCCAGCGCTTTTCGATAAATATTATCTTGTATCTGCTCTAATAAATTTTCGATTTTCAAGTGAAGGTCCGTCATCTGATATACAGCTTTTTCTTTGGTATCCCTTCGAGCTACTTCAACCGTTCCATTTTCTAAATCACGAGGACCAATAGCTACTCGAACAGGAACTCCTTTTAATTCATATTCTGCGAATTTCCAGCCTGGTTTGTGCGTGTCGCGATTATCATATTTAACAGAAATACCACGCTTTTCAAGTAGTTTTTTTAACTCAGCTACTTTTTCATTAATAGCTTGCAATTGTTGGTCAGTTTTAAAAATCGGGACTATTACCACTTGAATTGGAGCTAAACGAGGAGGAAGTACCAATCCATCGTTATCAGAATGACTCATAATTAAAGCCCCCATTAATCGTGTTGAAACACCCCAAGAAGTAGCCCAAACAAACTCTTGTTTCCCTTCTCTATTCGTGTACTTAACATCAAATGCTTTCGCGAAATTTTGGCCTAGGAAGTGAGACGTTCCAGCTTGAAGAGCTTTACCATCTTGCATCATCGCTTCAATACAATAAGTATCGAGCGCTCCAGCAAAACGTTCATTAGGCGACTTCATTCCTTTTATTACTGGTATTGCCAATACATTTTCAGCAAAATCAGCATACACATTCAACATTTTGATTGTTTCCTCCACCGCTTCTTCAGCAGTTGCATGAGCAGTGTGCCCTTCCTGCCATAAAAACTCTGCGGTTCTTAAAAACAAACGTGTTTTCATTTCCCAACGAACGACATTAGCCCATTGGTTAACTAAAATTGGAAGATCTCTGTAAGATTCTATCCAACCACGATAGGTGTTCCAAATAATTGTTTCCGAAGTAGGTCGTACGATTAATTCCTCCTCTAACTTGGCATCTTCATCAACAACAATCCCCTTCCCATCAGGGTCATTTTTTAATCGATAATGTGTTACCACTGCACATTCTTTGGCAAATCCATCCACATGGCTAGCTTCCTTACTAAAAAACGACTTTGGAATAAAAAGTGGAAAATAAGCATTTACGTGACCTGTTTCTTTAAATCGACGATCCAACTCTTGTTGCATCTTTTCCCAGATTGCATAGCCATACGGCTTAATTACCATGCAACCTCGCACTGCCGAATGTTCTGCCAAATCGGCTTTCATCACTAAATCCTGATACCATTGAGAGTAATTTTCTTCCCTTGATGTTAATTGTTCGCTCATACATTTATAAATTTACCAAAATAATTTTGGCATTGTGTTTGCCAAATGAAATATCAGCAAAATTGAATAACTAACCGCATAAAAACAATTTAATTCCTGAATTTATGAAATCTCTTATCCAAATAATTAAATTGAATCCTTTTAAAGTTACCCTTTTCATCTTTTTTCTCTCCACAATTTTTATTTCTTGCTCTTCGAACCGATTATCCACTCGCGCTTCGGACGATGTTTATTTTACCAATGTTCCGGAGGTCGAAATCAATGATAGTTTTCAAAACAAAAACAATCAGCCTTCAAACAATAACAACTCCTCAAATAACAATAATTTTCAGAATAATGTAAATCAGCAACCTGATAATTATACTCAGAAAAATGATAACCAATCGAACGATAATCAAAACAATTATTCTGAGAATATTAGCTCCTCAGATAGTTTAAATAACAATAGCTCCAACAATGCATCTAACAGGTACTCTGATGAAGGAGGCAATACTTACATTACGAACAATTATTATAATGAGGACGATTATTATGATTACGCGTATACTGCCCGCCTAAGGAGATTCAATCATTCATGTGGCTGGAATTATTACGACCCATATTACACTAATTTGTATTGGTACGACTATAATCCCTATTCTTATGGAGTGAGTTTATATACCACTTATCATTGGTGGGGAATTACAACCACTTATAGTTGTAATAATTGGTGGCCAAGTTGGGGCTCTTATTACCCTTCATATTACGGATATTCTGGATGGTGTGGTTATGGATGGGGAAACTCCTATTTGAATGGTTACAACAATGGTTACTGGAATGGATATAACAATGGCTATTGGAATGGATATTATTCAGGTTTATACAATGGCACGTTTAATCCCTATTACTATAACAGTATGGATTCATATAGCTATTATTATGGCCCACGAGGTGGCACACATGGTAATCACGTAGCTTTAAACACTCCACGCGGAGGAACAACCGTATCACAATTGTACAATGAATTAGGTGTAGGTAGAGCTAATGATCACTTAGTTGCCAATGATGGCATTCAGGCTATAGGTCGACCAAAGCGTGAAATCAAATCCAACTATAATGAAATAATTAAAAACAATCCGATTCGCACCGTTGGAAATGATAATGAATTTAATCATCAAAGCGGACAACCCAAAAATTTTAACAATAGTAATCATGGGGATGTTACTCCAAAAAATGAAAACACTCCTAATAACAATACCCCTACTCATCCATCAAATAATAATGATAATTTGAGCAATCCAAAAAACCCAAAAGGGGATAATCAACAAAACGAAAACAATCAGAACAACAACTTCACCACCCCTCGTAACAATCAACAGGAAGAGAACATTAACACCCCTAGAAACAACAACTATTCAACTCCTAAACAAGAACATCAGGAAAACCAAAACAACAATCCTAGAAACAATAATTATTCAAATCCAAACAACTCCAATCAGCAAATAGATAATTACACTCCAAGAAACAATAATTATTCACAGCCTCGAAATACCAATCAACCCACCGAAAATAATTATAACACTCCAAGAAGCAATAACTATTCACTGCCTCGCAATACCAATCAGCCAACAGATAATAATTATAGCACTCCAAGAAGCAATAACTATTCGCAGCCTCAAAATACCAATCAACCCACTGAAAATAATTATAGCTCTCCAAGAAACAATAACTATTCGCAGCCTCAAAATACCAATCAGCCAACTGAAAATAATTATAGCTCTCCAAGAAACAATAATTATTCACAGCCTCGCAATATCAATCAACCTTCTGAAAATAATTACAACACTCCAAGAAGTAATAACTATACTCAGCCTAGAGTAAATCAAAACAACAATGATTATTCAACGCCAAGAAATTCATACTTAGCACCAAGAACTTCTTCGCCATCGTTTTCAACTCCTCGAAGTACACCAAGCAATGGAAATAATAGTGGTGGTGGTTTTGGTGGAAGAAGAAGATAATTTCTTTTGAACAAATAAAACTGCTACTGACGTGGCAGTTTTCATTTTATATTAATTATGAAAAAAATAATCTTAAGCCTATCATTATTACTATTTGCCAACGCAAGCTTTTGCCAAAACGATGGCGATATGATTCGATATGCAATGCAGAATGTCGGGGGAACGAGTAGAACACTAGGCATGGCTAATTCATTTGGTGCTTTAGGTGCAGACATTAGTTCAATGGCAACAAACCCAGCAGGCCTTGGTCTATATAGAAGTGGAGAATTAAGTTTTTCATTAGGCTTTAACAATCGGTATATCCAAGAAAATTTTTTAGATGGTGTAAAAAATGATAATCAATTTAAAATGTCATTTAGTAATGCGGGAATGCTATGGCATTTTGAAAACCAAAATTATAGCAGATGGAAAGGATGGACGTTTGGATTTGGATATAATCAAACCAATAATTTTTCGGCAAATAATTCTGCTGTTGGATTTAATGCAAAAAACTCCATCCTACATGCTTATTGCGAATCCTTAGGAACATTTGACCCCTCAATTGCTGCTTATACAGCATCACCTGCATACAATGGGAACAATGCATCCAACTTAAGTTCAGATTTTCCATTTGATATTGACCTTGCATGGCAAACTTATTTAATAGATAGTGTAAATTCAACCGCAGGGCAAACCTATTATTTTAACTCAGTACCTTTTGGTGGCGTTCAACAATCGCGAAAATCGATTAGTAGAGGTGGTGGTGGAGAGTTTGATATTTCATTTGCTAATAATTTTGACAACAAACTATTTTTTGGTGCTACTATTGGCTTTGCTTCTGTCAATTATTCTCAACGTACTAGCTGGAAAGAAACCGATACGCAGGATACAATCCCTGGCTTTTACTCACTGGATTACAACACAGAACTTACGACTTCGGGAAGTGCAATAAATTTAAAACTCGGTGTTATATATAGACCCATTGATGCAATGAGAATTGGCTTTGCTTTTCACACACCAAATAGTTATTTGCTTACTGACGATTATTCCACCACCCTAAATGCAAAGCTTGAAAATTTAACTGGAGGGATTATTGAAAACGATTATTCATCCCCACTTTCTATTCCATTTCAATATAGAATTATGACACCAATGAAATTTATTGGCAGCATCGCTGGATTAAGTTCTAAAATTGGAGCCGTTAATTTAGATTACGAATATAATGATTACTCAAAGGGAAGTGTTTACTCAAACGATGCGACAATAAATCCTTATTTTAATGAAACACGTGAAGCAATAAAAATTAAATATCAAGCTTCGCATACGCTTCGTTTAGGATTTGAATCCGTAATAAATCAATGGAGAATCCGAGCTGGAGTTAGTTATTCTACCTCCCCATTCAAGAGTGCTTTTAGATATAATACTCGTACCGACTTGAGTAAAAAAACAATTTCAACTGGATTTGGGTATAAAGGTGATCGATACTTTTTTGATATGGCCATTTCTTACGCTATGTATGGATTGATAGAAAGACCTTATGCAGTAAAGAGTGGTTTGGAAGGAAAAATTGAATCAACTATATATAATACACGAATATTATTTACGATTGGAAAAAAATTCTAATTCACTACTCGAATAATTAAATCATCAATAGCCGCAGAATACTTTCCAGGATTATACAAATAAATCTTTATTATGTCGTCTGCATTCATATCTTCTACGTATTTATACCCATAAAAAAGTGTCGTCCATTTGTTTTTTTCTTTAATGAACGGCTGAAACTGCAAACTTCTCCAAGATTTAATTTGACCAGAAGGCGAATCAATTTCAACCACTAGCATTAATTGATCATGCTTAGGAATTTGAACAGATTTGACATTTAACTCTACAACCAAAGATCGTCCTTTGGTAAGTTGAATTTGTTGCAATGAATTTGTGTAGGTAATTCCATATTCTAAGGTAGAATCTAAAATAGAAATGTGTGAGCCACTTAATGCATCGTTTCTCTGTTGAAGCAATTTATTATCTACATTCCAATTGTTTTTTTCAAAATCGTTTTTTTCATAAAACAGAACATTTGTATTTTTTAAATGCTTTGAGGAATCTTTTGAAAAAACATAAATGCCAGAATTAAAATGGATATCCTGTTTTACTAAGTAGGGGAAATATTTCTTAATTCGAAATTCGAGCTCAGGTGCGTGATAATTATTTGACCAAGCATGAAGAAAGTACTTTTTTGATGAGTTTGCGAGAATACTATCAACAACTAAATAATCATCATTTTTATTACAACAATATTGAACAATATTATTTCGAAGCAATGAATCGTGTAAATAATAATTTAAATAAAATGGTTTAATTACATTAACAGTATACTCAATATTATTACGATTCAATTCATTAGAATAACTTTCTATATCAAATGCAATATTTTTAAAAACAGCAAACTGTTCGGTTGAATAATGCTTCTTAGAAAACACCGTACTAAACATGAATAGTCCGAGCACTAAACCTACTGCTGGAATCACATGTTTTTCATTTTGCAACTTTATCAAAGAAACTATTCCAATAATAATTAAAGGATATCCGAAAATCAAAATAGAATATTGAAAAACAGGATTTTTAAAAATCGAATAATAATAAGCTACAAGAACAGGAAGGACTCCAAGAATAAAAAGCAGAAACACTTTTCCATTTATAATTATTTTGAACTTCGTCAAAAAAAGCGAAAAAATAATTAGAACTACTAATCCAATTATTATTTCCCAATCGTTATTAAAACAATAATATAAAAACTCCAAAATTGCCCAATTAGACGGCACTCCTAACCAGCCACCATCTCCTCCTAATCCGCCAACACTAAAATGAGTGAACATGACAGGAAAACTTGGGATATACAATATAAACATGATAATTCCCGAGAGCAAATAGAATAGACCTTGCTTTTTATTTTTAACAAAAAACAATCCTGCTACACCAACTAATCCAACAAACATGAAACTAAAATAATGCGTGTACATGGCTCCTGCACCAGCGATTATCAATATTATATTCCAAATTGAAAAAGTAACTGGTTTTTCATTTTGAAAAAAATATTTTGTCCACGACCAAACAAACAACATAGAGAAAAACAAACCTGGAGCATAAGGACGAGCGAGTTGACTATATAAAATGGGGAATTCTGAACAACTGATAATTGCTAAAACTATCAATGCACGAGAATTACCTAACCAAAACTTAGCTATTGAATAAATAACTATTAAAGTGAAACAACCTATTATTACGAAAGGTAAACGAATTGCAAACGCAGACATCCCGAACATCTTTATCCAAAACCAAAGAAAAACCTGTACCCCCATTGGATGCATATCATCTAAACGAACTCCATTTTCAACGACAGATTTTAAATTGTCAAATTGAAGACGGGATAATGCACTTAACTCATCGTTAGTTAAAGACCATTCTGAGAACTGGTAAAAGCGTAAAATGCAACCAACACAAAGTATTAATAAAAAGAGACTATTATTTTTGATTGCTGCTACCATTATTTTGACCTTTGACGTACGACTTCGGATAAAATCATTCCGGCGGCAACTGAAACATTTAACGATTCAATCTTACCTGACATAGGAATTTTTACAATCGCATCAGCACGTTTCATATACTCTCCTGAAATTCCATTTTCTTCACTTCCTAAAATAATTGCAACGGGTTTCGTATAATCGGTTTGATAAATTGTATTATTGGTTTTTTCAGAACAAGCCACAATAGCAATACCTGACTCTTTTAAGTAATCGATGACAATTTTCAAATTATCTTCTCTACAAATTGGAATATAATGCAATGCTCCAGCAGAAGTTTTTACAGTATCCGCATTTATAATTGCTGAACCACGAGAAGGAATTACAATCGCCGATGCTCCCATACATTCAGCCGTGCGAGCTATAGCGCCCATATTACGGGTATCTGTGATTCTATCTAAAATAATAATCACTGGATTCTTTCCTCGCTCGAAAAGTTGAGGAACAACATCTTCAATTGAATAGTAACTTATTTCAGCCACATAGCCTACAACACCTTGATGATTATTTCGGGTTAATCGATTTAATTTTTCAATGGGAACTAATTGAAAATGGACAGCACGAGATTTTAATTCTGTTTTAAGTTCTTTAATGAGGGGATTATTAAGGTTGCTTTGAACAAATAATTTTTCAATTTCTTTACCCGAACGCAATGCTTCTAGTACGGCCCTAGTTCCATAAATTAAATTTTCATTATGGCTATTATTCTTGTTGTCAAAATTATCTCTCATTGTTTATTGCGTATCTATTACTGCACTCTGACTTTCATCTAAATCGGTAGCAGTATCTATTACTTTTTGGTTTAGTTGTTTGGAGGTTTTAAGTCCTAGTTTTTTCAAATTATCAATTCTAGAAACGATATTCCCCTTTCCCTTATTTAATTTATTCATTGCCGATTCATAACTGCCTTGCGCATCATCTAATCTTTTTCCCACCATTACTAAGTCGTCAATATGTGCAGATATCTTATCGAACAAATCGGCTGCTTGACGTGCAATTTCTGCTGCATTTTTATTTTGATTTTCTAAGCGCCAAATATTCGCAACAGTTCTTAATGTTGCCAGCAAAGTAGAAGTACTTACAATTACTATATTATTTTGAAAAGCTTCATTGAACAACTCAGGATCTCTATCAACAGCAGCAATAAATGCGGGCTCTACAGGAATAAATAACATTACAAAATCGAGGGTTTGCAATTTGTACAAATTCTGATAATTCTTAGAAGATAAATCTTTAATGTGTTTACGAATAGAATTAATATGTTCCTTAATGTATTGTTCTTTTAAAGCCTCCTCTGTTTCAGAAAAAAAACGTTCATAGGCTATCAATGAAACTTTTGAATCAACAACTAAATTTCGACCTTCGGGTAAATTAATTATCACATCGGGCTGCAAGCGTCTTCCATCCTCGGTAGTCATGCTTGACTGAACTACGTACTCTCTTCCTTTCACCAAACCTGATTTTTCTAGAACCGTTTCCAAAATCATTTCACCCCAATTCCCTTGTGTTTTTACTTGACCTTTTAATGCCGCTGTTAAATTTTTTGCTTCTTCGCCAATAGAAATATTCGCTTTATGCAATAAGCCCAATTGCTCTTTTAACTGTTCATTTTCCCGAACACGATAAATATGATTATCTTTTATTTCTTGTTCAAACTTTTCAATTTTCTGTTTAAACGGAGTTAACACATCATCTAACTTCGATTTATGCTCTTCTTGAATGCGTGTAGAATTTTGCACCACCACTTCATTAGCAATATTTGTAAACTGAGCTTTTAATTCGGAGAATAGTAACTCAATATTTTTCTTTTCTTCACTAAATTTTTGTTCGAGGTTTGCACAGTTTGTTTTCCACTTGGAAACTTCTCCTTCTTGTGCTACCTGCTTACGATTTAAATCTTCTATAATACTATCCTTATTAGTACTAGTCTGTTTAATCTCGGCAAGAACCCCCGTTAACACAGCGATTTCCTTTTGTGCATCAAGCAATAAATTATCAGATGATGAAGCTGTTGAATTCGATTTTCCTATCATCCATCCTATAATCAAACCCAAGGCTAGTCCAACGACTAAAAAAATTATTTCCATAGTAAAATATTATGCTTTAAAATTAACCATTATGTCTGAGGGTATGCTGGCAATGTTGATAAAAACTCAAACGTTTCATTTTTATATTCTAAACAAAAGTGTTCCATTCCGTTTGTCAAAACAAGAAAGGGCACATTTAACGATAAATTATAACGCACCACCTGATGCAAAGTATCTTCATCTAATTTAACAGTTGGCGATTTGCATTCAACAATAAGCCATGGCTTCCCATTTTTGTTATATACAACCACATCTGCGCGTTGTTTTAAACCATTCACAATTATCTGCTTTTCAACAGCCAACAATGACAAAGGATAAGAAAAATATTCTGTCATAAATCGCAGGAAATGCTGCCTAACCCATTCTTCAGGAGTAAGCGTTACAAATCTTCTTCGAACGAAGTCAAAAATTTGCTTACTTTGTCCTTGGGACTGAATATTAAACTGAAACGTTGGTAAATTAAGTGAGGAGAATTCAGATTCCATCTATAGAACAAAATTAGTTTATTTTTTATTCCTTTAATCAATGAAAAACAAGAAAGAAATAGTAGACAACTGGTTACCGAGGTACACTGGAAGAGCGTTGGACGATTTCGGGAAGTATATTTTACTTACAAACTTTCAGAAATACGTGACTTTGTTTGCTGAAATGTATGATGTTCCTGTTATTGGGAATGACAAGCCGATGCCTTCAGCGACAGCAAACGGGATTACCATCATTAACTTTGGAATGGGTAGTCCGAATGCAGCGATAATTATGGATTTATTAAGCGCTATAAATCCGAAAGCAGTTTTATTCTTAGGTAAGTGCGGTGGTTTAAAAAAGAAAAACCAGTTAGGCGATTTAATTTTACCAATTGCTGCAATTAGAGGTGAAGGAACATCGAATGATTATTTCCCAGCTGAAGTACCAGCATTACCAGCCTTCAGCTTACAAAAGGCTGTTTCAACAACCATCCGAAATTTTGACCGAGACTATTGGACGGGGACCGTTTATACGACCAACAGAAGAGTATGGGAACACGATGAAGAATTTAAAAAGTATTTAGAAACCACACGATCGATGGCAATTGATATGGAAACGGCTACCATTTTTACGGTTGGATTTGCCAATCAAATTCCTGCTGGTGCTATTTTATTAGTTTCTGACCAACCAATGATTCCGGAAGGAATTAAAACATCTTCAAGTGATAATAAAGTAACCGAAAATTTTGTTGAAGAACACTTAAAAATCGGTATTGCATCACTCAATGAATTAATCAACAACGGACTAACGGTTAAGCATTTACGCTTTTAACAAACAAAAAGGTGGCATCTAAATCATTCGAAGAAATTTATAAAGAAATTGAAGGAAAGAAATATCATTCAATTTATTTACTACAAGGGGAAGAGCCGTACTACATTGACAAACTTTCAGAACTAATTGAAAACACTGTTTTGGACGAAGCAGAAAAAGGATTCAACCAATCGATTATTTATGGGAGAGATATTGACAAAGTACAACTGACTGGCTTAGCCAAGGGGTTTCCCATGATGGGAAATTATCAAGTTATAATTGTTAAAGAAGCACAAGATTTCAAAGCATTTTCCAGAGGCAAATCGAATGATGATGATGATTCCTCTGATAGTGGAAAAGACAACGACCCTTTTATTAATTATTTAAACAACCCCTTGCCTAGTACCATCCTAGTATTTTGTTACAAGTATAAATTACTGGATAAACGAAGTAAAGTTTATAAAGCAATTGAAAAGAAGGGGGTAGTTTTTGAATCGAAAAAAATTCACGAAAGTAAATTAGCTGAGTGGGTGGAAAAATATATTGTTTCTAAGAAATACAAAATTGTACCTGCAGCTGCTAAACTAATGGCAGACTATCTTGGAAATGATTTGTCAAAAGTGGTGAACGAGGTTGATAAATTAACAATTACATTACCGACAGGAACAACCATCGACTCAACACATATTGAAAAAAATATTGGCATTAGTAAGGACTTTAACATATTTGAATTACAAAATGCTCTAGGAAGAAAAGATGTGATAAAGTCGACTCAAATTGTCAATTACTTTAGAGCTAATCCGAAGAGTAACCCTTTTGTACTTACCATCTACAACTTATTCTCCTATTTTTCCAAAATAATGTTGTACCACACCTTAGGTGATAAATCTGCATCAAATGTAGCTTCAAAATTAAAGATCAACCCTTATTTTGTTAGAGATTACGAAACGGCCGCGCGCAATTATCCCATAACTAAAACAGCTTTTATCATCAGCCATTTAAGAGATTATGATTTACGATCAAAAGGAGTAAATAATGCGGGGACGAACGATGGAGATTTGTTACGAGAGCTTATATTTAAAATATTGCACTAACAGTGAATTCAAACCAAGCATCATTATCAGTAGTATCCTATATTAATTCTATTCCATTTGTTGTAGGATTAGAAAAAAGTCAGCATCCATCATTAAAAATATCGAAAGATATTCCGTCGGAATGTGCTACAAAGTTAATTGAAGGAAAGGTGGATATTGGATTAATTCCAGTTGCCATGATATCGAAAGTACCTAATGCACGAATCATTTCGGATTATTGCATTTCAGGCAATGGGAAAGTGGCTTCTGTATTACTAGTCAGTAATAGTCCGATTGAGAATATAGAAATTATATATCAAGATAACCAATCAAGGACATCAGTAGCTTTAGCTAAAATTTTAATGCGTGATTATTGGAAGAAAGAAATTGATTGGAGAGGAGAAACGACAAATTTTTTAAATCCTACAAGCAACGAAGGAATCGTAATCATTGGTGACAGAGCTTTAAAGCATTATCATACATTTAAATATTGCTATGATTTATCAGAGCATTGGAAGTTGCATACAGGGTATCCGTTTGTATTTGCTTGTTGGGTAGCAAACAAAGAAATTCCGGAAAAAATGATTACAGTATTAAACGAATCTTTTCAATACGGAATTTCACAGATAGAAAATTTTTGTGATTCAGTAGAGACCAACAGTGACATTACTGGTAGAGAATACTTAACAAATTTTATTCAATACCATTTAACAGATGATGCAAAAAAGGGAATGGAGTTGTTTTTAAAACTACTACCTTTACTTTGATTCTGACCTCATTAAATCATATACTTTCGATGTTGCTTCCGACAATTTAGAAATTAAATTTTGCTGTTCAGGTGATAGCGAAGATTTTTCACGTGACAGTATATTACTTCTAAGCGCATTATATTCCTGATGCGATTTAACGGGGGCTGATTTATCCAAAAATCCCGCATAAAGTTCATTGATAAAAATAGCTCTTTGTGAAGGGTCAATTTCATTTAACAACTCCTTTACTAAGCGAATATGCGCCTGTAGTTGTTGATATACAGAGAAAGTAGATGAGTTAGCCATAGCATTATTTTTGTCCTTGCTACGACAGATTTTGAATAAAGTTTCAGGATTGATCGTAGTCGTCAATCATTAACTTCTGCTCTACTCGACGCTTTTGTTTCGGCCACGTAAATTTAAAAGTGGCACCACATCCTTTTTCAGATTCGATCCAAATTTCACCACCTGCTTCATCTATAATATTTTTCACAATGGCCAATCCAATTCCACGAGCTTCAACTTGATCACGAGCATTTAAAGTTTGGAAGATTACAAATATTTTATCGTGGTAACGATTTTCAATACCGGGCCCGTTATCTTTCACAAAAAACTCAAATGAGTCGCCCAAGTCTTTAAACCCAACCCACACTTGTTTATCTTCCTTATCGTTATACTTCACGGCATTATTTAACAAGTTCATAAACACTTGTTCTAATTTTATTTTTTCAGTTTTTAACACTGGGAAGTGATCATTCAGGTGGAGCATCACATTTTCAGAGGCTCCTAATAAATCGAAAGATTCTTTAATGAGACTATTCGTATCTACAATTGACAACTCTCCTTCCTTCTTAGTTAATTTAGTATATTCAAGAATACCATCTATTAACCCTTCCATTCTTACTACGCGGCCTTTAATCACATCAAAGTGAGGTTTAATAGAATCTGGCAGATTATCCCCCATATCTTCTTCAATCCAACCCGTTAAATTACCGATTGCACGCAAAGGGGCTTTCAAATCGTGCGACACCACATAGGCAAACTTATCTAATTCTTTAATTGACTTTTCAAGACTAACATTATATTGAATCATTTTTTCCTCTGCTATTTTACGAGGAGTAATATCACTTTCGATGAAAATAAATTGCTTTGCATTATTTTCACTTTCTTCAATTGGTGTCATTGTTATTTGAGACCAGAACGACTTCCCATTGTTTTTGTATCGCAGAAGCTCACCTGAAAAAGGAAGTGATTCGTTAATGGACAAATTAACTTCCTTTAAAGTTGCGCTATCTGTATTTTTACCTGTAAAAAACGTTAACACATTTTGTCCAACGGCGGATTCAAAATTAAAACCTGACAAGCGCGTAAAACCATCATTCACCCAAGATATATTCCCTTTTTCGTCAGTAATAATAATACTATTATCGGCTTTACTAGCAACGATTGACAATTTATTCAACTCCTTATTTTTCAATTTTAATTCTTCTGTTTGAAGAGTAATTCTTTCTATAACTTCATTTTTCCCTGACTCAAGGTAACTCATTTGAACACCTAATATTAAAAATGCAAAAATGCTCGTTACTAAAAAATCAATATTTATTTGATGGGAAGAATCACCTATTAAATCATAGGAAGTAATGGTTGTATTTTCCGAAATAAAATAAAAATAGGCAGCATTAATTACCACAATTGCAAAAAATAATTGTCCGAAACGATTCCCGAGCAACATAAATATCATTAAGATAATTGGAGCAAAATACAAGGCGGCAGAAGCTTTAATTCCACCAGCCGGATACATATTTAAGTGAATAATAAAAGTAGCCGTAATACTTAATATCAAATAGGCAATTTTTGCTCGCTTATGAAAGGGCAACATCAGCATATTAGCAATAAAAATGATTCCCATTGCTAACGTTAAATAAACGACTGGATGAGCTAATGAATAAACCGTTAAACTTTGGAGAATAAAGATAAAACAGGATACAGCCCCTACGATTGAAGTGGCTCTAAACAGATTGTAACGCTGCTTTTTGATGAGTTGATCATCGGGAATAGAGCGGTAAAAACGGTCTTGAACAATATTTTGAAGACTGATCATATTCTTAACATTTTAACTGTTGAATGCTGAAAACTTATAAAGTTTGCGTTTTACGATTGTGAAAGTAATATGTTACTTTTGAAAAAAACAATATTATGGCCGATAAAAAGTTTCACTTGCTGCATATCGAAGATGATTCGGTTGATAAAATGGTTGTAGAGCGCGTTTTAAAGAAAACAGACATTGTTGGATCACTACACCATGCTTTTGATGGAGAAGATGCCTTAAATAAGCTGATAGGAAGCAACGGAGAGGACAAATTACAACCGTTTCCACAAATAATTTTGTTAGATATTAATATGCCGAAAATGAATGGCATTGAGTTTTTAAAAGAAATTAGAAGTAATCCTGCATTAAAGCATTTATCGGTGTTTATGGTTACCACCTCTAGTGATGAAACAGATATCAGGAATTCCTACGAACATAATGTATCAGGCTATATATTAAAGCCAGTTGACTTATCAGAATTCGAAGGAACATTCAAATTAATCACGGAATATTGGAAACTTTGCGAATTTCCAATATCAGCTAATTAATTTTCTGGCAATTTAAAATATCGGTTAATTTCTTTGAAACTAGAACCACATTCAGTCAATACTTCTGGCAACAACTGTGAAATAGTACTAAGCAAGTTATAAATATCTTCTTTTGATAAATGGCGTGTTAATGCAATACGGATTCCTGTATTATTATAGGAAACACTAGGATAAACACAAAGACTTGTATATAGTCCGCTATTCATCAAACGAGTAACTAAGTTATATCCGACCTGAGGCTTACCTAACGCAATAAATCGTACTGGAGTTGCTGTATCTGAATGCAACGGAACATTAAGCGCCTTCGCTGTTTCGTTAAAATAATCGATTTTTTCCTTCAACTCCTCTTGCATTTTTACAATATCATCGGAGAGATGTAACTCTGCAGATGCTTTTATTGCACCAAGAATTGGGGGCGCTAATTGGGTTGAAAAAATAAAAGTTCTTCCATAATCGTGAACACGCTGATAGTTTGTTTTTTCTGGGAAGGCCAACACTCCACCAGAAGCACCAAAACCTTTAGCAAGAGAAGTGGTAAAATACATTTTAGGATGATAACTCAACTTTGAAAACACATATCCAGCACCGTTAGTACCAGCCCAACTCATCCCATGAGCATCATCAATATACAAATAGAACTGTGGATATTTATCTAATAAACTTTTCAATTCTGCTAATGGGGCTACATCCCCAAACATAGAATAAACCCCATCTGCCATATACCAGATTTTTTCATGCGTCTTCGATAATTCAATGATTTTATCTTCAAGAAGATCCATGCGATTATGGCGAACACGATCAATCGTAATTTTACGCTCATGCAATAACATGACCGCTTCCTGTACTGTTGCATGTACACTTATATCCATGACTACCGCATCACTATCGCCAACCAAAATGGGAATATTTGAAATGTGTCCTAATGAAGTAGTTTGTGAAAGTGCTACTGGCATTTTAAAAATTTCAGATAGCATCCTCTCAACATCTGAATAGAGCGTCATGGATAAGTAGGAACGAGATGAAGCGAACTGAGTTCCGTATCTAGTAGTAGCATCAACAGATCCTTTTATCAATCGCTTATCTAATTCCAATCCTAAATAGCTGCAAGACGTATAATTCACCATTCGCTTCCCATTGACCATAACAGTACGGCCATCCATTTCACTATCTTCTGTATTTTGAAGGATAATCCCTAATGACTTTCCGGTATCTGCAATTTGATCCAACAGCTCCAACATTTGTTGCTGCTTTGATTTTAATTTATTCTTAACGATCATAAACTATCCAATTATTTCTAAAACTAATTCTCTGCAAAGTAAGAAGATTGAATAGGATAAAAATACACGTAACAAAGGTCTTATTAACCAATCTATGTTAATTGAAAAAAAGGCTCCTCTGAACAGAAGAGCCTTTCAAATTAGAATATTTCTATTTAGTTTTTTGCTGAAAATTCTGGCAGTTGAAGCTCAAATTCACCTTCCTTTAAATCTCCTTTTTGAATCTGGATTTTCTCCGAAATCACTAAATCGGAGGAAAGGGTTAATGTTAATCCTGGCCTTTCTTTATTTAATACTAAGCAACGGACTGTATTATCTGATGGAGAGGTAGTAAATAGTCCAGTTTCCTGAGGCTGAGATTGGGTATAATACACATAAGTTGCTCCTGAACTATAATATCTTTCTGCTGTTCGTATATTTCCTTTTTGTCCTTTTGAAAAAATCCCTTCAGAATGTCCGATACCAATTATACTTTGATCAGACAAATGAAATTCACCCTCGCCATAAATTGTGGCATTACCACACATAATTGAAGCGTGTGATTCGATTTTTAATTGATGACCACTGGTAATATCTCCCATTACCTCTGACTTTAATTGTAGTTCATGGTTCTTAGTGACCGTTACATTTCCTAACAAAACATTTGCTTCTGGTTTTTGCACCCATTTTGAAATTGTTCCTTTTTGAAACTTCAATTGAGATTCATTTCCGCGCGTCATATTAAACGAACCCGACAATAACATTACATCACCAGCAACATTAACAATTGAACTACCTGAATTGCTTAAGACATCCGCATCAGAAAAATATCCGCCATTAACAACAAGATTTTTCCCGATAGACAAAATCAATTTTTCATTTGAATTGGATTTTATCCCTTTGAATTCCCCACCAGTAATAATCATGGATCCATCAATTTGAATTTGATCATTACCATCCACCATGCAATAACCGCCATTCGCTCCAGTTTTTAACATTTCAAGATTACCAGCAACGTGGTTAAATTGGCCCTTTAAATTTGTTTGTCCGTCTGTTTGAAGATCAAGACTAACATTTCCCCATACAATAGGGTTTTCAAGATTTAAAGAGCCCAACTGAAAAAAAGTTTGATTCGATTTTATATCAAACTCACATGTAGCACCTGGAAAATCACCCTTTGTGTTGTGAATATAACTACTTCCATTTTCCATTTTGAAAATATTGAAACAATGTAGACCTGTTTCTTCCATATCATTTTCCAAAACACCGCCGTAAGCAACACTCATCGAATTTAATCGAAGTGGCGCTGTAATTCGAAGGTCTCCTCCACGTTCAACAATTAAAGTTTGAAGTGAAGTTCCAGTACTAGATATCATGTGGTGACCTGCTTGAATAAAATAACTATTTCTTGAAGCATGTAATTGTTTTGGAGGCACCCCTTTTCCATCTCTACGACTATTCCACGCATTAACATTATTGACCGAAAAATTCCCCGTTGAATAATATGGAATATTTGCTTCAATAAATCGTTTACCTAATGGATCACTAATTAGAGGTTGGTACGAGATAGCCCCTATTCTAAAATCTTCACATGTTGCATCAATTGCTGCGTTAGCATAATTAGCCTCTGGTTTCACATCAACTGTTAACCAAAAATAATTTTTACCCGGTAGTAAATCTTGATTAGTACTCATCTCAAACGGTCTATCAGACAATTTGGCGATTGTTAAACCAATTTGTTGAGAAGGGATAAAATTCGGATCATTTCCAGTAAACCATAATCTGGCATTTTCAATATTTTGATCTACGGGAATCGAAGTACCTTTAGCAGTAAATTTCATGGAAGCCATTTTAATAGACTTCCCATTTCCAATTGTTTCAACTACTACCTTTATCAATTTTTGATTCGAACTACCTCTAAGAACTGTTGAAGTTTCCTGAAATGTTTCTGCATTTTTAAATGTCATGGCCGATTGGGCAGCATGTCCTTCTTCGTTTTGGGTCATATTAAAGACCACGATTAACAAGACAACCAATCCGGCAATGGAGGCCGAAGCAGCGACCATTGCCATTTTGAGGCTAGTCTTCTGTTTTAGCTGCTGACGAAGTTTTATTGAGCGACTCATAATACAATTAATTTTAAAAAATCCTTCGCCCTTATACTTTCACTTATAACAAAAGTTTCAATCCACTTCAATAAAAAAAGCCAGTCAAATTTGACTGGCTTTTACATTAATTTTTAATCTATTATAAATTACCGCGAAGCGCTTGTTCACGTTCAATTGCTTCAAAAAGGGCTTTGAAATTTCCTTTTCCAAAAGACTTTGCTCCTTTACGTTGGATGATTTCAAAAAAGACAGTTGGACGATCTTCCACTGGTTTTGTGAATAGCTGAAGAAGGTAACCTTCATCATCTCTATCCACCAAAATCCCTAATCTAGCCAGCGTTTCAATGTCTTCATCTATTTTACCAACTCGATCAATTAAATCAGAATAATAAGTAGTTGGCACTGATAAAAATTCCACTCCCCTTTCTTTTAATTCTGTAACAGTATCAATAATATCATTGGTCAAGATGGCCATATGTTGAACACCTGCTCCATGATAGAACTCCAAATATTCATCAATCTGTGATTTCTTTTTACCTTCTGCCGGTTCGTTTATAGGAAACTTAACATATCCGTTACCGTTAGAAACTACCTTACTCATCAATGCTGAATATTCAGTTGAAATATCTTTATCATCGAAAGTAATAATCATTTTAAAGCCCATTACTTCTTCATAAAAACGAACCCATTCGTTCATCTTACCTAACTCCACATTACCAACACAATGATCGATTACTTCGAACCCTACTGGCTTTGTTTTCATTGAAGACTTGGCTGCTTTATATCCTGGAAGGAAAGGACCATTATAATTTTTACGTTCAATGAATTTATGAATTGTTTCTCCATAAGTATGAATAGCAGAAATCTTCACCTCTCCATTATCATCAGAAACAGCATAAGGCTCAGTATGTGATTTAGCTCCACGAGACATTGTTTCATAGTAGGCCTTCTCCGCATCATCTACCCAAAGTGCTAATACCTTAACACCGTCGCCGTGCTGAGCAACGTGACGTGTGATTTCATGATCAGGATGAAGTGCGGTAGTTAATACAAAACGCACTTTCCCTTGTTGTAAAACATAAGAAGCTCTATCACGCACCCCTGTTTCTGGACCTGCATACGCAACAAGTTCGAACCCGAAGGCGTGCTGATAATAATAAGCTGCTTGTTTAGCATTCCCCACATAAAACTCAATGTGGTCGGTACCATTTAATGGTAAGAAATCGGTTGACATAAAATACTTTAGTTTAGAATGCAAATTTAAGGATTTGAAGGGATTGGGCAAATATGAATCAATGTTGGGGTATTTCGTTTCCCTTGCCCCATTGGATACTGTTTTCCATCACTCCCACCTTGTCTATAATCGCTTTAATTTCTAGAGGTGGGTTTTCATGAAATACGTGAATACATTTTCTTTTAGCATTCACATCAAAACACAAATCGACAGGAGGAAAATCCGTAAGATATTTATTTACATAGGATGAATCGAGGCTTTCTAAATCAATTTTCGACAACGAATTTTTAAAGACATTTAATAAAGAGTCTGAAATTTGTGTTTCCAAAACACCAAGGGTTTGTACATTTCTAACGCCTTTATAAATGGCCTTCCCTGAGGCCCAAACCTCCACCTTATATTCCGGACAAGTTCCAAAGCAAGGTCCTTTTTCGATTGAAAAAAGCAGTTGCTGATTATTGGTCATTTTTTTAGTAGACTGACAACTCAACAAACTTAATATTAGACAAAATGACAATACCCGAATCATAACAATTGTTTGAGACATCAATGACAAACGTATGCAAATTGATGAAAGAATAGAATTAAGGAAGGACAAATGCAATAATTAATACTGCTTTGGTAGGCTCAGGAATATTCCCCAATAAAAGAAAAATATGGTGCATTCTATTATTTAGGCAACTGCATACCCCTGTCTTTCGCCATCTTCTCTAAACGCTGTTGAAACTTAGATTTCTTTGCAGGTTTCTTTTTATTTTCTTGAATCTTGCGATGTATCTCATCTTCATTTACAAATGCTCTGAACAAGTATTGCTGTCCGATACTAATCGTATTCGCCAAGAAATAATAATAACTTAAGCCAGCGGCATAATTATTAAACACTCCCAAGAAAATAATAGGCATCAGGTACATCATCCATTTCATTTGAGGATTTGACATTTGACTACTACTATTCACTTTGGTAATTAACAAAGTAGAAATTGTCATTAATAACGTAAACAATGAAACGTGATCTCCATAAAATGGAATTTTAAAAGACAGATCCAAAATTGAGTCGTAAGTACTTAAGTCCTTTGCCCACAAGAAGCCTTGCTGGCGCAACTCTATCGACTGAGGGAAGAACCTAAACATAGCAATCAAAATAGGCATTTGTAGAAGCATTGGCAAACATCCTCCTAGCGGGCTCACACCAGCTTTACGATATAGGGCCATCATTTCTTGTTGAAGCTTCATTGGCTCTTCTTTGAACTTTCCTTGAATCTCATCTACTTCTGGCTTTAACACTTTCATTTTAGCTTGTGATAAATACGCTTTAAATGTTAAAGGAAGCAACAATAGTTTTATGAAAATTGTCAAGATTAAAATGATGATTCCATAACTCCAGTTAAAACCGTTTAAGAAGTTAAAACTGGGAATTACTATAAAACGGTTTACCCAACCAAAAATCCCCCATCCTAAAGGAATTTGTTTTTCCAGATTATAACCTTGCGATTTAAGTGTTTGGTAGTGATTAGGACCAAAATAAAAATGCATTCCAAAAGACTCTTGTGCATTATGATTATACGGCAATGTAAATGATGCTTTCGTTGACTTAACAAACAAATCATTTTCAGTTCCATTTTTTGTTTCAACATGCGTTGGCTTTTCAAAATCTGCATCGGCCATTAATACCTGCGTAAAGAAATGCTGCTTCATAGCCACCCACTTTACCTTCGTTGTTAAATCCTTAGCACCATCTTTTGTTTCTGCTAAATAATCAACTTCATCATCTGTAAACATGAAATAGATGGTTGAATTATTTCGCTCTGTTTTGATATCGCGCTCTTGATTTTTCAATAACTGCGACCAATCCAATTCAACATAATTGGTATTGCGGGCGATAATATCATTGAGCCCTACGAAATTAATTTTATAGCCAAGTTTATAATCGTTTTCGTTTAGGGTATATAAAAATTCAATGTATTTATCTTGAGCACCGGCATATAATCTCATTGAAAGCGTACTATCTGATTTTAGACCAGAAAAGAATAAATCTTTAGTTGCCACACTACGATTATTAGCAAAAAAATTAAGCCCTATATTAGAAGAATCTCCTTCAAACAAACGGACAGGCTTACCATCCCACGTTTTATACTTTTTAAGTTCAACGGCGCTTACCTTTCCACCTTTGGAAGAAAAAACGACCTTCATCAAACTATTTTCGAGCGTATAGGTGGAAGAATCTGCTTTAGCAGCCGCTGCAAAAACACCGTATTTATTTGTTAATTCTTGAGTCGCCAAAGAGTCAGAAATGGAATCATTTTTCAATGACGCTGCTGCTGTTTGGGTATTAACAGAATTACCTTTAATTACAACCGTTTTACTATTTTTTTCAACGAGCGCTAAACTATCTTGAGTTTTCTTTTGCGCCGCTAATTGTTCAGCTGTTGGAGCTGTTAAATAGGAATACCCAATTAAAATAGCTCCTATTAAAACTAGCCCAAGAAGTGAATTACGATCCATGAAATTTCAATATTGAGGCGCAAATATACAAAGGAAAACGACCGCTAAACCTCAAAGATGAAAGGATGTTAATATTTAGTTTTCTAATGCCGCTTTAACGAATCTAACAAATAGTGGATGAGGGTTAATTACGGTTGATTTATATTCTGGATGAAACTGTACTCCTACAAACCAAGGATGATTTTTAACTTCTACAATCTCCACTAAGCCCGTGTCAGGATTAATTCCTGAAGCAATCATGCCTGCGTCTTCAAAACTCTTTAAATAGGCATTATTAAACTCATAACGGTGGCGATGGCGCTCAACAATTTTTGCTTTACCGTAAGCACTAAATGCTTTTGTACCTTTTGTAATTACACAAGGGTATTCTCCTAATCGCATGGTACCGCCTTTGGCTTTAATATTTTTTTGCTCAGCCATCATGTCGATTACTGGGTATTTAGTTTTAGTATCCATTTCGAATGAATGAGCGCCTTTAAGTCCTAAAACATTTCTTGCAAACTCAACAACCGCGCATTGCATCCCAAGACAAATCCCTAAAAACGGAACATTATTTTCGCGAGCATATTTGATAGCCGCAATCTTTCCTTCAATTCCTCGCTCTCCGAACCCAGGAGCAACTAAAACAGCATTCAACCCTTTTAATTGCTGCTTTACATTTTCCGCATCAATTTTTTCAGAGTGAATCCATACTAATTCCACTTTGCATTCATTAGCAACTCCTGCATGAATAAATGATTCTACAATTGATTTATAAGCATCTTTTAGTTCAATGTATTTACCAATTAAGCCCACCTTGATTTCCCTAACTGGATTTTTAAGTTTACCTAGAAAATCCTTCCATGCTTGCATATCGGGGTCATGCTTAGAAGGCAATTTCAATTTATTCATTACTACTTTATCCAGCTGCTCTTTCATCATTAAAAGTGGAACTTCATAAATAGTAGAAGCGTCAATTGATTCAATTACCGCATTCACATTCACATTACAAAACAAAGCGATTTTTCTTCTCAAATCCTGGGTCAAATGTTTCTCTGTTCTGCACACCAAAATATCAGGCTGAATACCATACTCCAACAAAGTCTTTACTGAATGCTGGGTTGGTTTTGTTTTAAGCTCTCCTGTGGTTGACAGATAAGGCAATAAAGTAAGGTGAATGACAAGTGCATTGGAAGAACCAATTTCCCATATTAACTGACGAACCGACTCAATATAAGGTAATGACTCAATATCCCCCACCGTTCCTCCTATTTCTGTGATTACAATATCAAACTGACCTGTTTCGCCAAGTAATTTTATACGTCGTTTTATCTCATCGGTAATATGAGGAATTACCTGAACAGTTTTTCCTAAATAAGCACCTTCGCGCTCACGATTTATCACCGTCTGATAAATTTTTCCAGTAGTAACATTATTTGCCTGTGACATTGGCGTATTTAAAAATCGCTCATAATGTCCTAAATCCAAATCCGTTTCTGCCCCATCGTCGGTAACGAAGCACTCCCCATGCTCATACGGATTTAAAGTGCCAGGGTCAACATTAATATAAGGATCTAGTTTTTGAATAGTTACTCGGTAACCTCTCGACTGCAATAACTTAGCTAATGAAGCAGAAATAATTCCTTTTCCTAATGAGGAAGTAACACCACCTGTAACAAAAATATATTTGGCGGTTGTAGCACTATGTGGCATGATGTGATTGGGTTTGGGCAAAATTATAGAAATAAGCTAAATAAAATTAAGGGATGTAAAAATTTAAAACGTAAAACATTTTTTAAAACCTATTGTTAACTGAACATGAGGTCAATAAAGAAAGAACATTTACCCCAAAAATTATGTAGAGTTTGTCAACGTCCTTTTTCATGGAGAAAAAAATGGGAAAGATGTTGGGAAGAAGTTCGTTATTGCTCCAACGCCTGTAAAAAACAAAAAGCATGAGTTTACATATTTTAACCACTAAGCAAATTTTACCCTGTACTTTAGAAGAAGCCTGGGAATTTTTATCTCGACCTGATAACTTAAAAAAAATAACACCTGAATATATGGGATTTGATATCACATCTGGTTATCAAGCTGGAGACCCTATGTACGCAGGTATGATCATTACTTACAAAGTAAAACCGGTTCCTTTTATTACTACCTCATGGGTAACGGAAATATCGCATGTAAATGCACCTTATTATTTTGTAGATGAACAGCGATTCGGGCCTTATACGTTATGGCATCACAAACACTTATTAAAAGTTGTTGAGAATGGCATTGAAATGACTGATATAATCCATTACAAAATTCCGATGGGGTTTATTGGAAATATGTTAAATAGTATATTCATCAAACGGCAGCTCTCCAAAATATTTAGTTATCGTTATCAAAAGCTTTGCAAATTAATCGGAGAGATTCCTAATCAAAAACCGATTATGGAATTCAAAAAGGTATAAAAAACCCTATTGCCTTTCTATCTTTTATAAACAAACGTTTGTAAACGGTAATAAGTACTTAACAGTCGGATAATTTCTTTTTTGCAAAATAGATTTGCACGCAATTATCAGACTATGAAAGAAGATTTTTTACATTTTATCTGGAAGGAGCAATTATTTAATACAAGTAATTTAAAAACGTGTGAAGGCAGCGCTATTTCTATAATAGACAAAGGACATTACAACCATCATTCAGGGCCTGATTTCTTTAATTGCCAGATTAAGTTAGACCATTTGCTTTGGGTGGGAAATGTAGAAATACACTTGCGTTCTAGCGATTGGTATAGACATAAACATCAAGAAGACATAGCTTATGATAATGTCATATTGCATGTTGTATTAGAAAATGACATGGAAGTTTACAGGAGCAATGGAACGACCATTCCGACATTAAGCCTAAAGGATAAGTTTTACAAAGAAAGCTATTTGCGATATGAGCGTTTTTTTAATTCAGGAACATTGATGTATCCATGCATCCAAAACCTATCTAAAGTTCCGAAGAAAATTATTGAAGATACTTTATCAAAAAATTTGGAAAATCGTATTCTTAAAAATACTTCTACCATTAAAGATCAATTAGTAATCACCAATAATCATTGGGAAGAAGCCTTTTATCATTTACTTGCAAAAGCATTTGGATTTAAAGTTAATGCGGTACCGTTACAACTTCTAGCGGAAACCATACCTTACACCATCATTGAAAGAGAATCGAATGATATTTTCAAAATAGAATCGTTGCTTTTTGGCGTAGCAGGATTATTAAATACTATTGAAGCAAGTCCTTATTTGAGTAAACTTAAAACCGAGTTCAAGCATCAACAAAAAAAATATTCATTAGACGCGTTACATCCATCTATTTGGAAATTTGGCAAACTCCGACCATCCAATTTTCCAACCATTCGAATTTCACAACTGTCCATGTTGCTTTATAAGCAGAAGCGATTATTTAAACGATGTATTCATTCAAACACCATTGAAGATGTAAAAAAACTACTGATTACAGAAGCCTCTGACTATTGGGCCACCCATTATCATTTTGAAAAATCGACTCAGCCAATTGTAAAACATTTGGGAGAGGAATCCATAAATGGTATTATTATAAACTGCATTGTGCCGTTTTGTTATGCCTATGGATTACAGATTGGCAATCATGAAATCCAACGAAAAGCACATGAATGGCTTAAGCAATTACCAGCAGAAAAAAACAAATTCACCAAATTATGGAACAATGCATCCGTACAATTTATCAATTCAAGCGAAACACAAGGGTTAATCCAACTAAACAATTCCTATTGCATGAAAGACAAATGTGTTTATTGTAAAATTGGAAGTAGTATTTTAAATTTAAACTTTGACCAATGTGAAAAAATAGCATAATAAATATTAAGTGAACATACAGATTAACTTCAATTTGACTTTATATTTGTTGCATGGCTGTAAACCACAATCGATTTTTAAAAAACATTCGAATTGCAGTATTGCTTGTTTCTTCGGCAATGGTCATAGGAATATCTGGATTTATGCTAATTGAAGGATATACTTTTTCGGAGGCTTTTTATTCTACAATCATCATATTATCTACTGTTGGACTTGGAATGGTTCGTCAACTTTCAGAAGGTGGCAGATGGTTCGTTTCAGGATTAATTGTAATTAGTATTGGGATATTTGCTTATGGTATATCTACCCTTACAACCTATATAATGGAAGGAGAGCTTCAACGATTTTATAAAAACAAAAAAGCCACTAAAATGATTGATAAATTAAGCAACCATGTAATTGTATGTGGTTATGGTCGTAATGGTAAACAAGCCTGTGATCAGCTAACCAGCCATGGACAAAAATTTGTAGTAATTGAGAATGGGGAGAATGCGTTGAATGAATTAAAAGAGCAAGACGACTTTTTGTTTATTGAAGGTGATGCGACACGTGATGAAACATTGATTGAAAGTGGTATTAGCAAAGCCCAAGCAATTATTACTGCGTTACCCAATGATGCGGCTAACGTATTTGTGGTTCTAACGGCACGCGAATTAAATCCCAAATTAAAAATTATTAGTCGTGCCTCTGAGGATACATCAGAAGGCAAGTTAAGAAGAGCAGGTGCTGACAATGTAATAATGCCGGATAAAATTGGAGGGACGCACATGGCAACTTTAGTAACCAGACCTGACGTGTTAGAGTTCATCGATTATATTACAGGCACCATCAATATTCGATTAGAAGAAATTCATTGTTCAAAATTAAAAGACCAATATAAAAATAAGTCTATTCGTGAACTAGAAGTTCGAAATAAAAGTGGGGCAAATATTATAGGATTCAAGAACAAAGAAGGCGTTTACAAAATCAATCCTGATCCTGATACTATTATGGATCACGATTCAAAAGTGTTTGTGCTTGGAACACAAGAACAAATTTATAGCTTATTAAGTATTTTACTATAATGAAAATTTTTATTACCGGCTCAAATGGATTGCTTGGCCAAAAGCTGGTTTATTTATTAAAGAATAATAGTGAAGTTCAATGCATCGCCACTGCGCGTGGTGAGAATAGAATACTTGATAAGGACGGGTATCATTTTGAAACGCTTGACTTAACCAACAAAGAAGAAGTTGCTAGACTTTTAAATTTACATAAACCTGACTGCATTATTCATACAGCGGCTATGA
This sequence comes from Bacteroidota bacterium, assembly GCA_046073825.1. GTDB lineage: Bacteria > Bacteroidota > Bacteroidia > AKYH767-A > OLB10 > CAINEC01. Next base: position 64,103 of record JBJTMY010000097.1, read on the forward strand.
CGAATGTTGACGAATGTGAACTAAAACCCTCTGAATGTTATTTAAACAACGTTGAGGCAACAAAGAATTTACTAGAAGGATGCAATCAGTTTCAACCTCATTTTATTTATGTAAGTACCGATTTTGTTTTTGACGGTACTGCAGGTCCCTATACGGAGGAAGATAGCCCGAACCCTTTAAGTGTTTACGCGAATTCAAAATTAGCTGCTGAGCAACTTGTTCAATCGAGTGGACTACCCTATTCAATATTAAGAACAATGATTGTTTATGGAATTACTGATGACGTGCAGCGTTCAAATATCATTTTATGGACAAAGAATTCATTAATGCACGAGAAAGACATACGTGTAATTAACGATCAATATAGGGGACCAACACTTGCCGAGGATTTAGCGGATGCATGTTTTCAAGCTGCAAAAAGAAAAGCAACAGGAATATTCCATGTAAGTGGCAGAGAGGTAATATCAATTATTGAAATTGCGTACAAAGTTGCCGATTATTTTGGTCTTGACAGGAAGTTTATTCATCCTGTAAGCACGACCGAATTAAACCAACCTGCCAAGCGTCCTTTAAAAACAGGTTTTATTATTACTAAAGCTGAGCGGGAGTTAGGATTTAATCCTCGTAGCATCGATGAGGGAATCAGAATAGTAGATGAACAAATGAATACAAAATAAAAAATGGGAGGCTAAAGCCTCCCATTTTTTGATTCAAATTAAATTGTATTAGTTTTTCTTTTTATCGAAGTCGATTACAATAGGAGATGCAATACACAATGAAGAGTACGTTCCTACAACGATACCCACTAACAATGCGAAAGAGAAACCTCTGATTACATCACCACCGAAAATAAAGATTGCAAGTAATACGAAGAAAGTAATTAACGAAGTATTCATTGTTCTGCTCAATGTTGCATTCAATGCATTATTGATTACTTCTTTCTGATTTAAGTTTGGATGAATTCCAACATACTCACGAATACGGTCAAAGACCACGACAGTATCTGTCATTGAATAACCCATTACCGTTAACAATGCTGCAATAAAGTCCTGATTAATTTCTAAAGTAAATGGAAGAATACCATTGAATATAGAGTAAATCGATAAAATCATCAATACGTCATGGAACAAGGCAGCTGTTGCACCTAAACCATACTGCCATTTCTTAAATCGAAGCAAGATATAAATGAACATCAACACACATGCAAATAAGATAGCCCATACTGCAGAAGACTTAATATCATCTGCTACGGTTGCACCTACTTTCTGAGAGTTAATAATATTATCAGACTTAAACTTTTCTAAAGTTAATCCTGCAGGATAAAATCCTTTTAAACCATCATATAATGCAGAAGTAACTTTTACCTCTGCTTCTGCATTATTCTCGTCGTTGATTAAATAATCAGTTGTGATTTTATATCGGTTATCAGTACCAAACGTTTTAACATCTGGAGCTTCTCCTAAATTCTTCGTTAACGAAGATCTAATTTCTTCTGTTGTTAATGATTTTTCAAATTGAACAACATACGTACGACCACCATCGAAGTCAACGCCAAAATTAAACCCTTTAGTAGCAATTGATGCAATACCTGCTGCGATCACTAAACCAGAAACGGTATAATAAATCTTACGTTTTTCAATAAATGGCAAGTTAATATTTTGGAATGCATTTTTAGAAAACTCATTCCAGAATTTAATCCCTTTACCTTTATCAAGCATTCCTTCAAAAATTAAACGAGTAATGAAGATGGCAGAAAACATAGAACAAAGGATACCGATAATCAACGTTGTTGCGAAACCTTGAACCGGACCGCTTCCAAATGCATAAAGAATTATACCTAAGATTAGTGTTGTAAAGTTAGAGTCGATGATTGAAGACATCGCGTGCTTATATCCGTCTGTTACAGCTAATCTTAAACCTTTACCTGCTCGTAATTCTTCACGAATACGTTCAAAAATTAAGACATTCGCATCAACTGAAAGACCAATAATCAACACTATACCTGCAATACCTGGCAATGTTAGCACTGCACCTAATGACGCTAACACACCCATAATAAAGAACATGTTGCAAATTAGAGCGATATCGGCTACTAAACCAGCAGTACTATAATAGAAATACACGAAAACGAATACGATTAATAAAGCAACAACGAAAGAAATTAATCCATTGTTAATTGCCTCTTTACCTAGAGATGGACCTACTACGGCTTCCTCAACAATTTTAGCAGGAGCTGGTAATTTACCTGCCTTTAAAATATTAGCTAAATCTTTTGCTTCATTGATCGTAAAATTACCTGTAATGCTTGAACTACCATTTGGAATTTCTCCTTGTACATTTGGGAAACTATAAACATAATCATCTAAAACAATCGCGATTTGCTTACCTACATTCTCACCTGTTAAACGCTTCCAGATTTTAGCACCCTCCAAGTTCATTTTCATACTAATTTCAGGCTTATTATTAAACTGGCTGAAATCCTGACGAGCATCTGAAATTGCACCACCATCTAGAGGAGCAGATCCATCTCTGCTAGAAACTTTAATAGCAATTAATTGCAGTGTTTTTGTTTCTGGGCTGATTGTTTTAACAGACCATAACAATCTCAAGTTACGTGGTAGCACTTGTTTGACATCTTCACGCGCTAACAAGGCATTTAATCGAGCAGTATCTTTAATAGCGCAATATCCAACAATTGCTTGTTTGTCAACTGCGTTTTTATCTTCTTGCGTTTTTACTTGTCCGTCAGCAGGGAATAATAATGCGAACAATGGATTCTCTTTAGAAAATTGCTCGAACGTTTGTTTTGAAGTATCCTTTTTCGCAGAGTCAGTTTTAGTAGAAATTGTACCTGCCTTTTTTGATGAATCATTAGATGCTGTTGCAGCAGTTGCCTTTGAGGAATCTGCCTTTGTTGAATCTTTTTGCACCCCTTGAAGAGCTAAAGAAGAAGAATCATTCTTCACAGTTGAAGATTGAGCGGCAAGCATTTTATTAACGGCAACTAATGCTGGTGCAACTTCTCCAAACGTGTAAGTTTCCCAGAACTCTAACTTTGCAGTTCCTTGTAATAATTTTCGTACACGCTCTGGTTCTTTTACCCCTGGTAATTCAACCAAGATACGACCGGAACCCAACTGTTGAATATTGGGCTGAGTAACTCCGAATTTATCAATACGAGTTCTTAAAATATTAAAAGATCTACTGATTGCTGCGGCAGCTTCTTCATTTAAATGTTTTAATACCTGATCGTTTGTGCTATTAAAATTTATTTTATCTTGATTTTCGATATTCGCAAAAACAGCTGCTAAACTTGCGTTAGGGTCAACTTCTTTGTAAGCTTGCCCGAATAAATCGACAAAACCTTTGTTAGATGATTTTTGTAGTTCAAGAGCACGGTCTATTGCCTTTTTAAAGGTAGGATCATTTTGATTTGCTCCTGCTAACGAACGAACTAAATCAACCACTGAAACTTCCAATGTTACGTTCATCCCGCCTTTCAAGTCAAGACCTAGATTAATTTCTCTTTCCTTACACTCTTGGTAGGTATAATCCTTCACAAAAAGGTTATAAACACCTTTACCAGACAATGAGTCTAAGTAGTTCTTTTCTTTTTGTTCGTCACCTTTTGCGAATTCTTTCGCATCGTTCTCTACTCCACGAGTAATGAATGTGAACGATAATTGGTACAAACAAACAATAGCCAACAAAATGGCTAATAACTTAACTGCGCCTTTACTTTGCATCGATTTTTTTGTTAATTTAAGAGGCGCAAATATAGGTGAACGAACGATACGAAACAAAGGGAAAATCAATGTTTTCTTTTAAATGTAAGTCAATTACCCGTTTATTTGGGCGACAATTTTAATTTTGTCGGCGTATGGCTCAGCGTATACTTATTTCAGTAACCAGCGATTTAAGCACTGATCAGCGTGTTAATCGCACTGCCACCGCATTAAAGGAGGCAGGATACAGAGTGCTTGTAATCGGTAGAGTGCTGAAAACCAGCATGGAAGTCAGTCCAAAGCGATATCGCACTTTACGCTTTAGATTATGGGTAAATAAAGGTCCTCTCTTTTATGCGCTATACAATATCCGCTTATTTTGGTTTTTAGTTTGGCATCATGCCGACATTTTAGTTAGCAATGACCTTGATACTCTGCCGGCCAATTTTTTAGCATCAAAACTCAAGAAAATACCATTAGTTTACGACAGTCATGAATACTTCACCGGAGTTCCAGAACTAATCAATCGTCCTAAAGTCCGAAACATCTGGAAGAAAATTGAACGACTTTGTTTACCAAAAGTTCAATGTGCCTTTACTGTTAATGAGAGTATTGCCAATTTATATTGGGCAGAATACCACAAACAATTTGAAGTAATTCGTAATGTTCCTTTAATTACTAAACCATTTTTAAGTGATAAAAAAAGCCTTAGAAAAGAGTTAGGGTTGCCTCAAGAAAAGAAAATAATCATCTTACAAGGAGCAGGAATTAATATTGACCGAGGAACGGAAGAACTTGTACAATCCATGTGTTTTATAAAAGACTATTTATTACTTGTGATTGGTGGTGGAGATGTAATTCCAAGTCTCAAGAAAATTGTCAGCGAATGGGATTTGAATGAGCAAATAGTATTTATTTCAAAACAGCCAATTGAAATATTAAGAAAATATACAGCCGCATGTGACTTGGGTGTTACCTTAGACAAGGGTACCAATATCAATTATAAATTAAGCTTACCTAACAAACTTTTCGATTATATACACGCTGGTATACCAGTACTTGCGAGTGACCTGCCTGAGATTACCAAAATAATTCACCAGTATAACATTGGGAAAATTTGTCCTGACCACCAACCTTCAACCATCGCTCGATGTATTCGAGAAATGTTTGCCGATCAAACGACGATGAAAACATGGGAAGAAAATACGCAAATCGCATCAAAAGATCTGAATTGGGATAAAGAAAAAGAAAAACTCTTAGCGATATTTAAACAAATTGGATAATCACTTAAACATAGTTTCATTCGACAATCCATACCCTCCGATTTATGGTGGAATTATCGATGTGTTTTATAAAATTGTTGCCTTACAAAATGCAGGCATTAAAATCCACTTGCATGTTTTTTCAAATATAGGAAATATTGGAGCCGAATTAAACAACTTATGCGAAGAGGTAATCATATATAAACGGGATAAAAGTTTCAAAAATCAATTTTCAATCACCCCCTTCATTGTTAAGACAAGGATATGCAATGAACTATTATCTAACCTGCAAAAAAACAACTTTCCTATATTATTTGAGGGCATACACACTACAGGTGTTTTGCTTCTGAATAAAGAACTTTTTAATAGAAGCATGATTCGACATCACAATATAGAACATCATTATTATAGGGGCTTGTTTAAAGCAGAAAAGAATCTGATTAAAAAATTATACTTTTTAACTGAATCGATAAAGCTTAATAAATATATCAAAAAACTTCAAGAAGCTTCGTGCAATTTTGCGATATCAAATTCCGATGCTAAACATTTAAAAGGAATGGGGTTTAAGAACATTCTAACCATCCCCCCATTCCACTCTAATTACAGCCACTCAAGTTCTTCAGAAATCACACCTAACTTGCCATTTGTATTATACCACGGCAATTTAAACGTACCTGAAAACAACATTGCTGTAAGATTCCTGTTACAGCATATTTTTACCAACAAGAACATAAAATACGTGATTGCAGGATCATGTAATAACATCAAGTTAAGAGAGAAAATTCTTCAACACCCTAACATTAAACTCATACCCAATCCGGATTCTCAACAAATAGAAGAACTCCTCAGGTCCGCTAACGTTATTGTATTACCGACATTCCAAAACACTGGCATTAAATTAAAATTGATAGAGTCGTTATACAAAGGAAATCATATCATAACGAATGAACAAATGGTAGATGGATTCCCGTTACCACAATTAGTCAAAATCGCGAAAAGCAACGACCAATTTCATCGGTTAATACGAGAGGCGTTAAGTCATCCTTTAGAAGATGAAAAAAGAGCTGAACGTGTTAAAATGCTGGACATTTTTTTTAGTAATGAAGATAATGCTCAGAAAATGATTGAAGCTTTTTATAATTTATCACGATAAAGAGGCCCATTTTTGCACCTCTATACCTAATTCTTGCAAATTACCGTTCTCGACTTTCAACACTCTAGCTGGGAACCTATCGATAATAGTGTAATTATGCGTTACCATAAGAACTGCCCGATTGCTGTTAGCCACTTCAAAAAGCAGCTTCATAATTTCATTACTTGAGTCAGGATCTAAATTCCCTGTTGGTTCGTCTGCAATGATT
>JBJTMY010000098.1:0-12789 GCA_046073825.1 Bacteroidota bacterium
ATAATAAAGTGGAGTACATATAAGGATCAGCGCCGAAACAAAAGTATTGTTTAGTTGGAGTAGTTTGCTAATTTGATAAGTCAGGTAAATACTACCCAATGAAAGTAAAGCATTAAAAATTTTTATCCCCGTAAATCCAAATTGTGCAAACGGAGAGGCAAATAAAACATATAATGGCTTCGACCAATGATAAAAATAAACTTCGGGATGTAGTGGTGCATAGCGCGCATGTAGGTAATGAAGAATACTATCACCATTATCGCCAGTACCATCGAAATAATAAATCGTTAATCCAGCAAGCAAAGTATAAACGAGCAATAATAAATTAAGAATATTCTTCTCTTTCTGCATTAGACGAATTTAGGTAAATATCAATTTAACCAAACAGGTGTTTATTATGAATATTATTATCTGTAATATCATAAAGGTCATTATTAAATCATCAATCATTAAGCATATAATCGGATCTATTTTAATACATCGTTGGCACATCGCGAGGCTTCGCGAGCACATTAGCACATTAGCAAATTAATTTCTTTTACCTATTTTTAAAAAATCAAATCAACACCTATGAAAAAACATCCTTCCGGACTACCCTTCCTATTCTTTTCTGAAATGTGGGAACGCTTTGGCTATTATTTAATGATTGGAATTTTTACTCTTTACCTTAAAGATGTGAAAGATGGTTTTGCCATGACAGAAGCAGAAGCATCTGATTTATATGGAACCTTTATCGCGTTGGTATTTCTTACTCCGTTTTTAGGCGGACTAATAGCAGATCGTTATTTAGGATATTCGCGGGCGGTAGTAATTGGTGGTGTTATGATGGGACTCGGTTATTGTCTCATGGGCGTGCATCATATAACGGCCTTGTACGTGGGCATGACACTCGTAATCGCTGGTAACGGATTTTTCAAACCGAATATTTCTACACTGCTTGGCAATATTTATTCTACCGATCAATATAGAGATAAAAAAGATGAGGGCTATAATATTTTCTACATGGGGATTAATATCGGTGCATTCATCTGTAATTTCTTTGGTGCCGCCCTACAAATTATGTTAGGCTGGGGTTGGGCGTTTATGGCTGCTGGTATCGGAATGTTCATAGGCTTGTTCGTGTTTGCTTCCGGGAAAAAACATTACGAAGGATACGATCAGAAAAAAGGAATTCAAGAGGGTGATATGCCAATGTCGAAAATTATTGCACTTATACTTTTACCTGCGGTGGTGTTTGGTGTAATTGGATGGTTAATTCCTGATAATATATTTGGTAGCGATAGTACCGATGCATTTATTCTAAGTTGTCTGCCTGTACTTTACTTTTATGCGAACTTATACTTTACTGCACCCAAAGAAGAGAAAGCTCCTATTGGCGCAATGCTCGCCATCTTTGCGGTAGTGATTTTGTTCTGGGCTGTATTTAAACAAAACGGTTCTGCACTTAATACATGGGCCGATCGCTATACCGATCGTACGTTAACTGGAAATAGTGAAGTGGTTTTTAATTCCTTGAAGCAATCGAAGCAATTAACCTATGCAAAAGATTCTGTTCCCGTTTACGATGAGTACTTCCGATTACAAAAAGAAAATGGAGTAGTGAAGCAAGAATTAAATTACCCCATCTATTTCCGTAACGAAGCGAAAGCAGAGTTGCCGAAAGAGGGCGAAAAGGTAAGTGTATGGGCAACTAATTTAAGTCAATCGATTAACCCAGGTTGGGTAATTATGCTCACGCCATTAGTCGTGGCTTTTTTCACCTGGCTTCGCGGAAGAAAAAAAGAACCTTCTACTCCTGCTAAAATAGCTTATGGATTATTTATTTCTGCACTCTCAGCCTTAGTAATGGTGGCTGCAGCAAAGGCGGGTAGCAACGGACAAGAGAAAGTAACGGTATGGTGGCTCATTGCCTGTTACGGTGTAATTACCATCGGTGAATTATTTTTGAGTCCGATGGGATTAAGTCTTGTTTCTAAATTAAGTCCACCACGAATCACTGCACTCATGATGGGCGGTTGGTTTTTAAGTACATCTATTGGAAATAAATTGAGTGGTGTATTAGCAAGTATGTGGGATAAGTACGAGCAGAAAACAGATTTCTTTATTTTGAATTGTGTTTTACTATTGATCGCAACTGCAATTGCCTTCTCTATGTTAAAATGGTTAAATAGAATTTTTAAGGAGCATTCTTAAATTAGTAAAATCATAGACTGTTAATTCACTAATGGAATTTACTAATCTGTTATCGGAGTATTCGCTCACGACTATCATGATGCTGGTGTTTTTTTCGTTCACAGCAGGATTTATTGATTCCATTGTTGGAGGAGGAGGGTTCATTCAGTTGCCTGCATTGCTGATTAACTTCCCACAGTTATCGTTGCCAACGTTAATGGGTACAAATAAAATCGCAGGATTTTCGGGCACCTTTGTTTCAGCGATTCAGTATGGCAAGCGAATAAAATTTGATTTTCGTTTGCTGTTGTTTATTTCAATTATCACCTTTTTGTTTTCGTATTTAGGTGCGAGCGTTGTAAGCTATCTTAATTCTGATCAATTAAAACCAGTCATACTTTTAATTCTTATTGTGATGGCTATTTATACATTCATCAAAAAGGATTTAGGTCAGCTGCAGAGCAAATCACTTACAGAAAAACGTAAGATGTTTTATGGTGTATTGCTGGGCGCTTTTGTAGGATTTTATGATGGATTCTTTGGCCCAGGTGCTGGGAGTTTTTTAGTGTTAGGATTTGTATTAATCTTCGGATTTGAATTTATTATTGCATCAGCCTATTCGAAATTTATTAATTGCGTTTCCAACTTCGGTGCTTTGTATGTATTTATTTCAAAAGGTAATTTTCTTTTGGAAATAGCATTACTAATGGCCGTTTGTAATATGACGGGAAGTCTGCTCGGTACAAAGTTGGCCTTTAAAAAAGGCAATGGATTTATTCGAATTTTATTTCTTGTAATTGTTTCCTTTTTGATACTTCGTTACGCTTACGATATATTTTTGAAGTAAGAATTTTGGATTTTTATTCTCGTTTCAAAATACAATTGAAACAAAAAGCCCGGAAGAAATCCTCGAGGATTATGGTATATATTCAATTCAAATTTTCAAATCATCAATCGCGATGCCCTTCGAGTGTCCTCAGGGACCGCTTCGCGAGTCAAATCGTCAAATTTTCAAATCAACTAACTTTTGTTAATCTGAGCCTTCATCCACTCCGTTGTAACAGAACCTGGTCTTTCAATCGGGTGACCTAAAGCACGATCCCACAATAACGATGTTAATACGCCAATCGCACGGGACACACCAAATAATACTGTATAGAAATCATACTCTACTAATCCATAATGAATCAATAATACTCCTGAGTGTGCATCAACGTTAGGCCAAGGGTTTTTAATCTTGCCTGTCGATTTTAAAATCTCTGGCACTACTTCGTATAACATCTGCACAATCTTGAATAACTCGTCGTCTGCTAAATTTCTTTGAGCAAACTCCATTTGCGCAATGTAACGTGGATCTGTCTTTCTCAATACAGCATGTCCGTAACCAGGAACCACGCGACCAGCAGCTAATGTTTGTTTTACATATTCTGCAATTTCTTCTTTGCTTGGCAAGCGCCCTTCATAATGCTCGCGTAAGTCGTAAATCCAACGTACTACTTCCTGATTTGCTAATCCGTGTAATGGGCCCGCTAATCCGTTCATGCCAGCAGAAAGTGAGTAGTATGCATCACTCAACGCAGAGCCCACTAAATGTGTCGTATGTGCGGAAACGTTACCACCTTCATGGTCAACGTGAATTGTTAAATATAAACGCATCAACGATTTCATCCCGTCATCATCAAAGCCTAACATGTGAGCGAAGTTGGCCCCCCAATCTAATTTCGGATTCGGCTCAATATGAACTCCGTCTTTGTATGTTCTACGATAAATGTATGCAGCTATTCTTGGTAAACGCGCAATGCAATTCATCACGTCTTCAAACATCGGATCCCAATATTGCTTCTTATTAATTCCTTTGCGGTACTCAGCAGCAAAATTACTTTCCGTCTGCATTGCTAAAATCGCAAGACTAAATTGTGTCATTGGATGAGTTCCTTTCGGAAGAGAGTCCAACATGTCAAAAACATGCTTAGGAACATGACTTCTGCGCGCCCATGCATTGCTTACTTCTCTTGCATCATCTTCCGTTGGAAGTTCGCCAGTTAATAACAAATAAAACATTCCCTCAGGTAAGTTCTCTCCACCTACACCTTGAGGTAGCTTTTCACGTAGTTCAGGAATAGAATAGCCTCTGAAACGAATACCTTCTTCAGCATCTAGCTTGGAGGTTTCAGTAACCATTCCAATCATTCCTTTCATTCCATGATATACCTGTTCTAACGTATAACTCCCTAAAACAACATCGCCATGCTCTTTAATCATGGTTTTGATTTCATCTGCTAGGGGTAGCGCTTTTTGGGCGAATTTTTCTTTTAACTTATCCATTGTATTATTTGCAAAAGGCGTTGTAAAATTTGTTTGGCGAATTTAATTAATTAGTTAACACATTACAATAAGAAATGTTTAACATTTCTTATTCCGTTCATCGGCTGTCCTTGTTGAGTAGTAACTTCGTTTTTTCCTACTGTCCTAATTTTTTTATTCTTGGTGTTCAAGTCAAGTTGAAGAATTAATATAATCAAAGTGGTCACAAAGGCCGCTACAACAAGTACCCATAGCACTGTTTCAATGGTTTTTTTAACCCTCTTTTTAGGACTCGATTTGCGCTTGATTTTAACGCGCTTCTTGATTTTGATTTTCTTTTTCCTTCTTCTTCGAGATCCTAGATGTTCTTCAACAATTTCTCCCTCGAAATCGTTTTCGTCATTTAGTTCGTTTTCTTCTTCGTTAATTTCATCTTCAGATGGATGGGTATTCATAAAAACTATCTTAAAAATTTAAAATTTCTTCCATTGAATTCAGCAGCATCGCCTAGCTCTTCTTCTATTCTTAACAACTGATTATATTTTGCAATCCTATCACTTCTAGATGCTGATCCGGTTTTGATTTGTCCCGTAGTTAAAGCAACCGCTAAGTCAGCAATGGTAGCATCTTCTGTTTCTCCCGAACGATGCGACATCACAGCGGTATAACCATTTTCTTTCGCTAAACTTACTGCATCAATGGTCTCTGTCAAGCTCCCTATTTGGTTTACTTTTACTAAAATCGAATTGGCTACATTCTCATTTATCCCTCTTTGTAGTCGTTTTGTGTTTGTAACAAATAAATCATCACCCACCAACTGAATTTTATCTCCTAATACCTGTGTTAATTCAGCCCATCCTTTCCAGTCGTCCTCCGCTAGTCCATCTTCAATGGAAATAATCGGATATTTATCGCACCATCCCTTCCAGAAAGAAACCATTTCTGATGAGGTCATTTTTTCTCCCGTGCTTTTCTTGAAAATGTACATTCCTGTCGCTTCATCGTAAAATTCTGTTGTAGCAGCATCCATCGCAATGAAAATGTCTACTCCCGGTTTGTATCCTGCTTTTTCAATCGCCATCATCACACTCTGAATCGCTTCTTCGTTACTCTGTAAGTTTGGAGCAAAACCACCTTCGTCGCCAACATTGGTTCCAAGGCCTTTGTCTTTCAACACTTTTTTTAGTGCATGAAAAACTTCCGTTCCCATTCTTAATGATTCAGAAAAGGAATCAGCGCCAGTAGGCATAATCATGAATTCCTGAAAATCGATTTTGTTGTCTGCATGCGCCCCGCCATTCAATATATTCATCATGGGTAATGGAAGCATGTTGGCGTTTACGCCCCCAATATATTTGTACAACGACATTCCTGATTCAATCGCTGCAGCCTTTGCTACCGCCATAGAAACGCCTAAAATTGCGTTGGCACCTAATACTGATTTGTTCTCAGTCCCGTCCATGCTCAACATTTTCTCGTCAATGAGCTTCTGCTCAAAAATCGACATGCCCTTTAACTCCTGTGCAATGACAGTGTTGATGTTATATACCGCTTTTAAAACGCCTTTTCCTACATATCGTGATTGGTCGTTGTCTCTTAGTTCAACTGCTTCGTGTTTCCCCGTCGATGCTCCTGATGGTACTGCCGCACGTCCTAATGTGCCGTTTTGCGAGTAAACATCTACTTCTACAGTAGGGTTACCTCTTGAATCTAAAATTTCTCTTGCTTGAATATGTGCTATAAAACTCATAAGTTGTTTTTTAAGGCCGTAAAGGTAGTAAAAAAGGGCTTTGTTTTCGAGTACGTAAGGCGATTTGTAGGATGTGATTTTTAACTTTTTTTTAGCACGGATAGTCCTTAACTTTGTTCCATGTTAATCATTCAACGATGTCGCCATTTTATTCTTCTTACTCTCCTCTTGTGGGGGATGATTGGCGGTGTGGTGTCTATTCATCGTTGTATGGATTTGACTTCAAAGTCAGAGCCTTTAAAAGCAGTTTCTTGTTGTTGTGATAATAATCATCCAGCAAATAATTTTGTTAATAAAGGAGGTTGTTGTAAATCGATAACAAGTTATATTGGAATCCCTTTTTATTTTGTAGTGAACAAACCATTTTTGTTTTCTTCGGATGATTTTAAATTATTTTTTTTACCTATTGATAAGTGTTATTTAAATCAAGTATATATTTTTGAAAAATCTATACGACCACCTCCTGAAATAATTGCAGTTGCTGAATGGGATAAATATATTAAAGTGTTGAGAATTTAAGATTCGATTGCTAATTGAATTTTTAAATACTAAATGCTTATTATATGAAAAAATATATCTTCTTTTTTGTGCTTGGTTGTTTTCCTTTTTTATCGTCCGGTCAATCGGTGGTTTGTGATGCTACCATCTATTCAGTGAATGCATCTCGCGATACTCTTCCATTTGCTTATGCTTCAATTCGATTAACTCATGACACCATTGTAGACGCAATATTTCAATCAGATGCTAATGGGAATTTTAAATTAGCTCGTAACCTCACTCTTTCTTATAAGTTAGTAGTAACAGTCGATAAAAATCATGAGGAAATAGTGGAGGTGAATGGGTTTTCGTCTTGTCAGTTTTATATTAAAGGAATATCGGATACTATACAATTAAAGGAAGTCAATGTTTCTACCCGTCGTGATGCGACTGAAATGTCTTTGATGAAAACTAGAGGTATCGAGGTTCTTAATGAAGGAGAATTGTTAAAAGCTGCTTGTTGTAATCTCTCAGAAAGTTTTGAAACAAACCCGTCAGTTGACGTAAGTTATGGTGATGCGGTAACTGGGGTCAAAGAAATTCAACTTCTTGGTCTTTCGGGATTATATACGCAAATGCTAGGAGATGCCGTTCCTACTTTGCGTGGCTTGGCAGTTCCTTTTGGGTTAAATTATGTTCCCGGTCCTTGGTTAGAGTCCATTCAGATTTCAAAAGGGGCTGGTTCCGTTGCTAATGGGTACGAAGCCATTACAGGACAGATTAATTTGTCATTTAAGAAGCCATCCAACAAAAAATCGTTATTCTTAAATTATTTTACTGATACGGAAGGGCGTAATGAAGCAAATGTAATTGCGGATATACCTTTGTCGAAGAAATGGAAGTACTTAGTAATGGCGCATTCTAGTGTGCGCTTGTCAGAACCCGACCGAAATAAGGATGGATTCATTGATCAACCTAAGCTTCAATTGTTTAATTTATATAACCACTTCGATTTTCGAGAAGGGAATAAGTTTGAAGGTCAATTAATTTTGAAAGCGTTGAGTGAAGTTAGGAATGGAGGTCAAGCCGATTTTAATCCTGAAACTGATTTGCTAACATTTGATCACTATGGTTTTCAAGTTAAAACAAACCGACTCGAAGCAATTCTAAAATCCGGATGGATGTTTCCCGAAAAACCATGGAAGTCAATCGGTATTCAGATAAGTAATACATTTCATAACCATGAATCTTATTTCGGAAAGCGTTTTTATAATGCAAATCAGTATGCTGGTTATTTTAATTGGAGTTACATAAATATCATTGGAGTTACACAACACAAATATAAGTTGGGTGCTGATCTAAAATTAGATGCTTGGGCTCAACAATTAAATGGTGTCGCAGATAATCGTAATGAATTAACCCCTGGAGCGTACTTCGAATATACCTATGAATCATTGTCCGAAAAATTAGGCCTTATTGCGGGAGTAAGAGCCGACCACCATTCTTTATTTGGAAGTTTTACTACACCGCGGTTAAATATCCGATATAATCTAACTCATTTGTCAACACTTCGATTTTCAATAGGAGAGGGTAGAAGGGTTCCAAATTACCTCACCGATAATTTAAGTGTTATGTTGAATGGTAAGTCTTTGGCCTTATTTGAAAGTTTAAAAATGGAAAATGCCTGGAATGGTGGATTTAACTATACCTTGAAAAATGAATTTTCTGGCGGACATTCAACACTTTCTGCGGATGTTTTTTATACTTACTTCGTCAATCAATTAATTATCGACCAATATTCGTCCAATAGTGTAATCTATTACTATAATTTACATGGCAAATCTACCGCGCTGAGTGCTCAATTAACATATTACACTGTGTTCGATAATCATATCGATTTTAAAATTGCTGGTAAATATGATGAAGTGAAAAGTGATTACTTAAGAATTACTTCAGTTCAAAAACCATTAGTCGCACCTATTAAAATTTTAGCCAACATGGGCTATACTACTGATAATGCAATATGGAAGTTGGATGCTACTCTCCAATGGGAAAGCGCAAAAACACTACCTTCACCAGCAGGAGTAATTACAAATGAAGTGAGTCCTGAAAAGTCACCCGATATTTATCTGCTTCAAGCTCAAATAACTAAGCAGTTTAGAAAATGGGAATTGTATGTAGGAGGAGAAAATTTGTTGAATGTGATGCAAAAAAATCCAATAATGGCAGCCAATAATCCGTTTAGCAGTGAGTTTGATGCAACACGGATATATGGCCCCGTTATGGGGGCAAAAGTGTATGCCGGATTTCGAATGAAAATAAATTATTAATTAATTAAAAATGAAGGAAATGAATAAAGTTTTTAAAGTGTTCTCCTTTTTAATGCTGCTAAACATAGGACTTCAAGCACAAGTTATTGAAGCTAAAATTAAAACCAGTGGACAATGTGAACACTGTAAAGAGACCCTTGAAAAAAATCTAAGATTCGAAAAGGGAGTGAAAAAAGTGACCTTCGATATTGAATCACAGGTAGTCAGTGTGAAATTCGATCAAGCAAAAACATCAATAAAAAATATTCAAGTGGCGATTACCAAACTTGGATACGATGCCGATTCGCTGCACGCAGATACAAAGGCATACGAAAGATTAAATGCTTGCTGTAAGAAAAAAGAATAATTTATTTTGATGCAAAAAGTTTAACATCTTGTTCAGTTATTTCATTTCCACATAAAATAATTAAGCGCTCCACAACATTTCGCAATTCTCGAATATTTCCTGTCCATTGAATTCCTTTCAGTGCATTTAACGCATCTTTCGAAAAAGTTTTTACCTGAATACGATGCTCAGTGCAAATGGCTTTCATAAAATGGTTGGCAATAAGTGGAATATCCGTCGAACGTTCGTTTAAAGTTGGAACTTTAATAAGGATAACACTTAACCGGTGGTATAAATCTTCACGAAAATTACCTTTCTCAATTTCGTCTTTTAAATTTTTATTGGTTGCCGCAATCACTCGCACATTTACCGAAATTTCTTTTTCTCCACCCACGCGAGTGATTTTATTTTCTTGAAGTGCACGTAATACTTTTGCTTGAGTCGATGGACTCATATCTCCGATTTCATCCAAAAATAAGGTACCCTCATGTGCTTGTTCAAATTTGCCTATTCGTTGCTTGATAGCAGAGGTAAATGCGCCCTTTTCATGCCCGAATAATTCACTTTCAATCAATTCTGATGGGATGGCAGCACAGTTGACCTCAACTATTGGTTTTATATTTCTTGGACTCAAATCATGAATCATCCTAGCTACGAGTTCTTTTCCTGTTCCATTTTCACCAGTAATTAATACGCGCGCATCGGTTGGTGCTACCTTTTCAATTAAGGATTTAATCAAGTTTATGGCTTCAGATTCACCAATGATTTCATTACTTCTTAAAACTTTCTTCTTTAAAATAGTTGTTTCTTTAACTAAAGTAGAATTGGTCAAAGCATTTTTTAATGTAATCAATACTCGATTTAAGTCAAGTGGCTTGGCAATAAAATCAAATGCACCATTCCTAATCGCCTCTACTGCTGTTTCAATCGTGCCATGTCCAGAAATCATAATAATCTGACTATCTACTCCAGCGTCTTTTAATTTTTCTAAAAGCTCAATGCCGTCCATTTTAGGCATTTTTATATCTGATAAAATGATATCGAATTTTTCTTCAGAGGCAATTTTAAATCCTTCGGCTCCATCACTCGCATCCTTTACTTCATATCCTTCATATTCCAATATCTCTCGCAAACTATTACGAATACTTCTTTCATCATCGATAATTAAAATTTTGGCCATTTTATTTTTTATT
Organism: Bacteroidota bacterium; assembly: GCA_046073825.1. Taxonomy (GTDB): domain Bacteria; phylum Bacteroidota; class Bacteroidia; order AKYH767-A; family OLB10; genus CAINEC01. The sequence continues at coordinate 10,552 of JBJTMY010000098.1, forward strand.
AAGAATTGAAAACGCAAGTCCTTCCTTTAAGGAGTATTTTGATACTAATAGAGTAGGATTGTTCATTTTTTGAAGAACAAATTTAATAAGCATAATTGACGGAACAATCATTTTCGCTCGCATTCTTAATAATCCAGGTGTTTTAAGCAATGAGGAATAATCTTTTTTCACAAGTTCGTCATAAATTATTTGAAAATCATGAACAGTTAATTGGTTAGTTACCTTGTGTTTTGAGGAAAGAAAAACATTTTTATTTCTTATAGCAATTAAACTATCAAAAGAGCCACTGGAGCCTATTAATATGCAAGGGTTAAATTTTTCGATAGCAGTCAATAAGCTCTTTAATTGTGTTTTGAATAAATGATTGATAATCGTTTTTTGATGGGTAGAAAATGGAAAATCAGGATTGACCGTATTTAAAATTCTTGCAGCACCTAATTTAAAACTATCCTTCCAAATAATTTTTTGATTCTTCGAAACGATAAACTCAACACTTCCACCCCCAATATCCATAATCAAAACACATTCGTCTTTGAAAATCCCTTCATTAAGGATTCCTTCAAATATGTAATCGGCTTCTTTTAGACCATCAATGGGATGAATAATAAGGCCTGTCTCTCTTTTTATTATTTGAATAAATTCATCTTTGTTCGCTGCATCTCGAATCGCAGAAGTCCCTACACAATAGATCGATAATGGATTAATTGCAGACTTTTTGATTTCCTTCTTAAAATTAGCAAGTGCTAAAATCGCGCGACTTGTCGCCTTCTCACTTATTATCAGCGGAGTCCCTGTATCTTCTGCAAGTTTTACAACACGCTTTTTCTTCGCAGAAATAGTCAATTTCTTATTAGATAGGCCAGTGATGAGTAAGTTAAAGGTATTGGTACCGCAATCAACTACGGCAATTTTCTTTTTCATCAGTCTTTATAAAAGATCCATTTTCTTATTTCCTGATAAGTTGGTTTTTTGCCATACATTAATATGCCAATTCGATAAATTCTTCCTGCCAAATAGGTAGTAAAGATAAATCCAGCTACTAGTAAACTCATAGAAATGAGTAATTCATACCAGGAAACGCCAAAAGCTATTCTTACCATCATCACAACAGGCGAGGTAAAAGGTATAAACGAGCACCAATAAGCCAAGGGGCTATGAGGGTTTGCAATAACACTTTGTGCTACAATAAATGCAAATATCAAAGGAATTGTAATTGGGAAAATAAATTGCTGTGTATCCGTCTCATTATCTACTGCAGAACCAACCGCGGCAAACAATGCACTGTAAAACAAATACCCACCCAAAAAGTAAAATATAAAACAAGGTATGACCAATGAGAAGTTGACAGAAGAAAGGCTGTTTTGAATTTGCTCCGTCATTTTTAATTCTTGCATTGTTGAGCTAGGTGTCTGAACTTGCTGTTCAATTTTCTTCGAATCATAATGTTTGCTATCAATTATATTAGAAACAAAGGCGGTGATGGAGATGGATAGGACCACCCAAAGCACAAATTGTGTTAACCCTACAAGTGCTATCCCTACTATCTTACCTAGCATTAACTCGAACGGTTTTACAGAGCTAATTAATACTTCAATAATTCGGTTGGTTTTTTCTTCAATTACACCTCTCATTACTTGAGTCCCATAAAAGAAAATGAAAAAGTAAATTAATCCACCAGCAATTAAACCGACAGCAGTCGTTAATTCGGAATCATTATCCTTTCCACTTAAAGTTTGCGTTTTAATAGAAATATTTGTCGCAACGGATTCGATTTGCGCTTGGGTTAAACCCAAACTTTTGATTTTTGTAGATTCAATTTCTTTATTAATCACCTCTTCGATGGCAGATTTAATATCTATGCCAAGCTGTTTGTCTGAAACCATGGTGATGAGATGGGCGTTTTTTAAATAATCAGCCGGTACATATAATAAGGCATCCGCATTATAATTAGCAAAATTCTTTTTAGCATCTTTAAAGGATAGCGTATCGTTCACGAAAATTAATTCCTTAGTATTTTGCAATTGTGTCGTGAAAATCTTCGGGGCCTCATCAATTATTACAACTTTATATGACTCCTTTTCTGAAAACTTTTGAATTAATGCAGGCATGAGTGTTACAGCAGCGAGTAGGAGAGGGCCTACAAGTGTCATTATAATGAAGGATTTTTTCTTAACCCTGGTCAAGTATTCTCTCGCAATTATTAGTTTGATCTTATGCATGGGTATCGTTTTTTACAGT
>JBJTMY010000099.1:0-3523 GCA_046073825.1 Bacteroidota bacterium
TAAAGACCTCCTCTTTTTTTGGTTAAATTTATTTTGCACACAAACTAACCATGAGCAAAAATACTTTTTTTACCGGACAGCCGATCTTTAGTCAGCTATTAAAATTAATTCCATCAGCAATAATTTCTGATAATGTCAAGAAAAACGGCTCTGACCGCTATTATAAGCGTTTCAAAAGCTACGATCATTTAGTGGCTATGCTGTACGGCTGTTTTGAGCGATGTAGTTCTATTCGAGAAGTAACTACAGGATTAATGGCATGTCATCATAAGCTCTTGCATCTAGGATTAAAGTATGTGCCAAAACGCAGTACATTGTCAGAAGCAAATAGTAAACGACCAGAGCAGTTTTTTGCCGATTTATATCATGCTTTATATCGCTACCATTTTGGAGTTTTACCGGACAGCCCAATGCGTGGCTCTATAGAAAAGCGACTTTTTTTGATTGATTCTACTACCATTAGTTTGTTTACAGAAGTAATGAAAGGAATGGGGACACGCGCTGTTGATGGAAGAAAGAAAGGCGGAGCTAAAGCGCATATGTTGGTGAAGGCTGACCAAGATGTACCTTGCTTTACACTAATAACTCATGCTACAAAAAACGATAAAGAAATTTTAAATAAAATCAAGTTACCCAAAGGAGCAATCGTAGTATTTGATAAAGGATACAATAGTTATATTCAGTTTTTAGAATGGGAGAAACAAAAAATAACTTGGGTAACTAGAATGATCGAAACTGCCTGGCAAGAGCCTATTGCATCGAACAAAGTTGATGATGAAGAAAAGATAACAGGTGTTATTGCTGATGAACAAATAAGATTAGGTCGACCAAGCAACAATCCAACTCCTAAAATCATCGTTAGAAAAATAACCTACTATGATCAAGCATCTGGGAAAACATTTAGCTTTATAACTAACAATACAAAGTTTAAAGCATCAACTATTGCTGCTATTTACAAGCGAAGGTGGCAAATCGAATTGCTCTTTAAGAGATTAAAACAAAACTATCCTTTAAGGTATTTTTTAGGCGAAAGTGAAAATGCAATCAAAATACAAATATGGTGTTCATTGATTACCGATTTGCTTCTAAAAATCATTAGTAATAAAACTAAAAAGAGATGGTCGTTTGCCAATTTAAGCGCTATGATCAGATTACATCTTATGAATTACATTCATGTAATACGTTTTTTAAATAATCCAGAAAAAGCATTGATCAACTACCGAGAATCACTAACAGATAATCAACTAAAATTATTTACTTGAAAAACATAGGGGCTCCATTTTAAAAAACTATTTAATCATTATCTAACCAATTGAATATTAGATATAGAATTCTATTGACGAATTTTTACCGGACAACAGTGATTATCCCATTAGCATATTATCCCATTAAATTAGTCGTTTGTAAATACTTAAAATCGGATATCTAATTTTTCTAATTATAGTTTTGCATCTGTGAATTATAAGCATGCACATAACTGGCCATTGTTTAAAGCGGTTCCCATACTTAGGATTCTTATTCCTTTTGTAATTGGAATTGTTTTTAATTTATGTGAATTTCCCTTGGTAAAATTTTTCTTACTAAGTGGTGGACTAATGTTAGTTTGCATTCTGCTTTATCATAGTTTGTTTAAAAGAATAAATCATCAGATTGTATTTTACTTTGTCTTTGTTGTTCTTGGATATTCCCATGTATATCTGAGTCGAGAAAATTATTTTACTGATTATTTCGAGGTATTACCTAATGGTTCTACTACTATAATCGTTAATTCAATTCCTGAAGTAAAATCAAAATCTGTAAAGTTATTTGCAAAGGTTGTTAGGGTAGGAAACAACAAGTCATCAGGCCAAGTACTTCTTTATATTAAAAAAGATAATACATCAATAAAAATTAAATATGGAGATGAGTTAATGCTAGCTATGAATTGTAAGTCGATTGAAAATATCCCGTATTCCAATTTCGATTATCGACAGTATCTGGCAAACAAGCAGGTTTATCATCAGGCGTATATTAAAACAAACGAATGGCAATTACTTAATCATCACCATGGAAATTACTTTGTTTCACTGGCCTATCATTATCGCGAAAAGTGTGGTGTGGTTTTGAAAAACTCATTGCATAGTCAAGAAGCAATAGCGGTTGCTTCTGCATTACTAATTGGCGATGATGATGCTATTCCGAAATCTGTTTATCAAGCATACACCGACTCCGGGACAATACATGTGCTCTCAGTATCTGGTATGCATGTAGGAGTAATTTATTTGTTATTAGTGACCTTGTTTGGTCGAATGGAGCGAAACAAATATTTACGCGTTATCTATTTTATTTTAATGCTGGTTTTTATTTGGATGTATAGTGTTTTATCAGGATCGTCCGCATCTGTCTTGCGTGCCGCTACTATGCTAACAGTAATTATTATTGGAAAATGGATCAATGGAAATAGTCCGATTTATAATTCTCTTGTCCTTTCAATGTTTGTATTATTACTTTACAATCCTTTTTATTTAACCGATAAAGGTTTTTTATTGTCGTATTTGGCTGTTTACGGAATCGTCTATTTACAACCTAAAATCATATCGCTTTGGAAAATAAAAAATATGGTTGGATATAAAATATGGGAGTTTACTTCTGTATCCATTGCAGCACAAATCATGACGCTTCCTATTAGTCTTTTACTTTTCGGAAAATTTCCTAATTATTTTATTCTTGCAAATTGGGTGGTGATTCCTTTAAGCACCTTGGCAATCTATTTATCAATTGCTCAGGTTGTTTTTCAAAAGTGGACAATCGTATTAAGTGTAATTTCTTATTGTAACGAAAAGATTATTTGTTTTATGGACAATTTTTTAAAATCATTAACTAGCATTAAAGGTGCAGTAACCAATAATATCTATAGCTCAACAATAGAGTGCATTCTGTTGTATTGTGTTTTATTAAGTATCGTCGATTGGCTTTCGACAAAGCGTTATGGCACTTTGATTTTGTTTTTATTCGGATATGCCTTACTGTTAGTGATTAATATTTTTTCAATTGTTCAATCTTTAAAGTTCACTCAATTTGAAAGTTTTATTCACGCGAACTCCTTTCTCTGTATTTTTTAAAGTACAGCACTCATTCACTGCATCATGCTCGAAATATAAAACATAATCATTAGCTACTGCTTCATTCAAAAATTTTGATTTTTCATCTAGCGTTAGTAGCGGACGCGTATCATATCCCATCACATATGGAATAGGTAAATGTGCTGTCGATGGAAGTAGGTCTGCCATAAATACAATTGTTCTTCCTTTATATTGTATGCAAGGTAGCATCATTGCATCCGTATGTCCATTCATGCATTGTATGTCGAAACCCGCTGAAAAATTATCTCCGTCATTAATAAACTTTAATTGCCCTGATTCTTGAATGGGTAATATATTTTCTTTCAGGAAAGATGCTTTCTCTCTTGCATTTGGTTTGGTAGCCCATTCCCAATGGCGTTCATTACTCCAAAAGGTAGCATTTTTAAATGCAGGTCGGAAAC
>JBJTMY010000100.1:0-4759 GCA_046073825.1 Bacteroidota bacterium
AAACATTACTGACGTAGATCCTGATGATTTAGATTTATATTTCGAGCGATTTATAAATCCGTATCGGCAAAATCCTCCCGACTTTGATTTAGATTTTTCGTGGAAAGACAGAGATGAAATCACGAATTATATTTTTAATCGCCATGGTGCAAATCACGTAACACTTATGGGAACCTACACTACCTTTCAGCGCGATGCGGTGATACGTGAATTAGGAAAAGTATTTGGTTTGCCCAAGGTAGAAATTGATGCGCTTCAAAATACTGGAGATTATTCAACAGCAGGTGAGTATGGAAAACTGATTATTAAGTATGGTGCACTGCTAAAAGATTTTCCTCATCACCTGAGCGTGCATGCAGGAGGAATTATTATTTCCGAGAAACCAATTTATGCATATACAGCATTGAACTATCCACCTAAGGGTTTTCCAGTAACGCAATTTAGTATGCTCGAAGCAGAAGATGTGGGTTTGTACAAGTATGATATTTTAAGTCAGCGTGGCTTAGGACATATTAAAGACACGATTGAATTGGTGAAGAAGAATAAAGGAATCACAATTGACATTCGACGGGTGGAGGAGTTTAAAAAAGACGAGGCCATTAAAAAATTAATTCGCGAAGGAAGATGCATTGGTTGTTTTTATGTGGAGAGTCCTGCGATGCGCATGTTACTAAAAAAATTGAATGTCGATCAGTACATACAACTCGTGGCGGCGAGTTCTATTATTCGTCCTGGTGTAGCGAGCAGCGGCATGATGCGTGAATATATTTTGCGAACACACCATCCGGAGAAAAGAACGTATATCCACCCCGTTATGAAAGAGCTGATGGAAGAAACCTATGGTGTGATGGTGTATCAGGAAGATGTGATCAAAGTGGCGCATCATTTTGCAGGACTTGATTTATCAGAGGCGGATGTATTGCGAAGGGGCATGAGTGGGAAGTTTCGTTCGAGGGAAGAGTTCTTAAAAATTAAAAATCGTTTTTTCGATAACTGTAACGAACGAGGATACAGCGAAACCATTACGAGCGAAGTATGGCGACAGATAGAAAGCTTTGCGGGTTATTCTTTTTCGAAGGGACATTCGGCATCGTATGCAGTAGAGAGTTATCAGAGTTTGTATTTGAAGGCCTATCATCCGTTAGAGTTTATGGTAGGCGTGATAAATAATTTTGGTGGCTTTTACCGAACAGAATTTTACGTGCATGAAGCGCGTATGTCGGGTGCACACATTGATTTACCTTGCGTGAATCGTGGAACCTATTTAACGAGTATAGAAGGCGATGTGATTACCTTGGGATTTATTCATCTTGCAGGATTAGAATACGATGTTGCAATAGCGATTGAACCCGAGCGAATAAAGAACGGACCGTTTACTTCTTTGCATGATTTTATGAATAGAATCAGTATTGAGTTAGAGCAGTTACGCTGCTTGATTCGTATTGGAGCGTTTCGATTTACTGGAAGAAGCAAGAAACAATTGTTGTGGGATATTCATTTGAATATGGAGCAAGGAAAAAAAACATTGGTGCGACAAGAATTATTTCAGCAAGAGTTACCGAACTATCAATTACCAGCGTTGCATCATCACGATTTAGAAGATGCATTAGATGAAATAGAGTTGATAGGCTTTCCTGTTTATTCACCCTTTCGATTATTAAAAGAGACATCCCCCAAAACAAACTATCCAAAAATCAGTGTAAGTGAAATGTCGATGTATGTTGGAAAATCGGTTTGTATGCTTGGCTATTTGGTAACGATTAAACCTACGCGTACAGGCAAGGGCGAGGCAATGTCGTTTGGTTGTTTTATAGACGAAGAAGGTGCTTTTGTAGATACTACTCATTTTCCGGTCGTGCTTAAAAAATATCCCTTTCGTGGACGCGGAATTTATTGGATAACAGGAAGAGTAGATATTGAATTTGGCTTTTGCAGTATAACGGTATCGTCTATGGAAAAATTATCTACAATGGGGCGTGATGATTTATCGAAATCTTGAGATTGCTAATACGAGTTAAGGATTTATAAATATTTATATTACTTTAGTAGATACGAAATAAGCCTGCGCTTATACACCCAAATATGGAAATAGAGGGAAGGTTTATAGCGTGTATAAGTAAGTTAGTGGTCAGGCTATGACGACACTGCAAAACCAAAACATTTGTGCAATAAACAAACTGACGAAAAACTATAATGACAAATAAAGAATTTATAAAAGGTATCGCAGAACTTTATGTGAAAGCGCGACAAACAACTTTCCCCGCGAACAACATTAGACGGGGAAAAAGTCACTCAATATCAAGTCAAGTAGAAGACTTCTTTGCTTTATACATTTCCACAATGGTTTCGGACGACACAAAAATTTATATTGACCAACCAATTTCTTTTAAATTAAACGGCAAGTCAAAAACTATTTATGCGGACGTTGCGATTATTAAAGACAATAAAATTCAACAAGTTTGGGACTTAAAAACAGATTTAGGCTGGAAAAGAGACTCTTTTGTTCAATTTTGCAAGGACAAGATTGAACTTGTTAAAGGAGCAAGAAATCAAACAGCTAAACTCAAAGACGGACAAAATAAAGCGCAACAAACCTTAGCTTTTTCAAACGATATGACTTTCAATATTGTTGTTGTTTCGCTAACAAATATTTCCAAGTCCAAAGGGGATTTAAATGTTGCAGGAACAAATAATTTGGAAAATGTTGGTGTCTATTTTTTAACTAAATCACTTCATCCAAACAATTATGGAATGACACCTGACGACATAGCCGAAAAAATTTCTTACAACGAAACCGACTTTAAGCGGATGACTACACGAATAAAAACTAACGAATAAAAATAATGAGTTACGAACTCCTACAATATAGTTATGTAAACAATGGTAGGGCGAATTCAAAACAAATTGAAGCCCGAACCACTAACAGGCGTTTGGCTCAATGGCGGGTGACGTGGTTAACTGAACATTCTACCTCGCATCAACTTTTGTGGTGTATTTACAGTTTTTTGCTCCGAAATCCGCTTCTTCGCCAAGCGCCAAAACGTTATGTTTAGCCCCAAACCAGACACAAGAAATTTCATTAGTCATTGAATTTGACCTTTGCATTATAACTGTATCGTCTATGGAAAAACTGTCCACAATGGCACGAGCAGACCTCTCATAATCTTGAAATTTATTTAATACATTTGAGCAACAAAAAAGAAACCTTGTGGCTAATTTCCCCTCTGATTTAGAAATCGCGCAAAGCGCAAATATCCAACACATAAAAAATATTGCAGCTAAAATTGGTGTCGATGCCGATGAGCTGGAATTTTATGGTAAGTATAAAGCAAAGCTTCCTTTGCATCTGATTGATGAAGAGAAAGTAAAAAAGAGCAAATTGATTTTAGTCTCTGCTATTAATCCCACTCCTGCAGGAGAAGGTAAGACCACCGTTTCTATCGGATTAAACGAAGGTCTTAACAAGATTGGAAAGAAATCGATTGTGGTATTACGTGAGCCTTCACTCGGACCTGTTTTCGGAATTAAAGGCGGAGCAGCAGGTGGAGGATATTCACAGGTGATTCCGATGGAAGACATCAATCTGCATTTCACAGGTGATTTTTCTGCGATTGAAAAAGCAAATAATTTATTAGCAGCGATAATTGATAATAATATTCAAAGTAAAACACGCTCGTTAAATATTGATCCGCGTACTGTAGTATGGAAGCGTGTGATGGATATGAATGATCGTGCGCTGCGACATATAGTTATTTGTATCGGCGGAACAGCCAATGGAATTCCGCGTGAAGATGGATTTAATATCACAGCCGCTTCGGAGATCATGGCGATTCTTTGTATGTCGAAGGATTTTGAAGATTTGAAAAACCGACTAGGTTCTATTTTTATTGGATATACTTTTGATAAGCGTCCTGTGTTTGCACGCGAGTTAAACGCACAAGGAGCAATGGCCATTTTATTAAAGGATGCCATCAAACCTAATTTGGTACAAACGTTAGAAGGGAATCCTGCCATTTTACATGGCGGACCCTTTGCGAATATTGCACAAGGAACAAATACGATTATAGCCACAAAGATGGGACTAACGTTAGGCGACTACGTAGTAACGGAAGCCGGTTTCGGAGCTGATTTAGGAGCAGAAAAATTCATGGATATTAAATGTGGTTATGGAAATTTAAAACCAGAAACCATTGTGTTAGTAGCAACCATTCGTGCGCTTCGTCATCATGGCGGTGCGAAAAAAGAAGAGTATAACACAGCGAGCTTAGAGCGCGTTCAAAAAGGATTTGAAAATTTAGAGAAGCATATTGAGAACTGTAAGAAGTTCGGAATTACTCCTGTTGTTGCGATTAATAATTTCGTGAGCGATACGCAAGAAGAAATCGATTTCGTGATTGAAGCATGTGCGAAGCACGGAGTAAAAGCGGTTGTGTCGCAAGGCTTCGTGAAAGGAGGTGAAGGCACCAAGGCATTGGCAGAAGCAGTAGTAAGTGAAATCGAATCAGGTAAGAATAATTTCCAGCGTTTATACGATTGGAATTTATCGGTTGAAGATAAAATCAAAACAATTGCTACCGAAATTTATGGCGCTAACGGTGTTGAATATACGTCGACTGCCAAATCACAGTTAAAGTCGATTAAAGAATTAGGTTTCGACAAACTTCCGGTTTGTATGGCCAAAACACAGAAGTCGTTTTCGGATGACGAAAAGAAAATTGGTCGCCCAACTAATTTTACCATTACGGTTCGTGAGTTTGAA
>JBJTMY010000101.1:0-3703 GCA_046073825.1 Bacteroidota bacterium
ATCATATTATTTAAACCTGTACCCTGATGAAAATCTTTTGGTGCTAATGAACCCAAAGCCAGCATCGTTAGCGGCACAAACAAAAAGCTCATTCCAATCCCTCTCAAAATTAAAGGCAAGTAAAAATCACTTTCTCCTGAATTCAGATTCGAATTCGACATAGTATACGTGAACAAAAAGAAAAGACTAAATCCGAAAGTGGCCATAATCTGAGGAGATACTTTCCGTTGCAACATTTTTCCAACAATAGGCATCATAAAAATAGTGGATAGTCCGCCAGGGATTAACAACATACCTGTTTGTTGAGCGGAGAACCCTAATAAATTCTGACAGAAAATAGGAAATACGAATACAGATCCATACAACCCGAAACCTAATACGAAAGTGGTAAACATTCCTAAAAACAGAGAACGATTTTTAAGAATACGAAGATTTACTACTGGAGCATCGACTCGCAACTCATGCCAAATAAAAATTATTCCGGAGACAACTGCGAGGATAGACAGTACCGTTATATAGGTCGTTTCAAACCAGTCTTCACTCTCCCCTCTTTCCAAAACAAACTGTAAAGAGCCAACAGCAATGGTAAGCAATATAATACCAAGCCAATCAACTGATCCTGGCTTATTGCTATGTATGCCATCACGTATATACTGTAACGTTAGTAATAGTGCTATTACTCCGATCGGCAGATTTATAAAAAACACCCAAGGCCACGTCCAGTGATCGGTAATATATCCACCTAAAGTTGGACCTACCGTTGGACCTACCACTACTCCAAGTCCAAATAACGCCTGCGCCATACCGTGCTGCTCTTTCGGCCAGGTTTCTAATAATATGGCTTGTGCAGTTCCAAGTAAAGCACCTCCACCTATACCTTGTAAAAAACGAAATACAACAAGCTCCCAAATAGTATGGGCATTCCCACAAAAGAAAGAAGCTACAGTAAAGAGCACAATGGAGAAAGCAAAATAGGAACGTCGCCCGAATCGATTGGCAAGCCAACCAGACATTGGAAGAATAACAACATTAGCAATCGAATAAGCAGTAATTACCCAACCCACATCTTCTAATGTAGCTCCTAGATTTCCCATAATCTGAGGGAGCGATACATTCACAACGGTAGTATCGATCAATTCTAGCAATGAAGCCAGAATTACCGTTAAAGTAATGATCCACTTTTGAAAACCAGTTGCTGCCATTTGCTTTTATTCAACCTCAACCGAAACACGAACACTCATTCCTGGTCGTAGTAACTGTGATGAATTATTTTTTTGGTCGATTTTAATTTTTACAGGCACACGTTGAATTACTTTCACGAAATTTCCTGTGGCATTATCTGGAGGTAGAATACTGAATTTAGCTCCTGTTGCTGCAGAGAATCGGTACACTTTGCCAGAAAATTCTGTATCCGGAAAAGCATCAGCAATAATCTTTACGGATTGCCCTTCTTTCATTTTTTCCAATTGCGTTTCTTTGAAATTGGCAATGACATAATTTTCCTTACTACTAACGATGACGCATAGGGGCGATCCAACATTTATTAACTGACCGTTCTGTACATTTTTCTTTGAAACAGTTCCGGACGCCGGAGCAACAACATACGAATAGGAAATTTGCAACTTTGCAAAGTTTACATCCGCTTGTCGTGCTTTAATCTGTGCCTCAGCTACTAATAATTGTTCTTGAGCTGCAGCTACTTGTTTATTAGCAATCATCAATTGACTTTTTGCTGCACTTAATCCAGCTTCCGAACCATCTTTCTCTGCTTTTGCTGCATCAAACTTTTGTTTTGTTGTAGCATCTTGATTCATCAACATCGAAAAACGGTTGAAGTCCTGATTAGCTTTCCAAACACGTACATTAGCTGCTTCAATGCCAGCGTTGGCAACAGCGATACTTCCTTGGGCAGTTGCCACAGCTGCTTGCGCCACCTTTAAATTGGCATCGGCACTCGCTAAGGCTGCCTCTGCCATCTCCTCTTTTATTTGCAAATCACGAATATCAATCTCCACTAACGTATCCCCTTTATTGACCTGCTGATTATCTTCAAAGTTTATAGCATTCACATAGCCTGCAACTCTGCTGTAAACCGGACTAATATCTCCGTCAATCTGCGCATCATCGGTATCTACATGATGGCGTGCATAATTGTATTTATTGATTCCGAAAAAAATGGTGATTAAAATAATACTGATTAAAATAACCGGTAAAAATTTCTTCTTCTTTTTTGGAGGGGTAAATTCGTTTTCCATTTTATTTTTATTGAATTCTTAACAAGATTACTGAATAATAGTTTATAAACAACCCGTTCTACCGCCATCAACCGGGACATTGATACCGTTGATGTAGGCTGCAGCCGGAGAGGCAAGAAATGCAATCGCCGCTGCAATCTCTTCTGGCTGTCCAAAACGACCAGCAGGTATTTCGGCCAACATTTCCTGTTCTACTTCATCCAACGAATGATTTTGTTTTTGCGATTTGTTTTCAATGATGGACGATAATCGCTGAGTAGCCGTTGCGCCAGGTAAAACATTGTTCACAGTGATTCCGAAAGGAGCTACTTCCACTGAAAGTGTTTTCGACCAATTTGCAACAGCAGCACGAATCGTATTAGAAACGCCTAAGCCCTTTAAAGGCTGCTTCACACTGGTAGATATAATATTGATAATTCTTCCATACTTCGCCTCCTTCATTCCCGGAAGAACCGCTTGTGCTATCAAATGATTACATAATAAATGTTGATGAAATGTACTTAAAAAAGCCTCTGGTGTTGCTTGAACAATTGGTCCGCCTGGAGGACCGCCCGTATTATTCACCAAGATATGAATAGGATTTCCAGCTTTAATAAAATCGTTCACCACCTCTGCCACTTGGGCAGGTTGAGAAAAATCGGCAGCTAAATACTGATGCGATTGTCCATTAGGACGAGGCAATTCATTACAGGTAACTTTCAAGGCCTCTTCATTACGAGCCAAAAGTACAACCCTTGCTCCCAGCAGCGCTAATTCAGTTGCTGCGGCACGTCCAATTCCCTGAGAACTTCCGCATACTAATGCAGTATATGATTGAAGGTTTAAATTCATGAATTAAATCAATTAAGGATTTTGCAAATGAAACTTTGATTGTTAACTACGATTAAGTTACTTTGCTTTTCAATTCTACAAAAGTAATCGCTATGGCAATCGCTACCCCAATTAATTTAAAAAAATGGATCGACGAAAACCGTCATTTATTAAAGCCCCCTGTTGGAAACAAATTGGTTTATGAATTAAGCGAAGATTTTATCGTAATGGTGGTGGGCGGACCTAATTCCCGCAAAGATTATCATTTCGAAGAGGGAGAAGAATTATTTTACCAGTTAGAAGGTGATATTACCGTTAAAACCATTCAGGATGGAAAGCATGTAGATGTAAATATCAAAGAAGGAGAAATGTTTTTGCTTCCTCCACGCATTCCGCATTCGCCTCAACGCGGACCTAATACTGTTGGATTGGTAATAGAAAGAGTACGTAAACAAACAGAAATGGACAAATGCATGTGGTTTTGTGAGGCATGTGCTACCAAATTATACGAAGCTGAATTTCCGTTAGAAGACATTGTTGGGCAATTGAAGAGATTGATGGAAGAGTTTTATTCGAACGAAGCCTTACGCACCTGTAAGTGTGGTGCAGTGATGGAAGTTCCAAAATGATTGGAAGCT
>JBJTMY010000102.1:0-2725 GCA_046073825.1 Bacteroidota bacterium
GGTATTTTTTTCAGTAATTGGTTTTTACCTCAGACTGCTTCAAGTATTTGAAGTAGTCTGAATATTCTAAGATTTAATCAAATAATTACAGCAGATTAATTTCCTGCTTTCAGCACCACCAACTTCACATCCACCGAACCATCATCCGACGACACCAAAATCTCATCATCCTGAATTGTAAAACTCCAACGAACTGAACGATTCACCAATGCTGTCAATGCTTCGCTTTGCTCAGGTAAAAGCTGCAAAACAGTCACGTTATCTAAACGTGCGATTTTATTTTCAATGCCTTTAAACCAAACATCCGTGCTGGAGTTATAGCTGAGGACAACGACTTTTTCAGAACGATTTGAAGCTTTCTTGATTCGCGTTTCATCAGGCTGCCCCACATCGATCCACAACTGAATCGCATCGGTTAAATCCTTATCCCAAACATCAGGTTCATCCACCTCAAACAAACCCTTGGTAAAGGTCAACGACTCAGTCGCATACAAACCAAACATCAGAACGCGCGCCATGACACGCTCTTCCGTTTCAGAAGGATGACGCGCAATCGTCAACGAATGTGACTCATAATAATGACGATTCATATCAGCAATTTGCAGTTCAGCTTTATAGATGGTTGCTTTCAGTGCCACGATGAATCTGCCTTATGAATACGATGGATAAAAAGATGCGTAAGCATAGAGGATTCATGCCGCTAAATCATTATTTTTCTATTGGTCAGTATGATGTTTAAACGAGTATCAACCGTGAGGATGAGAAATTGGAATATGACGCAACGTGACATTCCGATATACCCATAAAGCAAAACGACCAGAAATCTATGCAAAATTTCTGATCGTTTGAAGAGCTAAATTAGGCTTTCCTTTGAGCAAGTAACTTCATGATAAAGTCCCATGCCATGAGTAATGCACCCACCGCAAAAACAATATCACCAGGCATCCGCATCCATTGCCAATAAATTGTGGTGTCGTAGAATGCCTGACTACGTGCATATGCATAACCATGTGTATACACCGCCTCAAGTTGTGGCCATCCGACTGGATAAAAGTTCATGAAAGTCCACATCACCAGCCCAATGTTATAGAGCCAGAACGCCCACTCACCTGCACGATCACTCCATGGTCGCTGACCTGTCAAATAACGAAGCACCATGTAGAGCAGCCCGATTGCCAATAACCCAAACGCTCCAAACATCGAGGCGTGTGCATGATTTAAGGTCAGGAAAGTACCATGCTCATAGTAGTTAACTAATGGCGCATTGAGCGTACCTCCACCAAACACTCCTGCACCAACAAAATTCCAGAACGCAGAACCTAGAATATAAAGATATGCCAGTCGATATGAAAAATCCTGCTGGCTTTTAATGTGACGTTGTTGTTCGATCGCTTCAAGTACAAGAAGAATCAGAGGTAGCACCTCGAGGAAAGAAAACATGCTACCCACACCAACCCATAAATCTGGTTCGCCAGCCCAATACAAATGATGCCCTGTTCCAAGCACACCGCCAACTAAAATCAGAATCCATTCAAACAGCACCGCCCTCTCGACCATTTGGCGAGAAACCAAACCCAATGCCATCAGGAAGTAACCCATAATTGATGCGGTAAAGAGTTCAAAGGCCAACTCTACCCACAAATGCACGACCCACCAACGCCAAAAATCTGTAATGGAAAAAGAAGGATTAGGTGAACCCAATGGAATCATGCCGAATGCATACAACACAGCAACACTCAAAGTACTCATCCACAATAAATGTTCGATGCGGAACCAACCGTAGAATGAGCCACCAGCCTGTTTGAATAGTGTCACCAGCGTCGGCCAGAATGCACGCAACAAAACAAGACACCAAACCATCAAACCTACAAAAAACAGGATTTGCCAGAAACGTCCCAACTCCAGATAGGACAACCCCTGATTACCCAACCAGAACCAATGCTGATCAATCACACCCATGATGCCCAGATAATCACCAACGAGTGCACCACCAACGATAACAACCAATACCCAGAAAATCAGGTTGACCAAAAAACGCTGGCCTTTAGGTTCTGTTCTGCCAATCATAGGTGCTAGAAACAATCCAGCGCCAATCCAGCTCACCCCAATCCAGATAATTGGGGCTTGCACATGAACACTACGCAAAAAGGCAAAAGGCAGCCATTTATCTACTTCAATGCCGTAAAAACTGGCACGATCCGTATAGTAATGTCCCATAATGGCGCCCACAAAAATCTGCAACAGCAAGACTGCTGCCACCACCAAAAAGTATTTCCACAGGGCTTTTTGGCTCGGTGTTGGTGTTTTAAATCCAAGCAAAGTGGGTTCAAAAGTTTCATTTTCTGCTTTAGGTTCAATCCAAAGCCGAAATATCACCAATACCACGCCAACGGCAAACAACATTAACGTCAATGAAATCCAAGTCCACTCGAAGGTTGCTGCGGTAGGATAATTGCCAACTAATGGTTCTGACGGCCAATTGGTTGTCCATGAAAAATCTTTATGAGGACGGCGAGCAACTGTCGTCAATGACGAGTACAATAAGAAATCTGCCGTTTGTTTAGCTGTTGCAACATCAAGTGATCGTGCTTTCGTATAGCCTTTGGCAAAATCATCCTGCCGTAGTGAGATGCTAATGCGCTCATTGAGCGTCCGCATCGCCTGCGCCACAGCATCAGGCAAAACAACGCGGGGTTGTGTCAGATCAATACCTTGTAATTGTGAC
>JBJTMY010000103.1:0-5648 GCA_046073825.1 Bacteroidota bacterium
TAAACTTCATGCAGCACTAGCAAAAGCAATGATGAGTATCAACGCAGTAAAAGGATTTGAAATAGGTGATGGATTTTCAAGTACGTTGCGAAAAGGAAGTGAACATAATGATGCATTTGTTAAAACTGAAGACGGAATTAAAACAGCAACGAATAACTCTGGTGGAATACAAGGTGGAATTAGCAATGGAGAAACTATTTATTTTCGAATTGCCTTCAAACCTGTATCTACCATTATGCAAGAACAACAAAGTGTTGACAAGAACGGTAATCCTATAGCGTTAGCAGGCAAAGGTCGCCATGACCCTTGTGTGGTACCGCGTGCAGTGCCTATTGTTGAATCGATGGCGGCATTGGTTATTGCTGATTATTTATTGAGGGATAGAAGTTCGAGAATTTGAAGATTTGTCCCGATGTTTATCGGGATTGAAGATTTGAATGTATTAAAGTTTAAAACCCAAATTAATGAAATAATTCTTCGCAAAAGAAATAGAAAAAAAGTACTCAATACCATGGGGGGACGACAGCCCCACCCCGCAGTAAAATTAACCATCCGGAAATAATTATTCGATTATTAAGCATTTACAAACGTTTAAGTTGATTTGAAGACTCGTAATAAATTGTATCCGAAGGATTCTACTTTATTGTTTGATGAAACAATCGCGAAGCCTCGCGAATCGAAGGCCTTAACGATTTTAGATTTGTTTTTTGATGATTTGATTGCTGAGCGGTCCCTGCTACTTCGTGATTTGGTAATAAAATTCAAGTCTGAAAAAATGATTTATCCAATTTAATAATTAAAATTAAACAAAACCGATAATTTATAATTTTGAAATTCACAAAAACACAAATATGATTGACAAATTACCCATCAACAAAACAATTCAATTCCTATTATTCGTTTTTATATTTATTCATATTGCTGGATGTAAAAAAGAAGAGGTAGCCCCTCCAGCAACTGTTATTGATGTCTGCACCTTACCGAACGGATTTTTAAAATGGAATGACAACATTGGCAATTATTGTGCAACAACGGCTTTCGCAGATGAGGCTATCACTATGACAATAAACGGAGTTTCTACCAACGGCCCAACAATCACCTTCGATTTAGCCAATTATACTTCAGGAACTCACTCAATAACTGAATCAACCAATAGTATTTTATACACGAATGCACTTGGATTTGCATTTACAAGCAGCAATACCACACCTGGAACCTTAAATATTACCTCTTACTCTCCTACTAACCATCAAATAAAGGGGAATTTTAATTGTAAGGTTTTTGACCCTACAGGACTTAATGCTCCTATTAACCTTTCAGGAAGCTTTAGTATGTATTATACTTTTTAATCTTTCCATTCGCTTTTTTATTGATTTATCTAAAAAAAAGTTATCTTGCAGTTTATAAGTTTATAAAATGAAAAAAGTATTGTTATTTACATTAGTTGCGTGGACAATTATTTCATGCGAAAGAAACTCTAAAAATGTAGTGGTTGTTTACGATACCATCAATAACGACACTACACTTATTAAAATTGATTCAATTGCGCCCGATAAAAACTTTGCTGGGATTTTACCTTGTAAAGGCTGCGACGGAATTAATGTGTATTTAACATTACATCAAGACAGCAGTTTTCATTACACAGAATCAAAAAAAACAGGGGAAGTTCAAGATAGTATTATTGAACAAACTGGAAAATACAAATTGGACTCGAATGAGGTAGCCCCTATTATTGATTTGAAATTTACCGATGGAGGAAGAATGTACTTTCAAATTTATGGAGATACGGCTCTTCAATTATTATCACGCGACAAAAAAGAAATCAAGACAGACAAGAATACTTTTTTAAGGAAGAATTAATTTTCAACTTTTAACTCGCCTTCCCATTTACTAACTACTGCCGTTGCTACAGCATTACCAATAACATTGGTTGCCGAACGTCCCATATCAAGAATTTGATCTATTCCTAATAGAAGTAATAATCCAGCTTCTGGTATATGAAATGCCCCAAGCATCCCTGCAATAACGACTAGGGATGCACGTGGAATTCCTGCCATTCCTTTACTGGTAACGAGCAGCATCAACATCATCGTTATTTCTTGTTGCAAACTTAACTCTATCCCGTATGATTGAGCAATAAATACAGTTGCAAAGGTCATGTACATGATGGATCCATCGAGATTAAATGAATAACCCAAAGGCAATACAAAACTGATAATGCGATTGCTACAACCAAACTTTTCTAATGACTCAACAGTCTTTGGAAAAGCTGACTCACTCGAAGCTGTACTAAAAGCTAAAATGATGGGTTCTTTCACATAGCTCACTAATTTAAAAAATGGAATTTTAAGCGACTTGCATATCGTAAATAAAATAACAAACGCAAAAAACAATAACCCCCCATAAAAGCATGCGATTAAATATAAATACCCACCAATAATGCCTAGTCCTTGTTTTGCGACTACAGCCGCAATCGCTCCAAATACACCAAATGGCGCAAATAACATTACGTAGTTAGTCACCTTAAACATAATATGTGAAACCGTATCCAAAGCATGAACAACGCTTTTTGCTTTATCACCCATCGAAGCTGCAGCAACTCCAAAAAATAATGAAAATACTACCAACGGTAAAATCTCATTATTCGCCATGGCCTCTATCACACTTTTCGGTATAACATGACCAATAAATTCTTTCAGATTAAAAGCAACTTGTGCTACTCCCGACTGTGCACTATCCGCTGGTAATGGCAAATGCATAATGTGCCCCGGTTCAAAAATATTAACTAATATTAATCCGAGTCCGAGTGCTAATAAGGTGGCAAACTGAAAGTATAAAATTGTTTTTAAGCCAATTCTACCTACGGATTTAAAATCACCCACCTTTGCAACACCTACCACTAGCGTACAAAAAACCAAAGGTGCAATAATCATTTTTATTAGTCGAAGGAAAATATCACTTAACACTTGAATGTTCGTAGCAAAACCTTCACAATCTGCCACAGCAGGATGATAGTAACGATAAGTCTGTCCGACAACGATCCCAAGTAATAAACCAATAAAAATACGTGTAGTAAGATTAATTTTCATAGTCTTCAAAAATAGAATAAAAGATAGAATACTCCAATCTTTCCTTCTTTTCCTTAGGCCACAATTGCTATATTTGCACATTAATTTACTATTATGGAAATTGCTAAAAATTATATTCCCAAAGAAGCCGAATCGAAATGGTATAACTACTGGATGGAGAAAGGATATTTTCGCTCTGTTCCTGATCATCGTGAGCCATACACCATCGTGATTCCACCGCCTAACGTAACTGGCGTATTGCACATGGGACACATGTTAAATAATACAATTCAAGATGTATTGATTCGTCGTGCACGTATGCTAGGCAAAAATGCATGTTGGGTACCAGGTACTGATCATGCATCTATTGCCACTGAAGCAAAAGTGGTTGCAATGCTAAAGGAAAAAGGAATCAATAAAGCTGATTTATCTCGTGAAGATTTTTTAAAATATGCATGGGAATGGAAAGAGAAGTATGGTGGAATTATTCTAGAGCAATTAAAAAAACTTGGTGCTTCATGCGATTGGGACCGCACACGTTTTACCATGGAGGATGATTTAAGTGAAGCGGTAATTGATGTATTCATCGATTTATTCAAAAAGGGTTATATCTACCGAGGTACGCGAATGGTAAACTGGGATCCTGCCGGTTTGACTGCAGTGAGTGATGAAGAGGTTATTTATAAAGAAGTTCAATCAAAATTATGTTATGTTCGTTATGCATTGGTAGATGCTGATGAAGAATATAACAACGATGATGAATCACAACGTCAAGCAAAATTTGAGAAAGGTGAGTTCATAACGATTGCGACTGTCCGCCCAGAAACCATTTTAGGTGATACAGCTGTTTGCGTGCATCCTGATGATGAACGTTACAAGCATTTGAAAGGAAAGTTTGCTGTAATTCCAATGTGTAATCGTCGTGTGCCCATTATTTTTGATGATTATATATTGATGGAGTTCGGAACTGGATGTTTGAAAGTAACTCCGGCGCATGATATCAACGATTATAATTTAGGCATTAAACACGGCTTACCAACCATCGATACCATTCAGGCAAATGGTACTATGAGTGAAGCTGCAGGATTTTATATTGGAGAAGACCGATTCATTGTTAGAAAGAAAATTGTGAAAGACCTTGATGCAATGGGGGCTGTAGTAAAAATTGAAGATTATACAAACAAAGTTGGATACAGCGAGCGTACAGATGCGGTGATTGAACCTAAGTTGAGTATGCAATGGTTTGTGAAGATGAAAGAATTTTCAAAACCTGCGTTGGATGCAGTAATGGACAATGAAGTAAAATTGATTCCAGATAAGTTCATTAATACTTACCGCCATTGGATGGAGAATGTTCACGACTGGTGTATTTCACGTCAATTATGGTGGGGACAACGAATTCCAGCTTGGTATGATAACAAGGGGAGTTATGTTGTTTGTAAAACTCAAGAAGAGGCCTTGGCGGCTTTGAAAGAAAAAAATGCCACTGTAACGGTTTCGGATATCCGTCAGGATGAAGATGTGCTTGACACCTGGTTCTCATCGTGGTTATGGCCAATATCAGTGTTTGATGGTTTTAAAAACCCTGATGGAGCAGATATCAATTACTATTATCCTACCAATGATTTAGTTACTGCACCAGAAATCTTATTCTTCTGGGTAGCACGTATGATCATGGCTGGATACGAATATCGTGGTAAACGACCGTTTGAAAATGTTTACCTAACGGGAATTGTTCGCGACAAGCTGGGAAGAAAGATGAGTAAGTCATTAGGCAACTCTCCTGATCCATTAGATTTAATTGAAAAATTTGGCGCCGATGGTGTACGAGCAGGAATGTTGCTTTCATCGCCCGCAGGCAATGATTTATTGTTTGATGAATCTTTATGTGAACAAGGAAGAAATTTCTGGAACAAGCTGTGGAATGCATTTCGACTTGTGAAAGGTTGGGAAGTGGATAACACCATATCGCAACCTGATTATTGCAAAACTTCGATCGATTGGTTTGAAAACAAATTCAATGCTTCTTTAGCAGAAATTAATGACCATTACGATAAATACAGAATGTCTGATGCGTTAATGTCAACTTACAAGTTAGTATGGGACGACTTCTGTGCATGGTATCTTGAATTAATAAAACCAGCATATTTAGCACCTATTGATGCAAAAACTTATGCTGCAACCATTGGTTTCTTCGAAAACATCGTTCGCATTCTACATCCGTTTATGCCGTTCATATCAGAAGAAATCTGGCACTTAATAGCAGACAGAAAAGAAGGCGAAGATTTAATCGTTAATCAGTGGCCTGAAGTTAAATCTACCGACGCAACAATTATCAACAACTTTTCGGTAGCATCATCCATCATTTCTGAAATCAGGAACTTCCGTCAGAGTAAAGGAATTTCTCCAAAGGAATCATTAGAATTGATAATATCGAAGGTCGGTAATACAGCAGCGTTAGATGTATTTGGAAGTTCAATCATCAAACTTTCCAATCTAAGCACAATAACAATTTCCGAAGAAAAACCATCAGGTGCATTTCCATTTGTAGTACAACATTACGAATGCTATATCCCACTT
>JBJTMY010000104.1:0-4727 GCA_046073825.1 Bacteroidota bacterium
GTCATCCCAAACTATTGTAAATTCACCATCTATTTTGCTATTACCATCAATATTTAATGTGGTTCCAAAATTTCCATTTGCAAAACTTGTCACATACACTGATGAAAAAGACAAGATACTAGGTTTCCATTCAAATATTTCTAAATAATAATTTGAACTCAATGAATCATAATACGCAACTGCTGCAAGAAGTGTAGAATCAGACTTTGTAAGCAAACACACATCTGGATCAATTATACCATCTGAATAAGTATAAGGGAGCGTGCCAACAAAATGATTTCCATTATAATCAACTACCCAACCAATACCTCTTTTTAAAGTATCATGTTCCCATACACTTACACGGTAAGTGTTGTCGTTAAAAGTCATTATGTCACAGCCTGTATTACGACTATAAATAGGACTAACACCGTAACTACTATCTTGTATGACAGGTGGTACAAATTGAGCATTTGTATTGTAACTCATAAACGAGATACATAATAATACTAATACTTGTTTTAATTTTTTCATAGGTTAAAGATTTTTAGTATTACAATCTATATCTACTCTTTCACCCAACGAACAGTTGTACTTATTTTTTCATTCTTGATATTTGTAATATACATACCGCTTTGTAAAGTTTCAATGGTAAGTGGTAGAAATAAATCGGAGGTGACCATATCGCTCATTACTAACCGGCCATCAATGTTGTAGGTTTGGAGGACATAGCTGGCAGGCGGTAATCCACTAATAGCTATTTGATCTTTTGCGGGGTTAGGCCTTACCGTTAGTGATAAATTATTTTGAAGTTGATTAAGGGATGTGGTAGTGGTACTATAGCCCATTTTAATAATCCAATAATCGGTATTAAAAGCATTACTTGCAGGTGGCAGGGCAAAGTGACCTGCACATAATTTCACATCGCTAGTTCCAACCAACGAACTGCCGTAAAGCAACATTGTGCTATCATTAACTGCTAGCATACCAATTGGTCCATCTTGGTGATTTGTTCCTAATATTTTATAAGATATAAGAGCCCCCATTGAATCTATACTCATTATAACAAAATCTGTTGATCCATAATTTGTTGATGGAAAGCAACCATTGCCTGAGGCACTTATTTCACCAAGTACAAAGATTTCACCATTATTATTAATAATAAAATCAACTCCGACATCACCCGATGATGCGCCATACCTTTTTTCCCAAATAATATTCCCATTGATGTCTGTTTTCATTAACCATATATCGCTAGAACCATATCCTTGTTGTGTAATACTTCCTCCATTAGTAGGGTCAGATGATGTACCACCTAACATGTAAAAATAATTATTTAGAAAAATTACTTTAGATATACTTTCAGGAGCTGTTCCACCATAGGACTTATCCCAAATTCTAGAACCAGTACTATCAATTACAATAACCCATGCATCACCAAGACCATAATAATTGCCCGAAACAGTACCACTATTGCCCGAGCCTGTCTGGCCGTATATCATGAAACTACCATTGTTCAATGGTAAAATTCCTTGCAAATAATCTTCATTTCCATTACCACCCCAAGCTTTGTCCCATTGTATGTTACCCAGTGAGTCTAGTTTAACACCCCAAAAATCGGTTCCTCCCCAACTATTCTGAGTTCTATCTCCAGTAGCACTTCCATCGCTCAAACCAACTACTAATAACCCTTTGTCGCTTGTCTCAATCACTCTACACTCCTCTTCAATTGAAAATGAACCTAATCTGATTTCATTAATTTTATTACCCATTGTATCTAGGAAATATAAAATATAATCACGATTAGTTGGAGAACCTTTCCCGTTACTTAAATTAGAACAAGAGGAATCGCTTTCTGTTTTTCCACTTAATACAATTCCATTTCGATAGTTAATAGCATCTAGTATATTTGTATTAAGGCGACCACCGTATGTCTTATCCCAAATTTTATTAAAATTACTATCAACGCAAATTGTCCAAGAGTTGTTGTGACTAAAAATTGTATCACAATTGTTTTCTGATTTATCCCACTCAGCTTTTGGACAAGAGCTATTACCTGCCAAATAGTAATTATTTCCAATTTTTAGCACTTTAGCTAAATTTTCTGCTTTTGTGGTTCCAAAGCAATAATCATCTATTCGGTAAAATGATTGACCAATGGAGAAATTGGAGGTTATAATTAAAACCCATAACGAACATATAATTTTTTTCATGTTTAATTATTTTAAGAAATAAGTATTTGAAGTGTTGATAAAATATTTATTAGTAATGTATGTCATATCATCAAATATAAATTTAATAAATATTATTTGTTCACAACATTCATTAGGAATATTAAATTGTATTTCTTCCTCATTAATGGAAGTTTTTACAAATAATAATTTGCCAGATGTATCGTATCCTCTTATTCCTATAATTTTCCTATTGGGATTCATCGAAATATTACTTGTTTTTAAGCTTGTGGCTGAAGATATAGGAACAATACTTTTATAATTAATATCGTATATGTAATTACTGTCAATTACCATATTCTGATAAGTAGCGAATAATTCGTCGGATCCATGTCTTGAAGCAATCGACAAAAAAGAAGAGAAGTCATTATTATTATTTGTTATTGAACTAGAAACTTGCCAATACGCAGTATCTAATTTAATCGCTGTATTACTGCATCGAAGGACAATCGAATAATTAGCCAATTGCACTAAATTAGTTGGCGGTAGATTAATGTTTAAAGAATCGGACTCAAATGCCCAACCAACATAAATTCCGTCAGTTGGATAATTATTCGAATAACAAACACTCAAATCATAATTTGGAACTTTATATAACTTATTCGGGGCTGGCATATAATTATATGGAATTCTCGTACCCAAATTATTATTGAACCCTAAAACATACCAGTTGGATGTATCGCATTCTAATGCAATAATAGTCCATTCGTTAATACTTCCTGCATTAGGTCCTGGTGAGGCTATTCTTGGCAATGCCCATTTTAAATTTGTAGTCGGGGCAACACTTTGAATTGCAAGTGGGCCTGTTATATTTGATAATAAATCTGAATAATTATAATCTGCAACTGTCAATTCATAATTAAGTGTATCAATATAAACAACATGGACAACATCGTTGCTTCCATCAAAATACATACTCACATCAGGTGAAATTCCGTAGGTGAGTACTTTTGTATTATTAACCCCATTAGCAATGCTACCAACCACATAATAAATAATACTATCGTTATCATCCCAAACAATCGCAAATTCACCATCAACAGAACTATTGCCATCAATATTTAGTGTGGTTCCCGTTGATGTCGAAAATATTGTGTCAACATAAACAGATACAAAATCATGAAGAGAAGGCTTCCATTCGAAATATTCTAGGAAATAATTGTTTTTGTTATATTCATTGTACACCACTGCTGCTGTAATTGTATTGCTTGAATTCTTTAACAAACAAACATCCGCATTTAATACATGGTCAGTGCAGTAAAATGGAAGTGTTCCTTTATACCTCGTTCCATTATAATCCACAACATACCCAAATCCCTTCCCCACAGAATCTTGTTCCCACACACTCGCTCGATAGATTACAGAATCATTAAAATAATAAATATCACATCCCGTTTTTCTACTATAAACTGAATTTACACCGTAACTACTATCTTGTATGACAGGTGGTACAAATTGAGCATTTGTATTGTAACTCATTACTGAGATACATAATAATACTAATACTTGTTTTAATTTTTTCATAGGTTACAGATTTTTAGTATTCAAATATAAAGCGGCAAACAACTAAATACAATAGGTAATTTTACCTATTTTGAAGGTTGTAAAAAATGGTGGCTTTTTTCTAAAATATTACATTTAAATAACTGTATATTAGTATAATAGACCAATAGCCAAGTGTCCATTTCGAGCAAAATGCCTAAAATTAATTTTCAGAAAACATTTTAACAGGCCCAAAAAAACGTCAGATTTTACTTGCCGCTGTATTATATAATTTATTCATTGCTTTATTAAAGGCATAAGAAATAAAATTAACCAAAAGCTATTTGTGAGAATAAACGCTATATCCCTTCGGTCGCTGAGGCCCTCGAAGCGCCGAAGATCTATTACATGGTTCGCTTCGAGAGCCTCAGCGACCACATGCAACCTAAGTATAACAAAAAATTCTATTCGTGATAATACACCCGCTTTACACGCTCTGAAATTCCGGTGAGGACTTCGTAAGGAATGGTGCCTAACTGTTGGGCTATTTCTATGATTGAATTCTCTTGTCCGAAAACAATTACTTCCATGCCTTCGCGGACATCCATACCCGTTACATCGAGCATGGTCATGTCCATGCAGATACTTCCTACAATCGGAGCAAGCTGTCCGTTGACCAGCATCTTCCCTACTCCGTTTCCTAGTCGCCTGCTTAATCCATCGGCGTAACCTATACCCACGGTTGCTATAAGCATATCGCGCTGCGCCACTCCTCTGCGGCTGTATCCTATCGTATCGCCTGCACTTACCGTTTTTAATTGAGAGATGGTTGTTTTTAATGTAGCTACCATTTGTAATTGTCGCTGCTCATTAGCAGTGGCTGCAATACCATGCAATCCTATTCCTAATCGTACCATTTCAAACTGCGCCTCTGGAAAACGAAGAATGCCGGAGGAGTTTAATATATGTCGGATAATTGGATAGTTGAAATGCGATTGCAAGGTCATGGATATTTTATTGAAGCGTGCAATCTGA
>JBJTMY010000105.1:0-9369 GCA_046073825.1 Bacteroidota bacterium
GAATTTATTGATGCCTTTTTTTAATTTACCACTTTAATAATTCTTTAATAGCAGTTTTGTGAGAAACAGAGTTCCCCTTTTTCTATTCGAGCAACTGCATCTGTAATTTCCTTGTTGTATTGTTTACGAGAGATACGCTTAGTTTCTTTGTAAAGATTCAACAATGATTTAATCATTTCAAGAACTATATCTTGTTGCTTGGAAGTAAGAAGTGGTAGATTATTGTCCACCTGTTTTTATATAGCAGTTTCTGTCATAATTGATAATCGTATTAGCATATAGGTTAAAGAAAGTTTTTCCAAAAAGTAATTGAAAACTAGTTTTGAAATTTAATGTGATAATAAAAATATGCAAGGGGGATTAATTACAAATAAATCTATAAAATTAAATTTAAAAAATTTCGATAGTATTTCAATTCAAAACATCTAATTTATTTCCCCAATTAATTACAATTATATTTTTCTTCATTTTTGAATGTTTGATTATAATCGCACCTTAAACTATTGTACCTTTGACCCAATGAAAATTTACCTGCGTCTTTTACGAGAAAGTGTACTGATGGCTATTCATGCATTAGTGGTGAATAAGCTGCGTACTATTCTTTCTTTGTTAGGTGTTACCATTGGCATCTTTGCCATTATTGCGGTATTTACGGCTGTTGATGGTCTCGAGAATAAAATCCGTAGCAGTGTAAATGAAATGGGAAGTAATGTGGTGTTTGTGGAGAAATGGCCGTGGGAATTTGGGAAAGATTTTCCGTGGTGGAAATATTGGGGACGACCTACAGCTAACTACAAAGAGATGGAGCTGCTTAAACAACGAAGCGCACTTGGAGAAAGCTTCGCCTTTAGTGCAACTGCTAACGATGTAACGGTTAAGTCGGGAAAGAATGCAATTGAAAGTGCTACCGTTAATATGGTTTCGCATGAATATGAGAAATTGTATGCGGTAAACTTATCAAACGGTCGTTATTTTACCGAGAATGAATCTACCGCAGGATCTCCAGTAGCTATTATTGGTGCTGACGTAGCATCTACCTTGTTGCCAGGTGCTGACCCTGTTGGTAAAAGCATTATTGTGAAAGGCAGAAAGTTTTTTGTGATCGGTGTTTTTGTGAAAGAAGGGGAGAGTATGTTAGGAAATTCAAAAGATAAAATGGTAATGGTTCCTGTGAATTTTGCAAGACGATTTTTAGATATTACCAGCGATAATTTGGAGCCGCGCATCATGGTGAAAGGGAAGACAGGAATTCCTAATAGTCAATTGATAGATGAGCTACGAGGTAACTTACGTGCGATTCGTCGACTGCGCCCTGCTGATGAAGATAACTTTGCTTTGAATGAAACGAAGTTAATTTCTAATCAGCTAAACAGTTTGTTTGCGATGCTTACAAAAGCAGGTTGGATAATAGGAAGTTTTAGCATTTTGGTTGGTGGCTTTGGTATAGCGAATATTATGTTTGTATCTGTAAAAGAACGTACACCCATTATTGGAATTCAAAAATCGTTGGGAGCAAAAAACTTTTTTATCTTATTTCAATTTTTAGCGGAGTCTGTATTTTTATGTTTAGTAGGCGGACTAATCGGTTTGTTTTTAGTTTACCTCGGAACGCTTGCCGGAAAATATGCAGGACTGAATTTGCCATTAAGCTTTGCCAATATTGTATTGGGGCTATCCGTATCCGTTATAGTCGGTGTGATTTCTGGATTAATTCCTGCCTTTCAGGCTTCGCGCTTAGATCCTGTAGAAGCGATCCGTTCAAGTGGATAAAAAAAGGGTTGAAAATCTCCAACCCTTTATCATGTTTAAAACATCCAATTAATTAATCTTTCCAACCAAACCCCAATCGTGTTTATCGAGTTCCTGAACGGCTCTAGTTAGCAAATCGATACAGTTTTGGATATCGGTTTTATCAGCCATTTCAATTACCTGATGAATATGTCGTGTAGGAATAGAAATAGCTCCTGCAATAGCTCCTGTTTTTCCGTTGCGTTGTAACGCAGCAGTGTCAGTACCGCCCGCAGGCAATATCTCTGGTTGCCATTTGATAGAATGCTTGTCGGCAGTATTTTTTAGATAAGCAATCATACGCGTATCGCAAATAGTACTTGAATCCATGATTTTAATTGCAGCCCCTTTCCCTAGCTCTGTTACCATTTCGTGCGGACGAGCGCCAGGAGTATCAAATGCAATAGTAGTATCTAATCCGAAAGCGAAATCAGGTTCGATATGATGGGCAGCTACCGAGGCTCCACGAATTCCTACTTCTTCCTGTACGGTAAATGCTGCATAAAAATCGTAAGGAATAGAATTGTCTAAATTCTTTAGAGTTTCTAATAAAATAAAAACAGAGATACGATTATCAATAGATTTACAATTCACGCAATTGCCCATTTCGATTAACTCACGTTCACGCGTTACCGCATCTCCAATGCTGATGTGTTTTTCTACTTCTTCTTTCGGTAAGCCAAGATCAATGAAGTAGTCGGTAAGTTGCGCTGTTTTAGTACGCTCTTCGGGAGTCATGATATGAATGGGTTTAGAACCCATTACTCCGATGATGTCTTTTTTGCCGTGCACAATTACCCGCTGAGCAGTTAATGTTTTAGGGTCAAAGCCACCAAGTGTATTAAAGCGAACAAATCCTTTATCATCGATGTGTGTTACGATAAATCCAATTTCATCCATGTGTGCAGCGGCCATTGCACGCTTCGGTTCTTTACCTTTTACGAGGGCAGTTACATTTCCCATTTTATCAATGGAAATTTCCACATTTAACTTTTTTAATTCTTCAATTACGTAATCGCGGATACGATGTTCATGGCCTGGCGCTCCAGGTATTTCACAAATTTTCTTTAATGATTCAATGTTCATATTAATCGATACAAGTTAGTTTAATGGTGTTTGCGGTAGCTCTTGCATGAAGAGGAGTGCTGGCTACATTGATGATGTAATCACCAGTTTCAATCAGATTTTTTTCTTTGAGATAATCTTTTATTTCCTGTACTGTATTATCGGTGCTTTCATATTTATCATAATAAAATCCTTGTACTCCCCATAGTAAACTTAGTGTGTTCAATATAGATTGATTGTCAGTAAATATATAAATATGGCATTTAGGTCGGTGCGACGAAATTTTAAAAGCGGTCATGCCACTGTGCGTCATCGCGATAATGGCTTTTGCCTCAGAATGTCTCGCCATTTCACAGGCATTTAAGCAAATCGATTCTGGAATAAAGTTCGGCGATTTTTTGTTTAATGGAGAAGATTTAAAGTAGATAGAATCGTTTTTTTCCACTTCACTAATAATTTTTTGCATGGCCTGAACCGTCTCTATCGGAAAATTTCCAACGGAGGTTTCACCACTCAGCATGAGTGCATCGGCACCATCATAAACAGCGTTGGCTACATCATTTGCTTCAGCACGCGTAGGACGATAATTAGAAATCATACTTTCCATCATTTGCGTTGCAATGATGACGGGCTTTCCTTTCTGATTAGACTTCTCTACAATGAGCTTCTGAATCATAGGTACTTTTTCCATCGCCATTTCAACTCCGAGGTCTCCGCGAGCTACCATAATACCATCAGCCACATCAATAATTTCATCGATAAAATCAACAGCAGTTGGCTTTTCAATTTTAGCAACCACTTTTGAAATACTCTTATGCGCTTTAATAATTTCTTTTAATTCGATGACATCTTGCGGCTTACGTACGAAAGAAAGCCCTATCCATTCTACTTCATTTTGCAAAGCAAATAATAAATCCGCTCTGTCTTTTTCTGTTAAGCTAGGAAGAGAAATTTCTGTATTCGGAAGGTTAACGCCTTTACGTGAAGACAATATTCCTCCGTGAATTACTTTAGTACGCACACGTTCGTCGGCTAGAATTTCTTCAATTCGTAATTCGATTTTACCGTCATCAATCAAAACAAAATCACCCACCTTCACATCCTTATGAAACTGAGGATATTTAATAAAAACTTGCTCGTGATTTCCTTCTACCTGTTGCGGTGTTAGAATTAATTCACTACCATTGTTTAGCATAAAGCTACCTTCCAGAATATCTCCAATTCTAATTTTTGGTCCTTGGAGATCAAATAAAATAGCTACGTGCGAATTTAATTTTTTATTGATTGCGCGAACATTGTCGATGATTTTTTGCATCATGGCATGATCGCCATGCGAGCCATTCAAGCGACAAATATTTACACCTGACAATATCATGCGTTCAAGTGTGAAAAGATCCATACAGGCAGGGCCTATGGTTGCTACAATTTTAGTTTTATTAGGTTCTTTAATCATGAATATATTTAGGTTTCTCCACCTTTTTTTCGATATACATAAAATGTTCACCCGACTTTAATTCTTTGGGTGATATTTCGATAACACTACTTACAATTTCAATAGATTTTATTTTTTCAATGAGTTCACTTGTACTATTGTCGCGGGTTTGATTTCTGATAAGTAAGAAATAATCGACTTGTCGGAGTTCAGGAATAAACAATCCATTATTTCCTTTATTGCCAATTACAAAATACTGTTCTTCATCTGCGTTCTCTGCAAGAAAAATGGGAAACTGTCCTGTTGAGCCCTTTTTTTCAAGTTGCAATTCAAAATCATCTTGCATTTCAAAAGACAATTCCAGCACGTTATTTAATTCAAAGCAGATTTTATAATCGCGATAGGCACAAAAAATACCTAGCACTAGAAAATCATATTCCGATTCAAAATCTAAAAACTGAATTAACTTTTTTGCCATCCTGACAAAAGTAGAGGAATAGCGGCTTAAAATTCAAAAAAACAAACTGAAATAAATTAGTTTTTCAATATAGATTGTTTATTACTTGCCTACTATTTTTAATATTTTTAGCCAATGATTTTAGATGATGAATACTTCATGCGTCAAGCATTGGTAGAAGCCGATAAAGCATTAGCTGCGGATGAAGTTCCGATAGGTGCTGTGATTGTTGCTAACGGAAAAATAATTGCTCGAGCACATAACATGGTTGAGCGACTGAACGATGTAACAGCACATGCTGAAATGATGGCGTTTACGGCAGCAGCGGAGGCATTGGGAGGAAAATACTTGAAGGGATGCTCACTTTATGTTACACTTGAACCCTGTGTCATGTGCAGTGGTGCATCTTATTGGACACAAATTGATCGCATCGTTGTAGGAGCTAAAGATGAAAAACGTGGCTTTATTGCTCAAGGAGTAAAACTACATCCTCAAACAGAATATGTTCAAGGAGTACTGGCTGATGAGTGCAGCGAGATTATAATCAACTATTTTCGAAGCAAACGATAATCAGACATTAATAGCATCAATAATTTCTTGCGATAAAGGCTTATTAAGAAACTTTTTCACGAAACGGTTGCTGTTAGCCTTATTTAGATCTTTAAAACTTTCAGAAGTAGAGAGCATAATAACCTTGCAATGATTTTTTACTTGTGAAGGAAGCTTTTCGAAGGCCGTCAGAAATTCGAATCCATCCATTAAGGGCATCATGATATCGAGAAAAATCACATTAGGAAGGTCATTCAATGGACAAATGCTTAATTGTACCAATGCTTCTTGTGGCGATTCAAATGTTTGTATTTTTGAAGAGAATCCGCTGGTTTCCAACAAAGATTTATTAATGAATAAATCAATCGAGTTATCATCAATCAGCATCACTTTTTCATAGCGTCCAGTATGAATTGCCTGATGTTTTTCTACTTTCTGCTTAGTAATTGTCGAATTCATAAAGATCAATTTTAATCAATTTTAATTTTCTCTTGGTGTAGGTTTGTTTCAGGCGAACAGGGGGTCTAACGAAAGCAAGGATGAACAGTTTGCAGTAAAAAACTTAAAACCTTACAGCAATCTTACATTTTATGGGGAATTGGGGTAAAAACAAGAACAACCGGCAAAGTGCCGGCTGTTCTCTTCAAACCAACCTAACGTATAACAGTTAAACTGCTACACGAAGTTCTTTTAATGGGGCTACGCTAACATGTTCTGCTTTGTACCCATATAATCCAATATAACCTCCTTCCATAAACGGAATAATATCAAAAGATATTACCATATCACCAAATTTTAACATACATTCTCTTTCTGTATTTGTTTTCATAGCAATTTCTAAGGATGGAATTTTATGAACGATACTTTCTGGAATATTTGCACCCTTGTTACAACACCAATTGGCTAAAATGGGTAAAGCGTTTAGGTTTGCATCAATCACTTCATAGCTATAATTGATTTTAATAATTGGGAGGTTGGACGAGATATTCATGTTCTTACATTTTGATAGATCAATAATACAACGCCGGTAAAGCAGGTATTTAAAAAAATGAGTTAATTCATTACATGAATCTTGCATTAATGAAAGATGCTTTCATAACTTTGCAAAATAATTTTAAAACATACAAGATATGCCATATCCAGAGCAATTATGTGCACCGATGCGTTTAGAACTTACCGGTGTAGGATTTACAGAGTTAAGAGATGCCCAGCAAGTAGATGCTGCAATTCCCAATAGCAAAGGAACTTTATTGTTAGTAATGAATTCAGTCTGTGGATGTGCGGCAGGAGCGGCTCGCCCGGGAGTTAAATTAGCTTTACAAAAAAGTGAAATTAAGCCAGACCACTTATATACAGTTTTTGCTGGACAAGATTTAGAGGCTGTTGCACAAGCAAGAAAATACACCTTGCCATATCCTCCGTCGTCACCATGCATTGCATTGTTTAAAGATGGCCAATTAGTTCATTTCATTGAGCGTCATCATATCGAAGGACATTCGGCAGATATGATTGCAGAAAATTTAATGGCTGCTTTCGAAGATCATTGTAATATGGTGAATTCTTAATTTAGTAGAGGTAGAAAAAATGAACCCTGACAAATTTTATTGTCAGGGTTTTTTATTGAAGTTGTTTTTCTGATATCACTTGATGTGAAATAAGTTTTTCTTCAATTGTATGAAACACTTTTTTTTCTAAATCAGACACATCGTTTTCTGTTAACCCAATAGTTGGAATTGGCTTCAATACTAAAATTCGTGATAGACCAGGTTGAACTAAGAATCTATTTTTACCACTATCAGGAAAAAGTTTCCAGTTATCTAAAAACACAACCGGTACTATTGGTATTTGATTTTGAATGGCTAATCGGAAAGCCCCGCTTTTAAAGCGCCCTAATTCGGGGCTGCACGCAGGAATAGTGGCTTCTGGGAAAATGGCAATACTAATTTTTTTGGCAATATCCTTATTTGCCCGCTTAAATGCTTTCAATGAATCTTTACGACTACTTCTATCAACAGAGATATTCATCCTTCGAAAAAAAATTCTGAATAAAGGGACTTTTTTTAGTTCTGCTTTCCCCATAAAATGGAAGTAATTGGGAATAGCAATATTTCCTAAAACGATGTCGAGATAGGAGGAGTGGTTCGGTGTTATTACATAAGCCTGATTTTTATCGAGGGGCTCTTCAAAGGAAATTTTATAATAGATGCCAGAAGTAATAATGATCCAATGCGCCCAAATTTTTTTTAATTGAAAGGCATAGCGGAACCATTTCTCTTTGCTTAATAAAACGAGAAAAATGGGGTATAAGGGAATAAACGACAAAAAGCCTGTCAGGAAAAACCAACCGCACCAGATTCGCTTTGCTAAAAATTTAATCGATTCCACGAATCAAATATAAGAATATTACGAATGAAAATTAAGTGTGTTGCTTAAAGAATGAATGACTAAAGGTGTTTCTATTTGTTTAAAATTTAAATCTCTTAAAATGAATTTATAAATCAAATTAACCGATAACAAATACTTAAGATCGGTTAAAATTTGCGAGCAATTTTCGAATCAATTAAATTTATAGTGGGGCGGGGCTGGAGGCCCCCAGGATTTTTTTTGGGTAATTAAATTTCAAAGCGTTTTTTGTAAACCTATTTTAGGATGATCAATTTGGAAGAAAGTTTTACTTGGAAAAACATTCAATTGCATTTTGATTTGTTATTAAGTAAACTCATTCGTTTTTAGGTAGTAAATCAAATTAACCGACAACAAATACTTAAGATCGGTTAAAATTTGTGAGCAATTTTCGAATCAATTAAATTAATCATGGGGCGGGGCTGGAGGCCCCTGTTATATACCGTCAATTTCTAATATTTTTTGTCAACCTATTTTAGGACCATCAATTTAGAATAAAGTTTATCTTGGAAATTCATTCAATTGCATTTTGATTTGTTATTAAGTAAACTCATTCGTTTTTAGGTAGTAAATCAAATTATCCGACAACAAACATTTAAGATTGAATAAAATTTGTGAGCTATTTTTTAATCAATTAAATTTATAGTGGGAGGGGGCCAGGTGGCCCCCTGTTTTAAATTGTTGAGTTTATTCCAATCTTTTATTATTCCTAATTTCGAATTATAAGTCATTTTGTCAATCAACAGAAAATCGAATATTCCTAATTGAATTCAACAGTACTATTTCCAATCTTCCATTTAGTCGAAGTACCCTCTTCGAGGAGAATATTTTAATTAATTAGCTCTAAAAATAATTAACGTGCTATGATAACAAGAGTTATTTATTGTCTGAAAGTTTAAATGATATTCGTTATCATCCCTCTTTTATAATCACATTCCCCACTCTTTGCCACAATTTCAATTTGGCAAATTAACAATCGCAATGCTTCGCGAAAAACTTTCTTATCTTCGCACTCTATGGAAACAGTAGTTAGCGGTATTCGCAGTACAGGAAATTTGCACCTAGGAAATTATTTTGGTGCAGTGAAAAATTTTATTCGCATGCAAGAAGTAAATAATTGCTTCTTCTTCATCGCCGATTATCATTCCTTGACTACCCACCCCGATGCAACTCTTCTAAAGAAAAATGTTCGTCAGGTGTTGGCTGAGTATTTAGCCTGTGGACTCGATCCAGAAAAGAGTACTATCTATGTGCAAAGCGATATTCCCGAAACCGCTGAACTTTATTTACTCCTGAATATGCATGCCTATATGGGCGAGCTTGAACGTGCAACTACCTTTAAAGAGAAGGCAAGAAAGCAACCTGACAATATTAATGCGGGCTTATTAACCTATCCTGTTTTGATGGCCGCAGATATCTTAATTCATAAAGCCGCAAAAGTTCCAGTAGGTAAAGACCAAGAGCAACACCTTGAGATGACTCGTCAGTTTGGAAACCGATTTAATCGTATGTATAATGTTGATTATTTCCCAGCGCCTGTTGCCTATAATTTTGGAGAGC
This sequence comes from Bacteroidota bacterium, assembly GCA_046073825.1. Taxonomy (GTDB): domain Bacteria; phylum Bacteroidota; class Bacteroidia; order AKYH767-A; family OLB10; genus CAINEC01. Next base: position 9,255 of record JBJTMY010000105.1, read on the forward strand.
AGTTGGTGAAAATCCCTGGATTAGACGGAGCAGGAAAAATGGGAAAGTCGGAGGGGGAAGGAAATGCAGTTTTTCTTGCTGATAAGCCAGAAATGTTGAAGAAAAAAATAATGCG
>JBJTMY010000106.1:0-34607 GCA_046073825.1 Bacteroidota bacterium
TCGATTGCCTTCTACTTTGTTAAAACTGTAAAGAGTGTAATACGGTCCCAATTCAATTTTTCCGAGATCGCGATAACCAGTAAAAAACAAGGTGATGATATCCACGTAAGTTTGAAATGCAGGAAGTGATTTAATCGTATCAACCATGTGATAGATCTGCAACTCACGATTTGATAAACTATCATGTCTGCTGTTATCCCAGAAGTCCGCCGACTTATTCGCAGCGTCTTCTTTTACAGTAATATTTTCACCGCCTTTAAAAATAGAATCAATAGGCGATTCATTAATATGAAAATCTCGGTATGAAGTCGTTTTTCTTCCAATAAAATTAGTTCCTTCATCTTTCGCTGCGAAATTGACTACTAATTTATCCTTGGACAGCATCCATTGTTCATTGTTGAAATAAATGTAGTCCTGAACAATGGCCATATCTTCTACCCAGTTGATATTTGCTTTTGCGGAAATGCGCATATCAATTTTCTTAATGGCCCATGTGCTATCATTTACCCAAAGCTCTCCTAAAAATGTTAAGTCTTCTGGGCGACGAGGTCTGAATTTAATTTTATAACACCACTTGCTGTCAATAAAAGTACTGTCGAGTAAATAATATTTGTAATAAAGTGTTCCTATGTTGGATGTAGGACTCACAAAACTTTTTCCGAATAGGTCGATAAAATTTCCATAGATATCTACCTTTTGATACATGTCTCCTAAAAACTGTGTAACGCTGGCGTTTTCTAGGCCTGATATTTTACTAGCTTTAATAACTTCTCGTTTGTCTTTCGGGTTGCTTTTAAAATAAACATCAGACAACGATTCAGAAATAAAAATGGGAAGAAACGGTTTGCTATTCGTTTCGCTGCTATCGATGTTTTCCCAAATAAAATTAAACGGTTTTAGAAGTTTATTATTTTTTAATTTATCGTTGATATTAGTAATATCAAATTCTAGTTTATTATAAACTTCAAACTGGTAGGTTTTTAATTTTGAAGGATCGTTTTCTGGTTTGTGTTCAATGATGTTTCGAATAATTTGGAGGGCGGGATTTTCGCCTGGTCGAATAATTACCTCCTGAAATTCGATTTGATTCGTTGATAAAACAATATTAACGGTCTGAGTTTCTCCTTTTTTGATTTTCATCACCACAGGTTTGTAGCCCATCAATGTACAAAGAATGGAATCTGTTGGAGTGTCACTCGTCAAACGAAAATTTCCATCAAAGTCAGTATTAGTGCCAATGGTGCTTCCTTTAAACAAGACAGTCGCAAATGGAACTGATTCATTGGTTAATTCATCGATTACTTTTCCGGTTATGATGGTCTTTTGTGCAAATACCAAAGCCGGTAGCATTATCATTAAACTCGCTACTACAATTAAAATTTGATGCTTCCTAAAATTAATTTTCATCCGATAAGCTTTCCCAGTATTCTAATGCTCTACGTGTATGAGGAATAACAATCGTTCCTCCCACTAAATTAGCTACTGTAAATATTTCAAAAAGTTCTTCCGTTGTTAAGCCTTCTTCTTTGCATTTTCCTAAATGATATTTGATGCAATCATCGCAACGCAATACCATAGACGAAATTAGTCCCAGCATTTCTTTTACTTTCACCGATAACGCCCCATCTTGATAAGTGGATGAATCCAACGCATACAAACGCTTCATATTTGTATTGCCTTGCGCTAAAATCTTCTCATTCATTTTAGCTCGGTAGTCGTTAAAGTCGTTTACTAAACTCATAGTTTATGCAATAGAATTTTTGTTTTTATTTCGCTCCACTGCGGCTGAAACGAATATACTGATTTCATATAACAAGAACAAAGGAATGGCTACTAGCATTTGACTCGTTACATCGGGCGAAGGTGTGATAACGGCTGCAATAATTAAGTTAACAATCATGGCATGCTTACGATATTTACGCATGAAGGTGGGAGTCATGATTCCTATCTTGCTTAAAAAATAAATGACCATCGGTAATTCAAAAACTAAACCCGATGATAATGTCATTACAGTTACAATGTTAATGTAAGAATCCATACTAATCTGATTGCGTATTTCTTCACTTACATGATAACTTCCCAAGAAGTTTATTGATAAAGGAGAGATAATATAATATCCAAATAAAATTCCAATCAGAAATAAAATAGAAGTAAAAAATACAATACCACGTGAATACTTAATTTCTTTTTCGGATAAGGCAGGACTGATAAATCGCCATAATTCCCAAACTAAATATGGAAATCCTAAAACACAACCTGTAACAAAAGCCACCCACATGTGCGTTGTAAACTGACCGCTAATATCTAAGTTGATAACAGAAAAGTCAATTTGTGTAATGCACATATCCACATTCAATTTTTGTCCCAGTAAACACATCATGCGGTAGGTCCAGAAGTTAGCGTTCTTAGGAGCTAAAATAATTCCATCAAAGATGAGTTCTTTGTTAAAAAATGCAATCACTCCAAGTGTGCAAATAACAATCACGGAGCGTACCACGTGCCATCTTAACGCCTCAAGATGGTCAAGGAAATTCATGTCGTAATTGGGATCTTTCTTTCTAAATAGCGCCATTAGATAATTCCTTCTCTTAATAAATCATGTAAATGAATAAAGCCTACAAATTTTTTCTTGTCCGTAACCACCAATTGAGTAATGTTATGTGATTTCATCATCTCGAGCGCTTCAATGGCCATTGTATCAATTTCCACTTGCTTCGGTTTTTTATTCATGATATCCTTTGCGCGTAATGCATCAAATGATTTTTCTTGCATCGTTCTGCGTAAATCACCATCCGTTATAATGCCTACTAATTTGTTTTTATCTAAAACGGCGGTACACCCTAAACGTTTGGAAGTGATTTCAAGAATAACTTCGGTGATGGGTGTAGTTGGTGCTACTGTTGGCTTTGGATTATTCGACCATAAGTCGGCCACTTTTAAATACAGTTTTTTGCCCAGTGCTCCTCCCGGATGATATTTTGCAAAATCTTTACTCGTAAATCCTCTTGTTTCTACTAAGCAAACGGCTAAGGCGTCGCCCATGGCTAATTGCGCAGTGGTAGAGCTGGTTGGTGCAAGGTTATGTGGACAAGCCTCTTGTTTCACACCAGTATTTAAAATAAAATCGGCATGACGAGCAAGGTCTGAATTTTTTTTGCCAACCATAGCTACTAAAACATTTCCACCATTTTTAATAAGTGGAGCAAGGACTTTTATTTCAGGAGTAGTACCGCTATTAGAAATGAGAATAACAATATCATTCTTCTGAATCATTCCAAGGTCGCCATGAATCGCATCGGCTGCGTGCATAAACAAAGAAGGCGTACCAGTAGAATTAAAAGTAGCCACCATTTTATTAGCAATCACAGCGCTTTTACCAATGCCACTTACTACCACACGCCCTTTTGAAGCAGTGATTTTTTTTACGACTTCCACGAAATCAGCATCTAATTGTTTTTTTAAATCAGCAAGCGCCTTTGATTCAATATCAAGCGTTTTTTTGGCGGATGCTAAAATTTTTTGGTCTGATAACATAAGAGTTGATTAGAATGATGAATGCAAATGTATTTTATTATTTAATCTGAACTTTATTTGCAATTACTTGTTTTTGAATGTATCTTCACACACAAGGAGAATATGTTTATAAATCATGTAATGAATGATAAATATCTTACTCCTAAACGACAAAAATAGGTTAAATTTGTTGTCCTTTAATTTTCTTAGATAATGTTATTGGCTGAATCAACGCTACAAGAAGCGTTAAATAAATATTTTGGATACGAGCAATTCAAAGGTGAACAAGAACAAATCATTCGAAATGTTCTTGAGGGTAACAACACGTTTGTAATTATGCCAACAGGCGGTGGTAAGTCGATGTGCTACCAATTGCCAGCAATGATGAGTGAGGGAACTGCAATCGTTATTTCTCCGTTAATTGCGTTAATGAAAAACCAGGTGGATGCCATTCGTGGTTTCAACACCGACGATGGTATTGCGCATTTTTTAAATTCTTCTCTTACAAAAACTGAAATTCAAACGGTTAGGAAGGATATTAAAGCGGGCAAAACAAAGTTGCTTTATGTTGCTCCTGAATCTTTAACCAAAGAGGAGAATGTTAAGTTCCTGAAAGAAGTAAATATTTCTTTTTTTGCTATTGATGAAGCGCATTGTATTTCTGAATGGGGACATGATTTTCGACCGGAGTACCGACGTTTACGTCCGATTATTGATGAAATCGGAAAAGTGCCAATCATAGCGCTTACAGCAACTGCCACAGAAAAAGTACAAGGCGATATTCAGAAGAATTTAGGAATGATGGATGCTTCTTTATTCAAAGCATCTTTTAATCGCGCCAACCTTTATTATGAAATTCGCCCTAAGCAAAATGTGCTGAAGGAAATGATAAAATTTGTGAAGCAAAATGCAGGTAAATCGGGTGTAATTTATTGTTTGAGCAGAAAAAAGGTAGAAGAGGTTGCAGAAACACTTACTGTGAATGGAATTCGTGCTTTACCTTATCATGCAGGATTAGATGCCTCTACACGCGCTTCTCATCAAGATAAATTTTTGATGGAAGAAGCAGATGTCATTGTTGCGACTATTGCATTCGGGATGGGAATTGATAAACCAGATGTGCGCTTTGTCATTCATCATGATATTCCAAAAAGTTTAGAAGGGTATTACCAAGAAACGGGACGTGCAGGACGTGATGGGCGAGAAGGGAAATGTGTAACGTTTTACTCTTTCAAGGATATTGAAAAGTTAGAAAAATTTATGAAGGGGAAGCCCGTTGCCGAACAAGAAATTGGAAAGCAATTGTTGGTAGAAACGGTTGGATATGCTGAAACATCTGTGTGTAGAAGAAAAGTGTTGTTGAACTATTTCGGTGAAAAATACGAGCAAGAAAATTGTGGTAACTGCGATAATTGCTTGCATCCCAAGCCACTCATAGAAGCGCAAGATGAATTGTGCTTATTAATTGAAGCGGTGAAAGCAGTTAAGGAAAAACATCAAGGAGAACACTTGGTGAATGTCCTATTAGGGAAATCAGATCAACAAGTAAAAACTTACAAGCACGATAAGTTAGAAGTTTTTGGAGAAGGTGCTGATCAAAGCGATCGCTTCTGGACTACGCTGATTCGTCAGGCGGTACTCGCGGGTTATTTGCACAAGGATATTGATAACTACGGACTATTAAAGTTGAGCGATCAAGCAGAAGCATTTTTAGAAAATCCTGAATCGTTTAAAATTGCATTGGATACAAGCTTTGAAGATACAGAGAGTGATGATGAGGAAGAGTTCAGTGCTGGAGGTGCCGGAGGTGGAGGTGCAGCGGATACGCAACTATTTGAGATGTTGAAGAACCTTCGTAAAACGGTAGCTAAAAATTTAAATGTTCCTCCGTTTGTGGTTTTCCAAGACCCATCATTAGAAGAAATGACCACCAACTATCCAATTACTATGGATGAGTTGAAAAATATTACAGGTGTAGGAGCTGGTAAGGCAGTAAAATACGGTAAACCATTTATCGAGTTGATTAAAAAATATGTGGAGGATAATGAGATTGAACGACCTGTTGATATTGTAGTGAAGAGCGTTGTGAATAAAAGTGGATTGAAGGTTTATTTAATTCAGAATATTGACCGCAAAATTTCATTGGAAGGAATGGCAAAAGCAAAAGGGTTGAAGGTGGCAGATATCATTTCCGAATTAGAATCAATAGTGGCATCAGGAACAAAAATCGATATTGGTTATTATATTAATGAAGTGATCGATGAAGACCGTCAGGATGAGGTGTTCGATTATTTTAAATCGGCCGACACGGACTCGGTAGAAGATGCTTTGAGTGAGCTGGGTGAAGACGATTATACAGAAGAGGACATTCGCTTAATGCGTATTAAATTTATTAGTGAAATTGGTAATTAACCAAAATTATCATCAACAAAAAACCCTGTAGCTCGCTACAGGGTTTTTTGTTTAGTATTCATCTTCATTAAAAAAGAAATCATCTTTTGTCGGATAGTCAGGCCATATCTCTTCAATAGTCTCGTATGGCTCACCTTCGTCTTCTAACTCCTGAAGGTTTTCAATTACTTCCATCGGAGCTCCTGAACGAATTGCATAATCAATCAACTCATCCTTGGTAGCAGGCCAAGGGGCATCTTCCAAGTGGGAGGCAAGTTCTAAGGTCCAGTACATAGTTGTAAATTTAGTGTTTTTTTAAAACGATTTAAAAATAATTTAGTTGCCTCGTTTTACACAAGGCGTGCAAAAATAACAAAAGATTTATCTAAAAAAACAAATTTTAGTAAGGTATTTTAAATTCTTGGGGTCCAAGGACTTTCAACTGCATTCAGGGACTTGGAAAAAAAACGAGCTAAGAGGAATAAATAATCGGATAACCGGTTGAGATAAATCGCAATAATGGGGTCTATGTTTGTTTCATTTTGTAAATGAACAACGAGTCGTTCCGTTCTTCTACAAACACAACGAGCAATATGCGTTTGTGAGATAAGAGGGTGTCCTCCCGGTAAAATAAAGGATTTTAAAGGTTCTAATTGAGCGTCCATGGCATCCATTTCTGATTCTAACGTTTTACAATCTTCTTCTGATAGTGTAGGTAAAACCATCTTGCTCTTTTCAGGATCAGCGGCCAATAAAGAGCCTATTGTAAACAAGCGATCTTGAATATGGAGTAATTGTTTGGTTTGATGTTCATCGATGCTTTGATCCCGAATTAATCCAATCCATGAATTTAACTCATCAACTGTTCCATAAGCCTCAATGCGTAAATGATATTTGGGCACCCTTGTACCACCAATAAGAGAAGTCTCTCCTTTGTCGCCGGTTTTTGTGTAAATCTTCATGATGCAGTTTGTTTACTTCTAACAGATGAATTCATTCCATCGGATTCTACTAATCCATCTTTTAATCGGATAATTCGGTGGGCATGCTGAGCTATATCTTCTTCATGCGTAACTAATATCACGGTATTTCCTCTTCGATGAATTTCAGCAAATAATTCCATAATTTCTTCCGATGTTTTTGAGTCAAGGTTTCCCGTTGGTTCATCGGCTAAGATGATACTTGGATTAGTAACCAAGGCTCTTGCTACGGCTACTCGCTGACGTTGTCCTCCAGATAGTTCATTAGGTTTATGGGTAACACGATCGGCAAGTCCTACACTTCTTAATGCTTCTAATGCCCTTGCTTCGCGTTCTTCTTTATTTACTCCTGAATAAATTAAGGGTAATGCAACATTCTCGAGTGCAGTACTTCTTGGCAATAAATTAAACGATTGAAATACGAATCCGATTTGCTGGTTTCTTATTTCTGCCAACTCATTATCCGTCATTTTTGCAACATTCACATTGTTCAAAAAATATTCGCCACCAGATGGAGTATCTAAGCATCCTAGTACATTCATCAACGTCGATTTTCCAGAGCCGGAAGATCCCATCAAGGCCACATATTCGTTTTTGAAAATTTCTAAACTAATATCTCGAAGAGCAAATATTTTCTCTAGTCCAACCTGATACGTTCTCGAAATATGATTGATTCTGATAATCGATTCCACGCTATTAAAATTTTATCAAAGGTAACAAACGAATGTGAACTCCCTTCACACTTATTAGATGATTTTAAGTTGTTCGATTAATAACGAATTTGAAAATTTTGCTTCGAAAATCCTGTATTAAAAAATACAATCCCCATCATATAAACATCAATGGAGATGCTTACTGCAGGATGAATGATTATATCTTTCCATGCCTTTTTCATTTCCTCCGACCAGTTAATATCATCAAAAATGATAAATGAATTTTCGTGCATATAGGGTAAGCACATTTCAAAATAGCGCATTGTAGGTTCGTAACGATGATTGCCATCTATATAAATGGCATCTATCTTTTTCTCTGATTTCAATACGCTTAAGAAGGTGTCATCAAAATTACCTGTAATAAGTTCAATTGTTAAATCTGGAAATTGTTTCAATTGTTCACGCGTATATGCTGTTGTATGGTCACATCCTTCCAAAGAAATTAATTTCATTGTTGGATTTCCGCTACTGATGTACAGCGAGCTAATTCCTAATGAAGTGCCTAGTTCAATCACTGTTTGCGGCTTCAGATATTCCATTAATCGAAATAACATGCGCGCATATTTTGGAGGCTTTGCCGCATTTTTTGCGATAGAAGAAACGGATAATTTTTTATATTTATTTCCATGTACTCCTGCTCCAAAATCTTTTACTTCAAGCAAATTGCTGTTTTTTAAGCAGGCCTCACGATAGTGCTCAATGCGAAGTTGTGAGGAGTGTTTTTTATCGAAACGCCATACGGCTTCATTTAAGTTGTATAGAAACGAAGATTGTAATCCGTGTCGCCCCACCGATTTAAACCAATAAAAAATGTATCCAGTTATTAATCGAAATAGTCCTATCATGATTCGGATGTATTTCCTTTAAGTGAAAACAAAATGCTGATTGCTAAAACGGTCAGTATTGTTCCCAATGCAAATAATGAAGGAATATGAAATAGCTCTGCAATGATCATTTTTAATCCAACAAAAACTAAAATGATGGCAATGCCGAATTTTAAATACTTAAATATTTTCATCAGGTTAGAAATTCCGAAATATAAGGAGCGTAATCCGAGAATGGCTAATACATTGCTGGTGTATATGACAAATGCATTTTTACTGATCGAAAGAGAGGCGGGAATTGAGTCAACAGCAAATATTAAATCGGTGAATTCTATTACCACTAAAACCAATAACAACGGAGTCGCCACTCTTTTTGCATTTTGCAAAGTAAAAAATTTTGATCCATCATATTCTCCACTTAATGGAACAAATTTTCTAATCAATTTTACTACAAAGTTTTTGGATAAATCAGTTTCTTCATCGTCTTGATGAAAGAATAATTTTGCCCCTGTGAACACTAAAAATGCACCAAACAAATAAATAAGCCATTCAAAATGTTGTAAAAGTGAAACGCCAGCAATAATAAATATTCCTCTTAGTACTAACGCCCCCAATATCCCCCAAAACAAAACCCGATGCTGATATTCATCGGGCACTTTAAAATAGTTAAAGACAATAATGAATACAAAAAGATTATCAACACTTAATGACCATTCAATTAAATAAGCTGTTGTATATTCAGTGGCTGTATTGGCCCCAAACTGATGAAATAACCATAGCCCGAAAACGAGTGCGATGAATATCCAAAATAAAACCCAAGTAATTGTTTTCTTTAAGGTAACGACTTTGTTTTCCTGATTAACAAAAAACAAATCTAAACCTAGTAAGGCTAACACTCCTAAGTTAAAATAAATCCAAAATGATTCAGGGACTAACTCCGTCATGAATTATTTTTTATAATTTTTTTCGTCGAGTGCGTCTTTTCTCCATTGATGAAAAAAGTCCATTACTTTCTCTTTATCATAGCCTTCTCCTTTTTCTAGGTAAGCCGAGTTTTGCGTATGTATTAATTCGCCTTTTGAGTTTAGAATAACAAAAACAGGAAATCCAAAACGTTGAGGAAACTGTAATTGCTTCAATACCTCTTCGTTTTTATTTTCTTTACTATAATTTATGTGTTCAACTACAAAATCTGTAGTCATGGCCGAATCCAGCTGAAGATCGGTTGTAACAAACTTGTTAAACATTCTACACCATCTGCACCAGTTACCTCCAATCATTAATAAAATGTGTTTGTTCTCTGCACTTGCAGTAATCGATGCAGTTTTTATTTGGTCTGAAGCATTTAACGCTGGATGATAAATTAAAGAGTCCTGCGCCCACACGTTAGACGATAATAACATCAATAAAGCAACAATCAATTTTTTCATTTTTCTTTTGGTTCAGGAATTACTTTTTCAAATTCTTGTTTTACATCTTCAATAGCTGGAAAAAGAAAATGCGATAAGTTCATTACTGGATGATAGAGTAAGGATTCTTGTTTAGTTTTATCATCAATTAATTTTGCGTGGCTATCAATTGGTTTAAATATGGCTAATATAACACTCACCGTAAGCGCAAATTTAAGTCCGCCAAAAATAGCACCTATAAGTTGATTGATTTGCGATAGTTTTCCAATTTTTAAGATGCCTTCTAAAAATCGCGCTAATAAAATCATCACCACCAATACCAAAACAAAAACAAGGATAAAGGTAATCCATGGCAATACTTTTTCAGGACTATCCGTCATTTTTTTAACCATGCCTTCAAATAAACCAGAAAACTTTATGGCAACATATAGTCCGAGTACAAGACCAATCATCATCGCAATTTCGAAGATAATACCACGCTTCCATCCTTTGTATAATCCCCAGCCGATTGGTAATGCAATCAATATATCTAAGTAGTTCATTTTGTTTTTGTATTTCTGCTAAGATAGTATTCCAATCAAGGTATTCTTGATGGGTTTCAGGCAGTCATTAACAATCAAAAGCGAAAAAAAGTTAATAAGCTTCCATCACCATTTTAACACCAGGGAGTTCTTTGCCTTCAATATATTCAAGTAAAGCACCACCACCAGTAGATACATAGCTTACTTGGTTGGCCAATGAAAACTGATTAATAGCGGCAGCTGAATCGCCACCACCTATTAAAGAAAATGCACCATTTGCAGTTGCCGCCACAATTGCATTAGCAACAGTTTTAGTACCGTTCTCAAATTTTTTCATTTCAAAAACACCCATAGGGCCGTTCCATAAAATGGTTTTACTATCGGCAATTACTTTGGCAAAGTTAGCTGCTGAATCTGGTCCAATATCTAAGCCTAACCATCCTGTTTCAATATGACGGATATCCGTAGTGTTAGTGTTGGCCTCTTTGTCGAACTTGTCGCCATTTACAGAATCTGTTGGCAAGTGAATTTGAACTCCTTTCCCTTTCGCTTTTTCTAGGATGGAAAGTGCAAGGTCCAACTTATCTTCTTCACACAAAGAGTTGCCTATCTGTCCGCCTAATGCTTTGATAAATGTGTATGCCATCCCTCCACCAATAATCAAATGATTCACTTTGTTCATCAACTGATCGATGATTAAAATTTTGTCAGAAACTTTAGCTCCACCCATAATTGCTGTGAACGGGGTTGCTGCATTATTCAAAACTTTTTCAGCGTTATTAAGTTCGTTTGCCATTACATAGCCAAACATCGAATTTCCTTTAAAAAATTGTGCGATAACTGCTGTGCTTGCATGTGCACGATGCGCAGTGCCGAATGCATCGTTTACGTACACATCTCCTAAGGCGGCTAACTTTTGAGCAAACTCCGGATTCCCTTTTTCTTCGTCTTTATAAAATCGTAAATTCTCTAATAACAAAACCTCTCCGGCCTGTAATGAAGCAGCTGCGGTGGTTGCAGGTTCATTAATGCAATCAATAGCAAATTTTACAGGGCGCTTTAATAAGTCAGACAAAGTTGATACAGTGTGTTTCAAGGAATATTTTTCTGTAGGACCCTCTTTCGGACGTCCTAAATGCGACATTAAGATTACGCTTCCTCCGTCGTTCAAGATTTTTTCAATAGTGGGAATAGCTGCTTTAATTCTAGTTGGGTCCGTAACCTGAAACTCACTGTTAAGCGGCACGTTAAAATCGACACGGATAAGTGCTTTCTTTCCAGCAAAATTGAATTGATCGATGGTTTTAATTTGCATAATGGTTCGTTATTAGGAGCGCAAAAATAGCCGTTCTGTGTCTAAAAAAAACTTTTCCACCAAAACGATTGAATAAAATCCACTAAAAAATTCAATTCGAATCCATTTTACAACACTTTTGAAAGGTCATTCCTTGTATTTTTGCAACGATGCAATTCAAGGATGTTATTGGACAAGAAGGAGTGAAAACAAGGCTGCGAGCTTCTCGTAAAGAAGGTCGTATTAGTCATGCTCAGCTATTCTTTGGCCCTCCAGGTGTGGGCGTATTGCCGTTGGTGATGGCTTACGCACAATTTTTAATTTGTGAACATCCTGCTGAGGAGGATAGTTGTGGTACTTGTTCAGCTTGCCAGAAGAGTAATAAAATGGTGCATCCGGATATTTATTACAGCTTTCCAGTTATTACGCTTTCGAAACCGAAAATAGACAAGCCCGTTTCTAATGATTTTATAGCAGATTTTAGAAAAGCGATTTTAGCCAATCCGTATATGGATTACAACGATTGGATGGCGGAGATCAGTGACTCAGAGAATAAGCAGGGGAGAATATATGTGCATGAAGGTCCGGAAATTATCAGACGTATTAATCTCAAAGCATTTGAAGCTTCTTTCAAGGTGGTTATTATATGGCTGCCAGAAAAAATGGGGCAGGACTTAGCCAATAAGCTGCTGAAAAGTTTAGAAGAGCCACCTGACAATACGCTGTTTCTTTTAGCCTCAGAACAAAGAGAAGTCTTGCTGCAAACGATTTTATCTCGAACACAGTCGATTAAATTGACCCGATTAGACGATCAGCAAATCATTAACTCATTGTTGATGAACAAGCAGTTGGAAATGCATAAAGCTGGGGAGATTGCTCGACTGGCAGATGGAGATTATCATCTTGCCGAGGAATTGTCGGAACAACTGTCGGGGGATGATACCTTTGATAAATCATTTTTAACCTGGATGCGATTATGTTTTAGTCCTTCTAAAAATATGGAAGCGCTAATGGCTTGGGTAGATCAGATTGCCGCATATAAACGAGAAGAGCAAAAGCAGTTTTTATTTGCTTCCATTCAAATGGTTCGTGAATGTATGATGGTTAATTTGGCGGATCCTACATTGGTAAAATTGGAACAGCAACAGGTAAAAGCGATGGAAAAATTCCTGCCGTATGTGAATGCTAAAAATATGACGCCCTTTGTGGAGGAATTAACAAAAGCACATTATCACATCGAGCGTAATGCGCATGCAAAAATATTATTCCTCGATTTATCACTTAAATTAGGGAATATCCTTCAAATTAAATAATAGAAAAGTTAACTTTACAGCAATTAAAATAAATAATCATCGTGGTAAACGAACATAAAACAGAAGTATATGGGATGTAGTAGTTGTTCAACCACCGACTCAACAAATGGAACTCCTGCCGGTTGCAACAGCAATGGAAACTGTGGTACGGGCGGCTGCAATAAATTGAATGTATATAACTGGCTTTCCGATATGGTTTTGCCAGAAGGTCATAAACCGTATGATATTGTAGAAATACGATTCAAAGGAAGCAGAAAGGAGTTTTTTAGAAATGTCAATAACCTAGAATTAAAGGTGGGCGACATTGTAGCGGTGGAAGGAAACCCTGGTCATGATATCGGGGAAGTAAGTATGGTGGGCGAGTTAGTTCGCTTCCAATTAAGAAAAAAGAATGTTACCGATACAGCAGCGGAAATTAAAACACTTTACCGTGTAGCGAAACAGGCGGATATCGATAAATGGAATGAAGTAAAGGGCCTTGAGTTTAATACGATGCATCGCTCTCGTACCATTGCACTACAACTTGGTTTGAAAATGAAACTAAGTGACGTAGAATATCAAGGAGATGGTAAAAAAGCTACGTTTTTTTATACTGCCGATGAGCGTGTTGACTTTCGTGAGTTGATAAAAAAATTGGCGGATGAGTTTAAAGTGCGCATCGAAATGCGACAAATTGGAATGCGTCAGGAGGCTGCTCGTTTAGGTGGAATTGGTTCCTGCGGACGAGAATTATGTTGTTCTACTTGGCTGACCGATTTTAAAATCGTTTCTACCAGCGCGGCACGTTATCAGAATTTATCACTGAATCCTTTGAAGTTAGCCGGTCAATGTGGGAAGTTAAAATGCTGTTTAAATTACGAGTTAGACACCTACTTGGATGCCTTAAAGGATATTCCTGAATCGAATATTCGATTGTCTTTGTCAAAGGGAACGATGGTGCATCGCAAGACCGATATTTTCAAGCGAATCATGTGGTACAACTTAATTCCAGAGGTAAAAGACAGTGAAGAAAGAACGCCGTTTGTTCCTGAAAATTGGGTTCCATTAAGTGTGGACAGAGTAAAAGAAATTATTGATTTAAATAAACGCGGACAAAAGCCAGATGATGCGGGTGTGTTGGAAATGGAAGATACGACCGAAGACGATATGCACTACAAAGATGTAGTAGGGCAGGATAGTCTTACACGTATGGACCGCAAGAAAAAGAAGAAGAAAAAGAAGCCAAGCGGTGGAAAGGAAAGCAATGAAAAATCAGCTGCTCCTGTAGTTAAGCCAGTAGCGAATAATCCGCAACCAAAACAAGCTGCTCCTGCGCCTTCAAAACAACAGGCTCCGGTTCAACAGCCTAAGCCAGCTCCAAGTCAACAACAAAGAGTAAATCCAGCGCCAGCACCAAATACAGGCACTCGTCCACAACGACAAACGCCAGATGGTCCAAAGCCTGTTACTCCAACAAATAATCCGGCAAGGCCAGAACGAAAATTGCCTGGTGCAGCTGATGCAGTTACACCGGCACCAGCACAAAATAATCCGCAGAATCCTGCCGTTAATCCTCCCAAAAGTAATCGTCCTCCTCGTAAATTTGATAGAGGAAGTTAAGGCTATGAAGTATTCAAAGTTTGTAATATTCGGGTTGTTATCATTAGTAATGGGGTTAGTCGCATGTTCTGATCCGGATACCTTGTTTGAAGAAAACAAACCCATTTCGGAGGGGAATTGGGATGCAGAGCAGGTGTTCAAATTTGAGACTGCCATTCCTGACACGACCAACGGGTATAATGTCTATTTGAATCTGCGCAATTCCGGCAGTTATCCTTACAGCAATATTTTCTTATTTGTAAATACGTATTTCCCAAGTGGAACGATTGACAAGGACACTGTAGAAATTATGCTCGCTTCACCAGAAGGGAAGTGGTTGGGCAGGGGCTTAGGTGATATCTGGGATAATCGAATTTTATTTAAACGTAACGTAACTTTCCCTGAAAAAGGAAAGTATCGTTTTGAAATTTCGCAGGCAATGCGTTTAAATCCACTGCCTGGAATTACCGATGCTGGCATTCGCATCGAAAAGGTAAAGTAAATTATGTTGCACGTTAAAAATGTAGAAGAATTAAAATCACAGTGGGATGTTGTGATTCAAAAAATAAATAAGCACTTCGATGCAGAAGTCGATTTGCAAGGCGTACTTTTTTTAATTGGAGTGCAAGAACTCGGACAAGGGTTTAAGAAATTTAAAAAGGATGAAAAGCAGGATTTGATGCACATAGCTACCTGTCGCTTGCTTTCTAATTTT
Source organism: Bacteroidota bacterium (assembly GCA_046073825.1). Taxonomy (GTDB): domain Bacteria; phylum Bacteroidota; class Bacteroidia; order AKYH767-A; family OLB10; genus CAINEC01. The sequence continues at coordinate 15,252 of JBJTMY010000106.1, forward strand.
GGATATTATGAACTAACCGGTCAGGATGAAGAAGGTTGGCCACATTGGAAATTGGTTAATCAGTTGCCTAAAATGACCTTAGGAGAGCAAGATTATCTATTAAAGCAAAGTATCATTGACTATTTCGATGAACACGATATTTTTCAATAAAGTAAAAACCCCTACAGTGAAAACTATAGGGGTTTTAAATTATTTGAATGTAGTTGACCTTACTTGATCACTACTGTTTTTCTAACTTCTTCTGATTGTTCTAATCGGATATAATCTTTTCCAGATAATACATCTTTCGATGCTTCCACATTTAATACGGCTTCCCATTTGAATTCGAAGAAGGCCTCGCCAGTTCCAGTAGATACTTGTTCTTGATATAAGTCGGCACGAACTCCTGTTTGAGCATTAACTACACTATCTTGACGTAAAACAACGGTAGCACCAACAACTGGTCGCCCAAGTGTATCTACTACAGTGATAACTGCTTTACAAGGTTCTGTTTTTTTGCAAGCAGAAACACTAATGATTCCTGCAACGGCTAATAAAAGGATAATATTTCTTAGCATAGTTTGTTAAATATAGGCTCTGTACGACAAAGCTACATAATTTGTTCGAATTTAATTATTATTGTAATAGAACGGTAGGCAAAACTTCCGTAAAATTGCATTTCCAAAAATAATCAAATATTGATATGAAGAAAACAGTCACGCTATTAAGTTTAATTATGTTCTTCATGAGCGCTGTTAGTTTTGGTCAAAAAAATATTAAATCAGATAAAAAAGCAACTATGGAAAAAGTGTATTATGTTCAAATCACTACCGATTTAGGAACTATGAAAGTGAAATTGTATAACGAAACGCCTCTTCACCGAGATAATTTTGTGAAGTTGGTTTCTGAAGGATTTTATGATAGTCTTTTGTTTCACCGTGTGATTAAAGGGTTCATGATTCAAGGAGGAGACCCTCAATCTAAAAATGCAGCTGCTGGCCAGATGCTAGGTTCAGGAGATGTTGGCTACCGAATTCCTGCGGAGTTCAACGATAGTTTATATCACAAAAAAGGGGTGTTAGCAGCGGCTAGAGATAATAATCCAGAGAAGGCATCAAGCGGTTGCCAGTTTTATATTGTACAGGGCAAGCCAATGATTGAAAATGAACTTCAGGCAATGGAACGTCGATCAGGAAAGCCGATGTCGGAAACAAAACGCAACGATTATAAAACAATAGGAGGTTCAGCATGGCTTGATGGAGAATATACCGTGTTTGGTGAAGTAGTAGAAGGACTAGATGTCATTGATAAAATTGCTGCTGTGCCTTGCGGACCAATGGATCGACCTGCAAGCGATGTTCGAATGAAAATGGTATTAGTGGATAAGTAATTATGTTCGAAAAAATAAATCAATATATTGCAGAAGCGGAAGCGGCTGCTCCTGTAAACAAAGAGGAGTTAGAAGCTTATCGACTTCAATACTTAGGTAAAAAAGGGGTATTAACAGACCTCTTTGCCATGATGAAGGAAGTGCCTGCTGAACAACGTAAGGAGTTTGGGCAGTTGGTCAATAAACTCAAAACAGTGGCCGAAGAAAAAGTTAATACGATTCGTGAGCAATTAGAAAATAAGGAGGATACTACCAGCGCTGCGAATGATTTAACTTTACCTGGAATTCCTCAGCAAACGGGAGCAATGCATCCTATCAGTATTGTTCGTAATGAAATTGTGAGGATCTTTTCTCGTATAGGCTTTACCGTTAGTGATGGTCCAGAAATAGAAGATGACTGGCATAATTTCTCTGCATTAAATTTCCCGCCGGAGCATCCAGCACGCGACATGCAGGATACGTTCTTTATTAACTTAGAACCGAATGAAGAGCATTATTATGGCTCACTTGCTTTGCGTACACATACTTCTTCTGTGCAGATTCGTGTACTCGATAATCAAGAACCACCAGTAAGAACAATTTGTCCGGGTCGAGTGTATAGAAACGAAGCCATTAGTGCACGTGCTCATTGTTTCTTTCATCAAGTGGAAGGGTTTTATATTGACAAAGGGGTGTCGTTTGCTGATTTAAAACAGACCTTGTTGTATTTTGCACAAGAGATGTTTGGCAGTGAAACAAAAATCAGATTGCGCCCATCATATTTCCCATTTACGGAGCCCTCTGCCGAAATGGATATCAGCTGCTCTCTTTGTAAAGGAGAAGGTTGCAATGTATGTAAGCATACGGGATGGGTTGAAATTTTAGGGTGTGGAATGATTGATCCTGCTGTTCTTGAAAATTGTAATATAGACTCAACAGTGTTTACTGGCTTTGCATTCGGAATGGGCATAGAACGTATTACCATGTTAAAATATGGAGTAAAAGACTTACGTCTGTTTTCTGAAAACGATCTTCGCTTTTTGAAGCAATTCAGAGGAGTGATTTAACAATAACAATGATTAACAAAAAGAAAACCCCGGCTATTAGTCGGGGTTTTCTTTATTTAAGAGGAAATTTTTAAGCTTCTTCTAAACTGAATTCGTAGGTTTCCATAATCGGATTTGCCAATAATTGCTTACATGCTGTTTCTACTTTTTCAGAAGCTATTTCTTTCGATGCTGCTTCTACTTCTAATGAAATTCTTTTACCAATACGCACATTGTCGATTTCATTCAGATTTAAGTTTTTCATTCCGGAAGTAACTGCTCTCCCTTGAGGGTCTAACAACGCCTTTTGAGGCATTACATTAATGTGTGCGATGAATTTCATGATTCAAGTTTTTTATCAGGTGGAAATATTGTGGACAAAATTACATAATAGCAAAGAATTAATGGAAGGGCGGCATGTTTTAAAATTATTAACATCAACAAACTTCCCAATAATAATAAATAGACTTCTTTGGCGGCCTTCCACGACCATGATTTAACTTTCAATGAAATCATCGGGAAGTCGGCCAGCATCACGTAAGAAGTTATCAAAGCGTAAGCAATTAAAAGCGCAGGATTATGCACGTATTTTCCGAATTCTGGATTGTCGTAAGCAATAAAGGGTAGCCCAGCAGTTACCAAAGCATTCAAGGGCGTTGGAACACCAATAAAATAATTTTCTTGTCGCGTGTCTAAATTGAATTTGGCCAGTCGTAAGCAAGAGGCTAACGTAACAATAAACATGAAATAAGGCATATAAGCAGGTGCGCTACTCTCCACACTTAGTTCGCTTAAGCTCAACATAGAGCCAGAAAACAAATGAAAAAGAGTAAGTCCTGGAACAACACCAAAGGTCACCATATCCGCTAATGAATCGAGCTGTTTCCCTAATTCAGAGCTCGATTTTACAAGGCGCGCTACAAATCCATCAAAGAAATCAAGGATGCCAGCAACTACAACCATGATTGCCGATAATTCCGTTTCACCATTCACAATGGCTACAATCGCAATGCAACCACAAAGTAAATTACCTAGGGTCATTGCATTGGGTAAATGTTTAATCATGATACAAAGGTAAATTTATCTAACGATATATTGTTTACAACCTTTTTTATTTAACTTTAAACTTATTCTTGTATTCTACAAATTTGTATAGAGATAAGTGTAGGGAAACGAAATTTATTGTTTGGTTTTCCGTTTAGTTTTCTTTAAATTTAAACCAATGACTTCAGTAAAAAAATTAGTGTTTGTTGTCTTCGCATTTCTGTTGCCGAATATCGCCGCTGCACAGGTAAAATACAGTAATGAGTTTTTATCCATTGGGGTAGGTGCCCGCGGATTAGCAATGGGTGGTGCGCAGACAGCATTGGTGAATGATGCAAGCGCAGGATTTTGGAATCCAGCAGGACTTGTAAAGGTGAAAAGTAATTTGCAGTTATTTGTGATGCACAACGAGTACTTTGGCGGAATAGGAAAATTTGATTACGCTTCGTTCGCTGCTCCAATAGATGCTACTCGAACGTTGGGGGCTTCATTTATTCGTTTTGCAATTGATGATATTATTGACTCTACCGATTTAATTGATAAGGATGGTAATATTGATTATGATCGTTTGAAAACATTTTCATCTGCTGATTACGCATTTCTATTTTCGTATGCTCAAACATTAAAAGTCAAGGGGCTCTCCGCTGGTGGTAACGTTAAAGTAATTCATCGAAAAGTGGGTGATTTTGCGAATGCCTGGGGATTTGGATTAGATGCAGGATTGCAATATGAACATAATCGCTGGAACTTTGGTTTGATGGGAAAGGATATAACTTCCACTTTTAATGCTTGGACCTACAACACAGAATCTTTACAGCAGGTATTTGCTCAGACCGGTAATGAAATTCCGCAGAATGGTTTAGAGGTGACACTGCCGAAATTGATTGGTGGACTTGCATATAAATTTACTGTATCTAAAAAGATAACGGCTACGCCTATGGTCGATTTAGATTTTACTTTTGATGGAAAACGAAATGTGCCAATTAAATCAGATGTGGTAAGTATTGACCCGAAAGCAGGATTAGAAGTGGCGTATGATGATTTTATTTTTCTTCGTGGAGGAGTGGCAAATATTCAAACAGTACAAAATATCGATGCATCAACCTCTACAATTGCACAGCCAAGTATTGGAGCAGGTATTAAAATTAAGAATGTAACTATTGATTATGCATTAACAAATTTCACTGGTGCAGCTGGTTCTTTGTATTCAAATATTTTTTCACTTAAACTGAATTTTGTTCGTAAATCGACACCGTCAACTACTAATACAAAATAACCATGAAGAGAATTTTACTCTTTCTATGTTTTCTTGTTGCAGCTTTTCAAGTACGGGCTCAATCGTACGGGAACGAGTGGATATCATTTGTAAATGGTCAGCCTTATTCTAGTCAGCAGTATTTTAGAATTGGAGTTTGGAAGAATGGCGTTTATCGCTTAGCCTATAACGATTTGCAAAATGCAAGTGTTCCGGTGAATGCATGGTTTAGTCCCGATCGCTATCAGTTGTTTCATCGAGGGAAAGAACAGTTTATTCGCGTGTTGGATAATGACCAGAATGGGATTTTTAATAATGGTGATTATATTGAGTTTGTAGGAAATAAAAACGATGGTGTTTTTGATGGTCAGATGTACGATACACTGCCGTCTCAACCTAATCCATATCAGAGTTTGTTTAATGACACAGCAGCGTACTTCTTGACGTATAATTTTAATTCTACCAATAACCGTAGAATGAAAATTGAAAATGATCAGAATTTCACGGCGTATCCAACCGCTTCCTTGTTAAAAGTAGAGGAGGTAAAAACAGCAGCGCAAGAATATAATATTGGCGATAGAGATGCCAATTCAATTGCAGATAATTCCTACACGCAGGGAGAAGGATTTTATTTTTATAAGGTAGGGTTTAATCAGAACGTTAATGTAGATTTTACTATCAATAAATCAAATAGTAGTGTGAATGCACCTGAGTTGGAAATGGTGCAAATGGGAGCTAACGCTCTGGCACATCCGTACAATATCATTGTAAATGGAAATACCATAAATAGCAATACCATTTGGGGTTACGCTCTCAATAAAGATATAATCCCAATTTCTCTTTTTCCTGTTAATGGTAATGTGAATGTTAAGTTGCAACCACTAGCAGATGTATCTAATCCATATAATGTGAATTACATGAATCTGGGTTATGTTAAAATTAAATATGATCGTACGACTGATTTCTCCGGTGAAACGTTCCCTGCTAATTTTTACTTAGAACAAAACAATAGTAAATACCTTGTTAATTTTACAAGTGTTACAACGCCAAATCCCCTGTTGTATGTAATCGACAATGATACTGTTCATGCCATTGTGATTAATAATAACAATGGGAACTTTAATGCTTTGATCCCTGCGTACAATGGAAAAAGTGCGATTTGCCTTTTGGATAACAATCAGGTTTTTTATTCGAATGGAAATGTGACCATCGAATCAGTTAACCGTGATTTGAATCCGAATGCTTATGCACGATTCAATAACTATAAGTTGAATGGAGCAACAGCAGATTTTTTAATTGTATCGAATCGTAATTTATGGACCGGAGCACAAGCTTATGCCAACTATCGCGCTACCAAAGGACATACACCCTTGTTAGTTGATGTGAATGAACTTTACGATCAGTTTGCATGGGGAATTCGTCAGCACCCACAGGCTATCAGAAGTTTTTCAGATTTTATGATTGATAACGCTGTTGGATATCCGAAGTATTTATTGTTGCTCGGAAAGGGGATAATGATTACTGATGCCCGAAGTGGTTTAGGCCATACATTAAATTACGTGCCTACATGGGGCGAGCCTGCATCTGATCAGCTTTTTACGGCTAAGTTGAATACAAATAGTTTTGTGCCTGAGCTTGCTACCGGTAGAATTGCAGCTACAAACAATGATGATATTACTGCTTATTTAAATAAATTGATTGAATTTGAAAGTAATCAATCGCAAGCGCCAGCACTTTGGATGAAGAACGTCTTACACTTTGGTGGAGGTAACGACTTAAATGAACAGAACGTGTTGGCGGCAAAGTTAAATGCCTATGCTCAAATTATTCAAGATACTTTGTTTGGAGGAAAAGTATATACCTTCCTGAAAAATTCAAGTGCTCCAATTCAAATAAATCAAAGTCAGTATTTACAATCGCTCATTGATTCCGGTTCTACTATGATGACCTTTTATGGACATGCTGCCGGTACCTCTTTCGATATTAGTACCGACGCTCCAGAGAATTATAATAACAAAGGAAAATATCCATTGGTATTGGCGCAGAGTTGTTATGTCGGAGATATTTTTACTACTTCAAAATTATTAAACGAACGATTTGTATTAACTCCCGATAAAGCTGCCATCGGCTTTGTGGCAGTTCCTGATAAAGGAATTATTGAAGAGCTGGATGCGTATTCTACCGAATTGCATCAACAATTATTTCGATTGAATTATGGCAAAAGTGTGAGTACGTGTATGAGTAAAACAATCAATACACTCGTCAACGCTAATCCAGGTTATAAAAATGTTTGCATGAGTATGACCATGCATGGCGATCCTGCAATTAATTTAAATGCATTTGAATTGCCTGATTATTCTATTGATAATGCAAGTATTTTATTCGAGCCTGGTGTGGTTACCACGGAGCTCGATTCATTTGTTGTTAAGGTTGCTATAAAGAATCTTGGAAAAAACACTTCCGAAACAATGCGCGTGCAAATAAGTCGTCGTATGCCCGACGGCGTTAGTAAAAGGGATACGATTGTACTAGCTCCATATATTACCTATTGCGATACTATTCAAGTAAAATTACCTGTCGATTTTAGAGATGGTGCAGGACTTAACACATTTGATGTAACGGTGGATGCATTCAATGAAGTGCAGGAAATAAATGAGTCCTCAAATAATTTCGCGACTGCTACATTACAAATAACAAGTACAGATATTAATCCTGTATTCCCCTCTGAATTTGCCATTGTTCCAAAGGACTCTGTAACGCTAAAAGCAACAACAGCCAATCTTTTTGCAAACCCAAAGAATTATATTTTCGAATTAGACACATCGGCTGTCTTTTCTAGTTCAGTAAAACTAGTTCATGTTGTATCAAATGTTTTTGGTGTAGTAAGTTGGTCAGTGCCATTAACACTGGTAAATAATCAGGTTTATTATTGGAGAGTTGCCAATGATTCAATTTTAAATCCGGATACTGCCATCTCTAATCGTTTCCAATGGAAGTACAGTTCTTTCATGTACAAGCAAGGAATTACTGGTTGGTCGCAGGCCGATTATCCGCAGTTTCAAAAAGATGAATTAACGAATGTTATTCGTCAGAATGCGATTCGTTATTTTGAATTCATCAATTCACAATATGCGCTTACACTAACGCATTCGGGTACCCGTCCTTCCTACGAAATAAATGGAATCAATATCGATTATGGCGGTTGTAATTATGCGCCACAAATTGCTGTTGCAGTGTTAGACTCCATCGATTTTGAACATCCATGGCAAACAGATTCTTGTATTCGTTATTTTGGAAATTATAATTATTATAATTGCGCAACTCATATTGGCTGTAATCGATTAAGACCGGATAAATTCTTTTTATTTAATACCGCCATACCAGCACAAACAGATAGTCTGGTGGATATGATTTTAAATGATGTTCCTAATGGAGATTATATTTTAAGTTGGACGGTTTTTGATGTGCCGTTCGATACCTTATCCGTGCTTAAAAATGGATTTGCTGCATTAGGTTCTTTGCAGTACTCAAGCTTAACATCACAGGATAAGTACATTTTCTTTATGAAGAAAGGAGATCCTTCCACGGAGTTATTTCAAAAAGGAACCTATCCTACATCCGATTTGCGGATAGGCTATACGTTACAGCGTGATTGGGATAAAGGGTATTATACTTCTACGAAAATTGGACCTGCCAGTTCGTGGTCTTCTGTTCATTGGGATTTTACATCCATGGAAGCTGGATTGTCTCCTGATTCAGTTGCGCTAAGTGTAATAGGTATAAATGCAGTAGGACAAGAATTCCAATTAATGAATGGTATTTTTCAAACTACGAAGGATTTTTCAATTGCTAACATCGATGCAGCAACCTATCCTTATTTAAAATTAAAATTGTATGCGCAGGATGGAGTAAATCGTACACCACCGCAACTTACCAAATGGCAAGTGTATTACGATCCTGTTCCAGAAGGTACAATCAATCCATCGTATTATACATTTAATGCAGATACTGTTCAAGAAGGACAAACAGTGAATTTGAAGTTAGCATTTGAAAATATTAGTACAGTGGAGATGGATTCCTTATTGGTTGATTATTATTTATTCAATCAGCAAAATGTGCGTTATGATTTAGCCACTGTTCGCTTGCCTCGTAATTTGCCTGCTGGTGATACCATCATGACAGGCATCAGTTTAAACACGCGTGGATTCGTTGGTAATAATACCTTGTGGGTAGAAGTTAATCCGCGCAATGATCAGCCCGAACAATATCACTTCAATAATTTAGCAAGCATTCGTTTTAATGTTTCAAGAGATATTACTAATCCTTTGCTAGATGTCACATTTGATGGTGCTCATATTTTAAACGGTGATATTATTTCCGCCAAGCCAACTGTAAATATTCAGTTATTGGATGAAAATAAATTTATTGCTTTAAATGACACTGCTAATTTTCGTGTTTCAATAACTGATCCTGATGGATTGGTTCGTTTTGTTCCGTTTGAAATGGCGTCGAGTAGCAATAGTGAGCAACAGCTGTTACAATGGATTCCTGCTAACCTTCCGAAGAATAGTTTTAATATAATTTATCAGCCAACGCTGTTAAAGGATGGAATATATACATTAAGCGTTCAGGCAACAGATGAATCAGGTAATCAAAGCGGACTTAATGATTATAAAATTCAATTTGAAGTAATTAATAAGAGCACCATTACCGAAGTGATTAATTATCCAAATCCTTTTAGCACTTCTACACGATTTGTATTTACGTTGACAGGAAGTGAAATTCCGGACGATTTCAGAATCCGAATTATGACGGTGAGCGGTAAAATTGTAAGAGAAATAAGCAGAGCAGAAATAGGGGATATCCATATCGGTAGAAACATTACCGATTTTGCATGGGATGGGAAAGATCAGTTTGGAGATCAGTTAGCCAATGGAGTTTACCTTTATAAAGTAATCACAGGCATGAATGGTAATGAAATTGAAAAACGAGAAACTATTGCCGATCAATACTTCAAAAAAGGGTGGGGTAAAATGTACTTAATGCGATAATTTAAAACTATGAAATATATTCTTGCGATTGCAGTTGTTGTGCTATTTTTCACAGCATGTAAAGATGATGATACATCAACACCACAAGCATCATCACCAAAATTGATTATCAAAATTGAAGTCGATTCAACATTAGACCGATTGGGTAACAACGGACTTCCCGTACTTATGCCTGCTGGTCATGCAGGGCAAAATCCTGTATTCTCAAAAATTGCAGCGCACTATTTAGAGTTTAGTCAGAATGCTAATACGATGATCGGAGCAGGTGATGTATTGTACCACGCCGAAGAAACAACGCAAGGTGGAACAACGGCCATCGATTTTTCAAAGTCGAAATTAATTACCCCAGGACAAACATTTTTGACACTTCCATTATCTGATTTGTCTGCTGGCACTTATCAGTACGCACGTATGTCGCTTTCATATCAAAATTATGACGTGAAATTTTATTTTGCAGGCATGCCTTTTACAGGACGTGTAGCAAGTTTTGTTGGATATAATACATATATCGGTAGTTATAAAATTAAAGACTCTACAGTAAATGTAAATGCGAATAAATTACAAGGATATTGGGGCGTTGAAACAATGTATAATGTTACAACAGGTCAGAGTCCTGCCGGCGCTACCACCGTTCCTAATCCCATTTTTAATACATCACCAATTCCTGCAGGTTCATGCTTAGTTACAGGTCAGTTTAATACTCCGTTAGTAATTACGGGAAATGAAACAAATGATGTAACAGTCACCATGAAGTTATCCATTAATAAAAGTTTTGAATGGATAGACATCAATGGCAATGGAAAGTGGGATGTTGATGTAGCAGGAGAAACAGTGGTGGATATGGGCTTGAGAGGGTTGTTTCCTGTTCATTAAACCTTGATTGACAAATCAGGTAATTCAGCTTTTGCTTTTATACTGATTTCCTTATATTTGATACACTAAAAAGCCAACCTATACAATGATTACTAAATTTAAGGCGTTATTACTCGCTGCAGTGATAGCGGTGCCATCTGTTACTTTTGCTCAGGACTGGGTAACGAAGATGAATGACCCCAATGTGAACTTTTATGAAGTTCAAAACTCCTTCAATAAATATGCTGCTAAAAAAGATCGCGAAGTAGAACGCGAACGTAAAAGAGCAACCAAAAGAAAAGGGGAACCTCTTTCAGAAGAAGAGAATGAAATCCCGGGATATTTTCAATATAAACGTTGGGAGCATTTTATGGCTCCTCGTGTATCGTCAACAGGTGAACGTTTCGATCCTGCAACGGCGTATCGTGAAATGGAGCGATACAATCAACAACATGGTATTTTTAATTCGGGTAACTGGACATTGTTAGGTCCCGTTTCTTCTGTTCCTACAAATGGCGGTAATGCGGGCCGTTTAAATTTTGTTCGCATGGATCCAACCAACAGCAATATCCTTTATGTTGGTTCTCCAGCGGGTGGATTATGGAAATCAACCGACGGTGGTTTGACTTGGGCAACCAATACAGACAGAGTAGCGCAAGTGTTAGGATGTACAGATATTGCCATCGACCCAACAAATACGAATATCATGTATTTAGCAACTGGCGATGGAGATGCTGGAGATACATATTCTGTTGGAGTTCTAAAATCGACTGATGGTGGTACTACATGGCAACCAACAGGATTGTCTTATTATATGGCTAATTATCGTCAGATAAGTAAGATTTTAATTGACCCAACAAATACAAATACTATTTTGGTGGCGACCTCTGCTGGTGTATATAGAAGTACAGATGCAGGAGCAACATTTGCAAACACCCTCTCAGGTACTTTTAAAGATATGGAGTTTAAGCCAGGTGATCCAAATACAGTTTACGTTTGTGGTACGGAGTTTTATAAATCGACTAATAACGGTGTTGCCTTTACGAAAATCACTACTGGACTTCCAGCAGCAGCCAATGTAAGTCGTATGGCAATTGCCGTTTCTCCTGCTGATCCGGCTTATGTGTATATGATTGTTGGATTGCCTCAGCCAAACTATGGAACAGAAGGTTTTTATAAATCAACTAACAGCGGAACAAGTTTTACTAAACCGTCTACTCCTGCATTGGGTACACAACAATGGTACGACTTAGCAATTGCGGTTTCGCCAACGAATATCAATGAAATTATTTTAGGTGGACAAACAGATTTTCAACGTTCAACAAATGGTGGAACATCATGGACGCAAAATGGTGGTAATACACACGTAGATTATCATGATGTTGTTTTCTTGAATGGTACAAGTTATTTTACATGTAGCGATGGTGGTATTTTTAAAACCACGAATAGCGGTAATTCGTGGACAGACTTAAGTAACGGATTGCAAATAGCTGAAATGTATGGTTTGGGTCAGTCGGCGAATAATGCGAATCTGATTATTCAAGGATGGCAAGATAACGGAACCAGTAAGTACACCAATACAGGCTGGACAAAATTAATGGGTGGTGATGGAATGCTTTGCTTCATTGATTATACAAATGATCAAAATATGTGGGCTGAATATTACAATGGTTCATTCCAACGTTCAACAAATGGAGGGAACTCTTGGTCGGCAGCAAATACAGGGATTACGGAAACAGGTGCATGGGTAACACCATGGATGCAAGATCCTGTAACACCTTCAACATTATATTCGGGTTTTGTGAATGTTTGGAAGAGCACCAATGGTGGTAATTCGTGGACAAAAATCAGTAACTTCACTAATACAGCAACAGTGACTCAATTAGCAGTTTCTCCTGCAAATAACCAGGTTATTTGGGCTTGTAAACCAGGTGGCTTATATAAATCGAGTAACGGCGGTTCAACATGGACAACCATTACTTCCATGCCCAATGGTAACATTACGTACATAGCATGTAGTCCAACAGATCCAAACAAAGCTTGGATCACTTACTCTGGTTTTACCAATACCAATAAAGTATTCCAAACTAACGACCAAGGAGCTACGTGGATCAATCTTTCCGCTTCAATTCCAAATATTCCTGTGAATTGTATAGTCTATCAAAACAACTCTGCTGATGGTTTATACATTGGAACGGATGTAGGAATTTTCTTCAAAGATTCAACCATGAATGTATGGCAGCCTTTTTTCAACGGATTACCAAATGTTATTGTATCACAATTAGCAATTCATTATCCATCAGGAAAAATCAGAGCAGCTACGTATGGAAGAGGATTATGGGAGTCTGATTTATATGCTCCAGGTACTTATGCGCCAACAGCTGCGTTTGGTTCAAGTAAAAAGATTTCTTGTTCAGGAGCTGCCATCGATTTTGCTGATTACTCCTCTGGTCAGCCAACCTCTTGGTCATGGTCTTTCCCAGGTGGTAATCCATCAACTTCAACATTGCAAAATCCAACGGTCGTTTATAATACTCCGGGCACCTATTCGGCAACGTTAGTATCAACAAATGCCAATGGAGCTGATTCTGTTACTTATTCAAACTACATCAATATTGCAACGAGTATTGCTCCTGATCCTCAAACAACCGGTGGTGTTCGTTGTGGTCCCGGTCCAATTGCATTGTCGGCAACTGGCTCGGGTAATGGGACATTACGTTGGTGGGATGCGCCAGGTGGCGGAAATGTTTTAGCAACAGGAAATAGTTTTAATCCGACAATTAATGGTACTACTACTTATTATGTGGATGAAGACTTTCCTCCAGGATTAGTGGATTATGTAGGAGAAGTTGGAAATGGAGTAGGTGCAGGTGCATTCTTTACAGCGAATGATATTCGAGGTTTATATTTCGATGTGATTAATCCTGTAATTTTAAATTCAGTGGATGTGTATGCAAACACTGCGGGTGCTCGTACGATTGAAATTTTAGATGCGCAAGGAAATACATATATTGATACTACGATTAATATTCCTGCAAGTGGAGCAAATACAACTACAGTTAATCTAAACTTTAAATTATATCCTGGTACTAATTACTTTATCAAATGTCGTGGATTAGTTGATTTGTATCGTAATTCTGCTGGTGCTGTGTATCCGTATAACAGTGCTTCTATAAATATTACAGGAAGTAATGCTGGTTCACCAGGCTATTATTATTTCTTCTATAACTGGACGTACACTGATATTTATTGTAACACAGGAAGAACTGCTTGTACAGCCTTAGATTCATGTGCAGTTGGTTTGTCAGATTTATCAGTTGTTCAATCTATGCAGTTATATCCAAATCCAACAAACGGATTGTTTCAGTTAAGTTTTAATTCAGTTATTGCCCAGAATTATAAAGTAACTATATTAAATACAATGGGTGAAATAGTTTATGAATATCAATTAAATGATTTTAGCGGTGAGCATAAACGTATGATTGATCTTTCAGAGCTTAGCAAAGGAGTTTATGTAGTGAACGTGAGTAGTGCAACTAAAAATGTAATGCGAAAAATTACTATTTACTAATTCAAATAATTTCAAATTAAAAACGGGATGAAGTTTTGCTTCATCCCGTTTTCTTTTTTAAAGAAATACGCTTACCAGATTTTTACTCGCTTATCATCGGTGACGTACATTTTATTGTTTGGTTTTACTTTAAATGCCTCATAAAATTCAGGGACATTCATTACGGGGCCTTGTACACGCAAGAAGTTTGGAGAGTGAACGTCTGTCATGATGCGTAAAGCCATAACTTCATCTCGATAATGTCCTACCCAACTCAATGCATATCCCATAAAGTATCGTTGAACAGGAGTTAATCCATTAATTACTTTACCTGATTTATATTGTTCCGTTTTCTTAAATGCTTCTAATCCGATTACCACTCCACCTAAGTCGGCTATATTTTCACCTTGCGTTGCTTCGCCATTCACGTGTAAACTATCTAAAACTTTAAAGTTGTTAAACTGATCAATTATTTTTTGTGCTCTGTTTTTAAATTCTTTTTCATCGTTAGCTGTCCACCACGATTTTAAATTTCCTTTCTCGTCAAACTGTCGCCCTTGATCATCAAATCCGTGCGTTACTTCGTGACCGATAGTAGAAGCACCTGCGTACCCATAAATAATTGCATCATCTGCTAATGAATCAGGTAATCCAGGAATAATAAAAATTGCTGCAGGTAAAACGATTTCGTTATTTGAAGGATTATAGTAGGCATTGTAAGTCTGAGGTGTCATATCCCATTCGGTACGATCAACAGGCTTACCTAATTTTGATACTTGATATTCATGGGCCCAGATATTACTGTTCATTACATTGGTTACGTATGCATCTCTGCTGATTGTTAACGATGAATAATCTTTCCATTTGTCAGGATAGCCACATTTAACAGTAATCGAATTTAATTTGTTGATGGCTTTCTCTTTTGTTTCCGCACTCATCCAATCTAAACCTTTTATTCGCTCACGATAAGCACTAAACATGTTTTTTGTTAAATCCTCATAACGTTTTTTAACCGATGGCGATACATAATTCTTCACGTACAATTGACCAAGTAAATCACCCATACAAGATTCCTCTTCATCTAATACGCGCTTATAGCGTTCGCGTTGTGCTTTCACACCATTAAGAATTTTACCATTAAAGTTAAATGCTTCTTGCTCGAACGATTTTCCGCAATATTCACCATACGAATTAAGTAAACACCAGTTGAAATAAGCTTTCCAATCATCAATCGAAACAGATTTGATAGAGGTTTCCATTTGCTTTAAAAATTCTGGTTGCCCAACAATAACTGTATCCACTTTCTCCATTTTCATATTCGTGAATAGGGTTGTCCAATTGATAGATGGCGTTAGTTTATTTAATTCAGAAACCGATTTTTTATTGTAGTTAGCATAAGGGTCGCGTAAGTCTTCTAATTTTCGGGATGCTTTTGCTAAGGTCAATTCGAGGTTCCAAACTTTATTCATGTTTGAAGTCGCAGTTGCAGAATCTTGTCCCATTAGTTTAAACATATTTACAATATGCTTTTTATATTCTTCGCGAATATTCTTTGTGCGTGAATCATTATTGAAATAATATTCACGGTCAGGTAAACCGATGCCCCCTTGACCAAGATGTATTGACACTTGCTCGCTGTTCATTTCATCTTGATAAACACCAGCGCTGTAAAATGGAGAAGCACCATATACTTGCATACGAGCTACAGTTGATAATACATCTTCTTTAGTTTTTATATTATTGATGGATAATAGTTCTGGTTGTAGTGGGGTGATTCCTTTTTTATCAATACTAACGGTATCCATACCCGAAAAGTAGAAGTCGCCAATTTTTTGTTCGATGCTTCCTTTGGCCGCACCGGACTTTCCAGCTTCTTCACTAATTGTTTTAGTACGATTATAGGTTTCATTCATAACCATCGTCCAGATGCCAAAACCTTTTTCTGATGCTGGAATAGGATGATTTTTAATCCAGCCGCCACATGCGTAACCAAAGAAATCGTCAGCAGGGTTGATTGTGGTGTCCATGTTTTCTACAAGCACATCTTTTAATGCTGCAGGTTGTTCTGTGGTATTTTTGCTTTGATTGCAAGAGACTAATCCAACAGAAATAAATAAGGTTGCAATGAGGAATTGCTTTTTCATATTCAAATAAATTTTTATCGAAATTAATTAAAAAGTAATGACAGAGAATCGAAATCGTAAATAGGAAGAGAACATTCAAGATTCTTACAATGATAAGCCACCGTTTTATCTGCATTAAAGCGGTTCTTGTTCAGAGGTAAAATAGAAGATTCACGCGCTAACGAATAAATCAATTTTGGCGAGTACTTACGTTGGATTTTATGTGCCCATTCGATAGCATTTGGTCCGCTCACTACTAGTTCTTCTCGTTCGCTTTCCAACATCAAAGCTGTTTGTGCCCACTTGCAATGCCAGGGAATTGCATTTGAAATTTCCTTTTGCATGAGCGCGAGCATCTGTTGCGAATGAATTTTGTAGTCCTTGTTTTCAAAGTATCTAGAAAGTAGAAAAAGATTCATGGACATTGTAGCGTTGGAAGAAGGAATAACATTATCCTGTAACTCCGTACTTCGTTTGATAAGCTTTTCGGCAGTATTTGAAGTATAGTAGAATAGGGGAGAATCATCTACGCTGAATGTATCAATGACGGTTTTACAAAGTTTTTTAGCAAGCAGTAAATAATCTTCGTTGAAGTCGATTTGATAAACTGCAATGAGTCCTTCAATGATACTTGCATAATCATCTAAAAATCCTTCTGTTTCATTTTGACTAGATTTATTAGTTGAATCTACAATCGAATGAATTATTTTTTCATCAATTATTAAATGATTGATGATGCTATCTGCTAATGCAATTGATTCATTAAGATAAATTTCGTTTGACGTAGCCTGATAGGCCTCTGAAAATCCTTTTAACAATAATCCGTTCCAACAAGCAATTTGTTTATTGTCTAAAGCAGGACGAATTCGCTTATTGCGTTCATCAAGTAATTTGTTTTTAATCGTATTGATGATGGTTGAAAATTCATCACTAGATAACTGATAGTTTAGGAAAATACTTTCAGGATTTTCATTTCGAAGAGGGATGAAATATTCGTCTTCCCAATAACCTTTCTTGTCAAAGTGAAAATATTCCTTTGCAATTAAATACTCTTTCTCCGTTAATATTTGTTGTAGCTCATTAAGCTTCCAGATATAAAATTTCCCTTCTATTCCTTCTGTATCTGCATCTAATGCCGAGTAATATAATCCCGATGGTGCTTTTAATTCTGATTGCAAAAAAGTATTAATACCATCGACCATCTCTCTGTATTTTTCATTGCCAAAAATGGAGTAAGCCTTTGCGTAAAGCGAAAGTAATTGTGCATTGTCATACAGCATTTTTTCAAAGTGCGGAACTTTCCATTGCATGTCGGTGCTATAACGACAAAAGCCACCACCTAACTGATCATAAATGCCGCCATGTAACATTTTATTCAGCGTTAACTGTAAATGCTCAGCAGCATAAGGATGATTTTTTAATAAATAAAAATCGAGTATCCACTCATAATTGTTAGGCATCGGAAATTTAGGAGAGCGATTATTTCCACCATCTTCTGTATCAAAATTTACTGACCAGTTCAGGAATAACTGCTGCCAATCGAAAGTAAGTCCATCACTAACGGTATCGACTTTTCTAAGAGATTCCATCTTTTGTAAGCCTTCTGTTAACTCCGATGCATACTGCAAACATTTTTCTGCATCTGTACGGTAGAGATTAGCAATATGCAATAAAATTGACCTCCATTGTTCTTTGTGAAAATAAGTGCCACCATATATCGGACGACCGTCAGGAAGTAAAATGCAATTCAGTGGCCATCCACCACGTCCTGTCATAAGTTGCACCGCATCCATGTAAATTTTATCGATGTCAGGTCGCTCTTCTCGATCTACTTTAATACTTACAAAATGCTTATTCATCACTGCCGCTATCTCCTCGTCTTCAAAACTTTCATGTTCCATTACATGGCACCAATGACAAGTTGAATAACCAATGCTTACAATGATTAATTTATTTTCTTCTTTCGCTTGTTGTAAAGCATCACTATTCCACGGAAGCCATTTTACGGGGTTATAAGCATGCTGTAATAAATACGGGCTGCTACAATGAATTAAAGCGTTTGGTTCGTGGTATTGCGACATGCGTCTAAATTAAAGCAAAAAACATTTCATTAGAATTTATATCTTTGACCTATGTCAAATCGTCGCCGAGTTACCATTATTTTTATTTCTGTTTTTGCAGGATGTATTCTATCCTTCCTTATTTTTAAATTACGTCGTGGTGGTGGCGATTTAACCCCTCAAGACCAAGGATTTTTAATTACCAATTTTACATTTTCGTTGGCAATTATTTTAGGGGTTGGCTATTTCTTTATCTGGAATAAAAAGAAAGATCTCTAGTGAAGTAGTGCAAGCACATTTCACTAGAGAACCTAAATACACTTTTACAAACCCTATTTTGCATATTTAATAACATCGGAAAAATTCGGAATCCGATTCCGAATTTTTCCGATCAACTTTTATTTTACGAGGTAAAATGAAAATCATAAAATAAAAATTACGAAAAATGGGTTCTAAAAAACACCGTTTTTGGAGTTGAAAAATGATGCTTTGATTTGTGTTTGATGGTTAAGTTAATTGCTCTCCTGCGGTTAAAAACCTCTACTTCCCGATAGCTATCGAAGTTTCAGGACGAGATCCTAGCGAAGCCTCGCTTGGAGTGGTCTGAAGTTTATGGATTTAATGGAAATATTATTGTGCTAATTTCTTCAAGACATTGATTCATTTACTTAAATATTTCAAAAATCAATAACGGAATAATTCGGAATCCGATTCCGAATTATTCCAGTCAACTTTTATTTTACCAGGCAAAATGAATATCAAAATATTAAAATTACTAAAAATGATTTCTAAAAAGTGCTCATTTTAACTTATCAAATATCCAAATTTGCGAGTTCTCTCCAATTTAAAATATCAGTTCCTTTGCTTCTTTTCTGATTTTCTTTGCCTGCGTATAACACTAACCCCTTTTTAAAACCGGTCATTGATTTCCAGTATTCAATGTTTTTAAGATATTCATCTTGAATAGTTTTTCCAGATTTTATTTCAATTGGGAATAAGGTGTTTCCATTATCTACAATCACATCAA
>JBJTMY010000107.1:0-4322 GCA_046073825.1 Bacteroidota bacterium
TAAAAAGATTTACTAATATTGAAGTAAGAAAAACGCGCCATGAAAAAACTATTTCTCTTACTATTAATAATCCTAAGCTATCCTACTTATTCTAGTAATTTATTGGGCGGCGAAATTACTTGTCGTAATATAAATGGTTTAATGTACGAAACTACCTTGACAATTTATAGAGATACAATATCTGGTAATTTGCCCATAGCTTATACTATTATATACCGTGACTCAGTAGATACTATTATTGCATCTCATGTCATTCCAATTTCTAATGGGGCAAAGCATTGGAATGGATTTACTGCTTATACATACATTGATACCATTACTTTTCCTAATGCCGGATCGTTCAAAGTATCTTCATGGGATTGTTGCAGAGATAGTGTAGACAATATTATTAATTCGGCGAGTGCAGGAATGTATTTAGAGTGCATGATACTAGCTGATGGAATAAACTCATCTCCAAAATTTCTTTCCGAGCCAATTACTTTCGCTCAGCTCGACGTGTCGTTTACAAACAATATTACACCTTACGATGTAGATCGTGATTCGTTATCATGGGAATTGGCAATCCCTGAAGATTTAGTCAGCAATGGTTCCGGCGGATTTAATATAGTTTCATTGCCTTATACTTATCCTCCTTCTGATACTTCTTTACCATTTCATTTAGAATCGATTTTTGGGGATATATCCTTCAAACCTAATCTGACAGGTAACTATCAGATAGCTGTTAAGTTAATTGAATGGAGGAATGGAGTACAGATTGGGTTTGTTAAAAGAGAAATTAGATTGAAAGTTTTGCCAAGTACAAATAGTCCGGTATCAGCTGATGGGACGTTAAAAGTATTAACTAACATTATGAATTCATGGCAGACTACATGGATGGTAGTTTGGAATCCAAGTGTTCCCCGTCCAGATATTTATTTAAACATAGGCCAATCGTTTGACTTTGACTTTAATTTAAGTGATTCTGATGGATCTGGTTATCCATGGATTTATTGTTATAGTGGGAGTTTAATAAATTCAAATGCATGGGTTGTTGGTGCTGGGTATAATGATTATGCAAACAGTTATTATAATTGGACCCCAAATTCAATAGCTGATGTAAGTGTACAACCTTCATTTGTTACATTCCGCTCTTCTGAAAATTTTTCTTCATCTTCTCCCCCTTACAGCGAATTTTACAAGGATTATACTTTTCGCATATTTGTTACTCAAAATACGACAGGGCTAACTGAAAACAATAACGAAACTAAATCCGTTTATCTAAAATCAATAGACATGCTTGGTCGAGAAACAGATCCTAACTTACCCGGTTTCAGAATTGATTTGTATAGCGATGGTAAAACAAAAAAGGTGTTTAGAGGGGAGTGATGTTTAATTAAATCACTTTTAAAATTAAAGGAATCCCTCTACGCCATTACCGTATTTGCGGTAGGCTGAAATATTTTTAGACCGCTCTTTGTGAAGCCTTGCTAGGAGAGGGATGGAGAGGTCAGTAATTAGATTGATAACGGTGCCTATCTAATAGTAATCAATAGTAAAAACAAATAGATTTATTATTTATAAGTATAAATTGTTTTAATACATTTCATTTTATATAAAAAGATTTACTAATATTGAAGTAAGAAAAACGCGCCATGAAAAAACTATTTCTCTTACTATTAATAATCCTAAGCTATCCTACTTATTCTAGCAATTTATTGGGCGGCGAAATTACGTGTCGTAATATAAATGGTTTAATGTACGAAACTACCTTGACTATTTATAGAGATACAATGTTAAGTAATTTTCCAATAAATTATACTATTACCTATTGTGATTCTGTAGATACAGTAATAGCTACACATATTATTTCAATACCAGCAATTGTACCCTATTATAATAATGGATTAACGGCTTATAATTATATAGATACAATTATTTTTCCTTTTACTGGTACATTTAAAGTTTATTCAAGCGAATTTCAAAGAGGGAGTGTAAATAATATTGCAAACGCTACAAGTTATAGTATGTACATTGATTGTATGATTTTTGCGGATGGCATTAATTCTACTCCGAGATTTTACGCAGAACCAATTATTCTTGCACAAAATAATAAACCATTCACGTACAATGTAACTCCGTATGATACTGAAAGAGATTCGTTGTCATGGGAATTTTCTATACCAGAAGACGCGACTATTGATAGTTTAACTGGGGCATTTACTGTTACACAGCTTCCTTATACAAATCCACCAGCAGACACTACTTCACCTTTTACAATTGATTCTTTAAATGGTGATATAAATTTCATCCCTAATCTTGTTGGTAATTATCAAATGAAGGTTAAAATTAAGGAATGGAGAAATGGCGTTTTAATAGGATACGTGACAAGAGATATGTTTTTAAAAGTAGTTCAAAGTAACAATATTATACCCTTTTCAAATAGTACTACAATTCCTAGTACGACTTCGATTAATTGGAATCAAGGTACTCACACGCCTACTTTTAATCTTTTTGTACCACAATTGTTGACAATTGTATTTGATACTGAGGATTCTCATGCTATTGCTGGCCCGGATGTAAAATGTTATGGCTCTGCTTTAGTTAATACTTCAGCTTCTACTATGTCTATAGGAGGTTCAATGCCTACTTTTATGACGGTCTATTTTTATTTTCCAGCATCAAGCATCTCTTTAAGTCAATACCCTCAATTCGTAACTTTTCGAGTTGAAGATGATTATGGTCCAATGGTTTATTTTAACGATTTTACTTTCCGAATATTTGTTTCACCACATATCACAAGTGTCAATGAAATCAATAACGAAACTAAATCCGTTTTTCTAAAATCAATAGATATGCTTGGTCGAGAAACAGATCCTAACTTACCCGGTTTCAGAATTGATTTGTATAGCGATGGTAAAACAAAAAAGGTGTTTAGAGGGGAGTGATAGTGATTGACGTAATTGAAAATTTAAAATGATTAACTATTTGAAATTAACAAAAAATACCGAGGTATACTTGTACTATATCCAAAATTATTTTAAAACTCATTTTTAAATAAACAGAAACTAGGGTATTTAGTCACACAATTTTAAATTAATGATATGAAAAAACTATTTCTCATTCTATTAATAATACTAAGCTATCCTACTTATTCTAGTAATTTATTGGGCGGCGAAATTACTTGTGGTCACATAAATGGTTTGTCGTATAAAACGACATTAACTATTTATAGAGATGGTGCAATATTAAATACACCATCGACTTTAACAATTACTTACCGTGATTCGTTAGATACGATTGTTGCAACGCATATAGTTAACACACCAAATTATTCATTAGGATCAAATGGAGCTAGGTCATATAAATATTTAGATAATATTACTTTTCCTTCGAATGGTACTTATAAGGTATCAGCTAGAGATAGTTATCGTGATACCGTTGTTAATATTGCTAGCGCTTCGAGTTATGGAATGTACTTAGAATGTATGATTATGGCAGATGGCAGTAACTCTTCTCCGAAATTTTTATCTGAACCTATTAGAATTGCACAACTTAATCAACCATTTACAAATAATATTACACCATACGATGCTGATCATGATTCGTTGTCGTGGGAATTAGCCATACCAGAAGATGTAGTAATTAATGGTTCAGGAGGATTTAATATTATATCGGTACCCTATAACTATCCGCCAGCAGATTCTACCTTCCCATTTCATATAGACTCGCTTTTAGGTGACATATCATTTAAACCTAATATAGCAGGGAAATATCAAATAGCAGTTAAATTAATAGAGTGGAGAAATGGAGTGCAAATCGGATATGTGAAAAGAGATATGGAATTGAACGTAATTCAAAATTCAGGAATTCCTATCCAAGCATATTGTCAAATGTATACCACACTACCATATTCATTATGGTATCAAGGTAATCCTACTCCTACTTGGTATCTTACTGTTTCACAGCTATTGACTTTGCATTTTATGGCAATGGATACAATTACACATTTTAATCCCATTATTAATATTTATGGTTCTGCGTTAATTAATACTTCTGCTTCGTCATTAGATATTGGCGGTAATGATTATTATGATACCTATTTTTATTTTCCAGCATCTAGTATTACTTTGAGTAATAACCCCTATTTTATCACATTTAGAGTAAATAAAGTGAATACTTTTTTTAACGATTATACTTTCCGAATATTTGTTACTCAAAATACGACAGGGCTAAATGAAATCAATAACGAAACTAAATCCGTTTATCTAAAATCAATAGATATGCTTGGTCGAGAAACAGATCCTAACTTACCCGGTTTCAGAATTGATTTGTATAGCGATGGT
>JBJTMY010000108.1:0-4156 GCA_046073825.1 Bacteroidota bacterium
AAGCACATTTGCAATTCGCACAAGCCAACACACAGACCCAAAATTGCAAAAGAGCTTCCGCTTTTCGCGACAGAAAAATTATTTTTTAAAATTGCCTTCCCTTCTAAAATTTTTAAAACCGCAGACACGCAAACCGACACGACATACATCAGCTTGACAACACGACCGACAGAACGCCAGCACTTAACAGCGGTTTGGCGTAATGGGGGTGGACGTTCTTCGTATGAAAATTAGTGCTAAATTTGAACTGTGTGCTTCGTATCAAGTTTAGTGCTGAAAAGCCCCCACTACGCCAAGCGCAAAAACGTTAAAACATTCCCCCAATTCCCTACCTTTACAAAAATCCTCTTTCTCATGAACTTCAAAAAAATAATCATCGCGCTATTCCTCCTGCTACCATCTCTCTCCTTTTCGCAGGTGGTGTTTAGTGATATCGCTGGGATCGTTTATAATCGTTGTGGATCTTGTCATCATGCTGGCGGACATGCCTCGTCGTTAGAAGGATATACACAGATTGTTCAAGATGCTTATTATATAAATGCATATCTCTCGATCAATAAAATGCCTCCATGGAGTCCTGATACGACCTACTCCCGTTTTACTCATGAGCGTATTATTACTACCACAGAAAAACAAGCCATCCTCGATTGGATTAATCAAGGTCTCTTGCCTGGAGATACGACACTCGCTCCTATTCCTCCAACGTATTCGCCTTACCAGTTGGCTGGAACTCCCGACTTAGAATTATCCATCGGTGCATTTGCAAGCAACGCTATTAGCAACGATGCTTACAATTGTTTTTCGCTTCCAACAGGACTTACACAAAATAGAATTATTCGTGCATTTGAAATTATTCCAGGTAATGAAAGTATCGTGCATCATGTGATTGTGAATGTGGATACTATTGGAAACACCGTGAATGACTTATCCGGTACTTGTTATAATGCTTCCGGAAATTTTTCTATTGGTGGTTATGCTCCCGGAAGTGCAGCAACCGTATTTCCTTCAACTAGTCAACTTAAAATGGGTATTGTTATCAAGGCGGGTTCTAAAATTGTCTTGCAAATGCATTATCCCGCAGGCTCCTTCGGCCAAATGGATAGTACGAAAATTAGAATTTATTTTTATCCGCAAGGCACAACTGGTGTTCGTCCTGTTTATGTTTCTACTCCACTTCAAAACTGGAATCTTTCTATTCCGGCTAACAGCATTCAAAATTATTCGGCAACCTATCCCCCAGGAGCTGCAACACTTCCAACCGCATTAAGTGTCATCGCTACTTTCCCGCATTCACATAAGCTAGCCACTAAAATTGTAAATTATGCTTATACGGCCGGCGATACGATTCCTCTGATTAAAATTAATAATTGGGACTTCAACTGGCAAGGCTATTATACTTTTAAGAAACCTGTAAAAATTCCCGCAGGGTATAAATTGTTTGGGCGACATACTTACGATAATACGACGGCCAATCCTTTTAATCCACATAACCCTCCTATAAATGTTTATGCAGGTTTTAGTACTTCGGATGAAATGTTTTTTGATTCCTTTCAATACTTGAATTATTTACCAGGTGATGAAACGATCAGTCTGGATTCGCTACTGGCAAATGATCCATTACTAACTGCTGTGCATAACCCCCAATTGAATAATTTCAAGGAAACGATATATCCGAATCCTGCTAAAAACGAGGTGACTTTTAGTTTTATAAATACAAAGATAGGTCCCTTAACTATCCGTATTCATGATGTTAATTCGGAACTGTTGGATGAAATAAATATTCAAACTACTTCACGCGGTTTACAAGAGGTGAAATGGCTGATTGCCGATAAAATTAAATCAGGGATTTATTTTTATGAATTAAATAATGGAGAAGTCTCTTCGAAAGGTAAACTGATGATTGTGAAATAAAATCAGTTGAACGTCTTCAAACGTTTCTTCAATAAGGTGTCCAGTGGGAATTCAACTATTTTGGCATTGATAAATTGTTTAATAAAAGCAGTGTCACCACTTGATTTTAAATAGTAATTCGCATAGACATCTTCGGCCTTCGGATCTTTAATGTATTTTCGAATAGTCTGATATGCCTTGTTGATGGCAGCCGTATCTTTTTTACTTTGATACATCCAAATGAGGTTACTAAACATTCCAATATCTGCAGGACGATTTTCAAAGGCGATACGAGCAAAGTGAAGGGCTTGTAGGGTGTCGTGTTTAGCAAATAATATCCTGCTTGTAATGTATTCTTTGTAATAATAATACGGATTGGTATTCCCCTTTTGATTCAAATATTCCAAGGCGCGTTGATAATCTTTCTTCGAATAAAAATAATTAGCCTGCATACCATTAATCGGCATCACGTATTCAGAAATATTAGGTATGGCAGGAAAGCTTTTTACCTCCGATATTTTCGCTGTATTTCCTCTTACTTTGGCTTGAAGGCACATCGAATAATAGGCGTTGATACTGATGTACATGCTAAAACACAAACTAGTCAATAGGATGAATGCAAAAGGATGATTTATTGATAAGGATTTCGTTTCTGATTGATTAATGTATATGCATGAAAGGGCCATAATAACTACCAATAGCGATTGCATAATAGGTCGTTCAGAAGGAAAATTTAAACAACTATCTATTAAAAATCCAATCAACATTAAAAGTAATAGAAAAGCAAGTGTGCTGTTGGTACTATCAACTTGAAGACTATTTTTAAAAAGTACAAATAGTAGCGCAATAAAAAACAAGGTAAAAACGATCGCTGCTAGAACACCACTATCTGCTGCAACTTCTAAAAAATCATTGTGCACATGTTTAGAGCAAACAAAGCTGGTGCGATACGTTTGTTCATAGTTAATTGCATGAATTTTCCAGTTTCCTAATCCACCGCCTGTAAGCGGATGCTTTTTGATAAAATCAATTGCTTCATTCCAATATACAAATCGACTGCTACTACCCGACTTGCTAAATTCAATAGAAGCAATTCGTTTATTGATATCACCGTATGAAACTGTTTTCTTGGCTTTTTCAATTTGTGAAAACAGTGCTTGCCAAATAATAATAACTACTACCCAAAGAGCAAAAAAGCTAGCGGCCTTTTGTAGATAGATTTTATTTTTACCCAACTTTATAAAATGATAAATTTCATAAGCGAGGAATAATAGCGATTGAAGAAAAACGGAAATATATGTTGCTCGTGCGTTTAAAATTATGGTAGCAGACAACGCTAAGATTAAAAGTAAATAAAGTAATCCAGATAACTTGCGATTGTTGTTGCGATGTATAAAATAAAAGAGGATGGGAATTTTTACAGCTATGGATGCAGCCAGAATATTTTTATTACCGGCATAAAAACGAATAAAATAAATGATGTCATCAACGGCATTGTATCGTTCAAAATTATAATACAACATCCAGATGGTATATACTGATTCTATCGTTAAGGCAGTAACGAAAAGTCCTAGTAAAAGGGAAAGTAAATGCTCTTCCTTTTTAATCAAACAGTACAAGTTGTAAATTCCAACTAAAACAATGAGCATTCTGGAAAGAACAACAATACTCTCAATTGTATTATAGGCAAAAAAACAAGAAGCCATCGACAACCCTATCCAAATACTATAAAATAGAATCGGCTTGAATGTAAAGGGTAACCTATATAAGGCATTTACATTTATTAAGTAAAAGGAAATGAAAATGTTTAAAATTGCATAGCACATCCAATGAAATCCCATAGCATCCAAGGCGCCAAATCGAGGCAGGAAAGGGATGAGTACGAATAAGAAAAGGAAAACTTTTGGAAGTAACGCTCCTGCTTTCCATTTGTCAAGTAGGTTTTGAAGGATTGATTGCATTGCGGAACAAATGTAAATTTTATTAATCAAATAATTTATTCAGCAATTGAATTAGCGGCAATAAAACCTGTTGTCCATGCATTTTGAAAGTTAAAACCTCCTGTAACAGCATCGATATTCATCACCTCACCAGCTGCATACAAATTTTGATATTTTTTTAATCGCATCGATTTAAAATCAATTTCGTCTAGTGCAATTCCTCCGCAGGTTACAAATTCATCTTTGTTGGTGCTTTTTCCGTTGATGTTAAATTCAGCTGCACAAAGGTTAGTCGTTATTTTACGAAGATCTTGTTTAGAGGCATC
>JBJTMY010000109.1:0-10094 GCA_046073825.1 Bacteroidota bacterium
GTAAGTTTGCTCCTTAGAAAACAGCCATGAGCGATTCTCTTCATCACGAGTGCGGAATAGCATTTATCCGACTTTTAAAACCCCTAGATTATTATATCCAGAAATACGGCACGGCCAACTATGGTCTGAATAAGTTGTACCTGCTTATGGAGAAGCAGCATAACCGCGGACAAGACGGGGCAGGAGTGGCTACTATTAAACTAAATCCTGATCCCGGTAAGCCTTATATCAGTCGTTACCGCTCTGTCGATAAAAATGCTATCCCTCATATTTTTTCACATATCAATGCTCCGCTTGAAAAGTTAAATGCCGCAAATCCTGAAAAGTTAAAGGATGGTTCTTGGCTAAAACAAAATGTGGAGTTTTTAGGCGAATTGATGTTAGGGCATCTTCGTTACGGAACGTTTGGTGGAAATACAATTGCTAATTGCCACCCTTTCATTCGTGAGAATAATTGGATGACCCGTAGTTTGGTAGTAGCTGGAAATTTTAACATGACCAATGTGGAGGAGTTATATAATAACCTCGTTAAAATTGGTCAGCATCCAAGAGCGAAGTCAGATACGGTAACCGTTATGGAAAATATCGGACAAAGTCTTGATGAAGCTAATGATGAGTTGTATTATCAATTCAAAGAAAAAGGTTTTTCTAAACAAGATATTAGTCCGCTCATTGCACAAAATCTTGATATCGCTTCTATCTTAAAAACATCTTCTACTAACTGGGACGGTGGTTATGTGATGGCTGGTTTATTCGGACATGGAGATGCGTTTGTGTTACGCGATCCTGCAGGAATTCGTCCTGCGCATTATTATGTAGATGATGAAGTGGTAGTAGTTACCTCTGAACGTCCGCAAATTCAAACAGCGTTTAATGTACCTAAAAGTGCTGTGCGCGAAATAAAGCCTGGTCATGCGTTAATTGTTCGTAAAGACGGAACCGTTAGTGAAGATTTAATTAAAGAACCTACCGAACGTAAATCATGTTCTTTTGAGCGTATTTATTTTTCTCGCGGAAGTGATGCAGATATTTACGAAGAAAGAAAGGAGTTAGGTAAGTTATTATGTCCTTCTGTTTTAGAGGCTATCGATAAAGATTTAAAGAATACGGTGCTCTCGTATATTCCTAATACCGCTGAAGTTGCTTTTTACGGAATGATTAGCGGAATGGAAGAATACCTGAAGGAGGTTAAGAAAAGAAAAATTTTAGCATTAGGTCCAAACCCTGATGAAGAAAAGCTCGAAGAAATTTTAAGTATTCGTCCGAGGGCAGAAAAGATTGCGATTAAAGATGCGAAGCTGCGAACATTTATTACCAACGATTCTGATCGTAGTGATATGGTAGCACACGTATATGATATCACCTATGGAACGTTGAAAGAGGGTGTGGATAATCTTGTTGTGATTGATGATTCGATAGTACGTGGAACTACTTTGCGCAACAGTATTATTCGTATGCTCGACCGATTAAATCCTAAGAAGATTGTAATCGTTTCTTCGGCACCGCAGATCCGTTATCCTGATTGCTATGGTATTGATATGGCTAAAATCGGCGATCTGATTGCGTTCAAAGCTGCTATCGAATTACTCGAAGAAAATAATTTAGAGCATATCATCGACGAAGTATATGCGGAGTGTAAAGAGTTACTGAAGAAAGAAGAACATCCAACAGAAAATGTGGTGAAGAAAATTTACGCACCGTTTACTTACGAGCAAGTTTCAAAGCGTATTTCACAAATTCTTACTCCGAAAGATTGTAAAGCAGAAGTGGAAATTATTTTCCAGACGATTGAGAATTTGCATATCGCTACGCCTTATAACTCTGGCGACTGGTACTTTAGCGGTGATTATCCAACAGCAGGAGGAAATAGAGTAGTTTGCAAGGCCTTTACATATTATGTAGAAGGAAGCAACGAAAGAGCTTATTAAAATTTACAGTATTAAAAAAATTATTTATAAAGCAAAAGGCTGAATCTATTTAAAATAAATTCAGCCTTTTTATTTGCTTACTTTTAATTACTTATTTCTATTAGTTGGGAGTCACCTTTATTTTGTAATCAATTCTTGGGGTTGTTTTCTTTTCGAATTTATCGTTTAATATTTTCGCATATTCAACAATGGTTTTTACATTCTTCGGAAAGAAGGAAAAATCTTCGCTTTCAAATTTAGCAGCTAATTCTGGATCATCTTTTCTAATCCACTCAGCCACTTTTTTAATTGCTTCTTTTCTTCCAAAGAAAAATCCTGTAATCTCACCATCATAGCCAGACGAAAAATAAATCTGTTCAGCATCACATAGTACATCAGTGCTATCTTTCTTATTAATCTTTAAAATTCCTTTGTAATATACAACGAGCTTTCCAGTTTCAATAATTACGTATGCTTGCTTATTAAAAATTCTCCAATCATATCCTTTGTTATCATGAAAGCCCCATTCTGTTAAATCACGACAAGGATAAACTGTTTTTTTACCTTCATTTTCAAAGATTACTTTATTCATATCGTTGGCACCAAAAGTTCCAACATTTTTTATATTCTTCGTTTCGTAGTCTTTTACAGTGGTATAAAATCCAGGTGTAAGGTTGTTTACTTGCGCTATCGCACTAATATTTAAAATCAGTAAGGCAATGGTTAATACTTTATTTAATTTCATTTTGATTTGTTTAGATTGGCAAAAATAATCAAACTTTATTTTCTTCGATCAGAAACAGGAATTATATCCCTATTGGATGCCACGTAGTTTTTATTTCTTGTCCTGCTAAAATACGATATGGAGATTGCACAGCATCTTTTGTATAATCAATAACGCGCTTCACATTTAAAGCTGCATTGGTCTGAATTGTTTTTCTATGCTCTGCATTTACGTCTGAAAATACAATTGCATTTACATCCATGTGCGAAGCCGCATGCGAAATAAATTCTTTTCTGTATCCAGTGATGATATTGAGAACTCCTCCCGGTAAATCGCTCGCATGAATCACCTCCGCAAATTCAATTGCTGTTAATGGGAAGTTTTCTGATACTACTAACGTACACGTATTACCGCCCACAATCATCGGTATTGCATGACTAATAATTCCGTGCAATGCGCCTTTATCAGGACAAATAACCGTTGCAATGCCGCAGGGCTCTGGATAAGAGAAATTAAAATGAGAACTCTCTACAGGGTTCACCGTACTGAATACCTGAATGTATTTATCACTCCATCCTGCGTAGTAAACTAGTAAATCAATCGAAGCTTCTACTTCTTTCAACGCATTCGCAGACGTATATCCTTCCTTGCACATCGAATCTACAAACTGTGCTTTTCGTCCTTCTAACGTTTCGGCTATACGATAAATGATTTGTGCTTTGTTATAGGCTGAACGTTTGTTCCAATCGCCTTGTGCTTTTCTGTTCGATACAACGGCATCGCGTAAGTCTTTGCGTGAACCACGACAAACATTCGCAATGGTTTTTCCTGCTTTATCTTTCAAGGCGTAAAATCTTCCCGATTCTGTTCGTGGGAATTTTCCATCAATGTACAATTTGTATGTTTTTTTCACATCAATGCGTGAAGCTGTTTTTGTTGTAGCCATTCGTTCAAAAATTAAAATAAATTAACATAAGGCATTAAACCATGTAAGCCACCTTCTCGTCCAACACCACTTTCTTTGAATCCACCAAATGGACTTGTTGGATCAAATTTGTTATAGGTGTTCGCCCATACCACACCAGCGTTTAACTTCGATGATATTTTAAATGCTTTCGCTCCTTTGTCCGTCCAAACACCACCCGATAATCCATAAGGAGTATTGTTCGCTTTCTCTATCACTTCTTCTGCTGTTCTGAATGTTTGTATCGCAAGTACAGGTCCGAAAATTTCTTCTTGCACGATCGTACTCGATTGTGCAACATTAGTGAATAGCGTTGGTTTAAACCAATATCCTTTCGATGGAACAGCACATTCACTCTGCCAGCATTCACCACCTTCTTTAATTCCTGTTTGTACTAACGATTTTATTTTTGATAACTGTGCTTTCGAATTGATAGCACCGATGTCGGTGTTCTTATCCAAAGGATCTCCAACAATCAATGTTTCGATACGTTGTTTTAATTTTCGAATGACTTCATTCGCGATGCCTTCTTGCACAAACAAGCGTGAGCCTGCACAACATACATGTCCTTGATTAAAAAATATTCCGTTAATGATTCCTTCTACTGCTTGATTGATGGCAGCATCTTCAAAAATAATGTTGGCTGCTTTCCCTCCTAATTCAAGCGTGTATTTTTTATCAGTGCCTGCTAACGATTTCTGAATAATCTTACCTACATCCGTTGAACCAGTGAAAGCAATTTTATTAATGTTCGGATGATTCACAATAGCAGCACCAGTTGCACCTGCGCCGGTAATAATGTTAACTACTCCTGGAGGAAGATCAGCTTCTTGAATAATCTCTGCAAGTTTTAAAGCAGTTAGTGGAGTGGTCTCTGCTGGTTTTAGCACAACGGTATTTCCTGTTGCAAGGGCGGGAGCAATTTTCCAAGCAGCCATGAGCAAGGGAAAATTCCAAGGAATAATTTGTCCTGCTACACCAACGGGCGCAGCTTTCATTCCTGGGAATGCATAATCTAATTTATCGGCCCAGCCTGCATAATAAAAAAAGTGAGCAGCTGCTAATGGAATATCAATATCACGACTTTCACGAATAGGTTTACCGCCATCTATTGTTTCGATGATGGCGAGTTCGCGTGCTTTCTCTTGCAGGATACGAGCAATGCGATAAATATATTTACCTCGTTCAGCAGGTGAAATCTTCGACCATACTTTTGATTGCGCATTTTTCGCAGCAGCGACTGCTTTATCTACATCAGCAGTGTTAGCTTCTGCAACAGATGCAATTTTCTTTTCTGTTGCGGGGTTGATAGAATCAAAATATTTTTTAGAAGTTGGAAGCGTAAACTTCCCATTGATAAATAAATCGTAACGATCCTTCAGTTGAATATGGTCCGCCGATTCCGGTGCCGGTGCGTATGTCCATTTAGTATCAAACTTTAAATCTTTAACAGTTGAATTTTTTTTCATTCAAAAATGATTTTTACGAAAATACTGATTTTTTGGGTTGTAAATTATTTCATCATAGGATAGTCGAGAGTTCAGTATGAACATAAGTTATACAAAGTAATGTTTTAGTCCACGAGGCAACTCGTTAGGTCCCTGAGGAAAAAGCTTCGGTCCTTGATCGCGAAGCCTCGCGACTCGAAGGGCAAAGCTTATGATTGAAAAAATTTATACATGACGACGGCGACCCTTCGTACTTCGAGGGCCTCAATAACCAAGAGCCTCAGGGACCGCCACGCGAATAATCGCGTCGAGCGCCTTACCTCGACAAGCTCGGCACAAGTAGGGACCGCCTCACGAGCAAATCAACTAATCTTCAAATCATCAAATTTTCAAATTGACAAATCTTCAATCCCGATAAACATCGTGAGCAAATCAACTCATCTTCAAAAAATAAAGTAGAATCCTTCGGATACACTTTATTACAAGTCTTCAAATCAACTAATCTTCAAAAAATAAAGTAGAATCCTTCGGATACACTTTATTACAAGTCTTCAAATCAATTCACCTTCAAATTTTCAAATTGACTAATTTTCAAATTAACCAAGTATCTCCATCAACACCTCATGCGATTTAATTTTTCCTCCATGGGTGTGATGTAATTCGTAATAGGTAATGATGCCTTGCAAAATTTGTTTGCGCTGTAACGCTGTCATCGATATTTCTTTGATCTCTTCAATGGATAAGGAAGAAATTTCTGAAAATAATTTACTTAATGCAGGTTCTAAAAAGTAAGGGTGGTTAGGACGTGATTCCTGATAAACGCCTTCTTGCAAATCGAACCAGCTCGCTTGCTCATTGTATTTACCATGCGGATAAAATCCAAGATAGCGCGTCAACTGAATTAAAAAGCAATAATGAAAACGACTCGCTGATTCTTCTATTAAATCTAAAATCTGAATGCTGTTATCAATGAATGAAAATAATTCAGGATTAATCTCTTCTTCTTTGATTGATTTATAAATGACTTCACTTAAAAAGAAAGCCATGGTGGTTTTTATAATATCGTAAGGAATATTTTTTAAAGCTGGTGCTGCATTTACTTCGGAGGCACGATGTAGTCCGCCAGGCTTTTTAAAAAAGGCAACGACTTCTATTAACGATAAGGGTTGAAAAATTCCTGGTGTGTGCTTCGACTTATTTTTGCGAACGCCATTCACTAAAAACGATTGTAATCCGAATTCGGCAGTATATGTTTTTACAATTAAACTAGCCTCGGCATAATCGATGGTTTGTAAAACAACAGCTCGCGTTTTTTGAAGCATGTTACATTAAATCTTTGCCGATGTCTTTGCGGTAATAAGCATAATCAAAATTAATTTGATGCGCTGTTTGATACGATTTGTCTAATGCTCCTTGTAAAGTATCTGCTAATGAAGTAACGGCAAACACTCTACCTCCGTTCGTTACTACCTGCCCGTTAGTAAGTGCTGTTCCAGAATGAAACACGATGCTTTCAGAAGGTTTTTCTAATCCTTTTACTTCAAATCCTTTTTCATAATTCCCAGGGTATCCACCAGAAACCATCACCACTGTAGTGGCAAAGCGTGAGTCAATTTGTAAATCGATGCTGTCTAATTCTTGTTTACCTGTTGCCATCATCAAGTTAGCAAAATCACTTTGAATACGAGGTAAAACAGCTTCCGTTTCAGGATCGCCCATGCGGCAATTATATTCAATCACAAAGGGTTCTCCACCCATATTCATCAAGCCAATAAAAATAAATCCTTTATAATCGATTTGATCTTTTACTAATCCTGCAATAGTAGGTTTAACAATTTTGTTTTCTACTTTTTCTAAGAAAGTTGCATCTGCAAATGGAACGGGTGATACTGCTCCCATACCACCGGTGTTTAATCCGCTATCTCCTTCGCCTATGCGTTTATAATCTTTTGCTGATGGAAGTAGTTTGTAATTTTTTCCATCTGTTAAAACGAACACAGAAAGTTCAATGCCTTTTAAAAATTCTTCAATCACTAC
Organism: Bacteroidota bacterium; assembly: GCA_046073825.1. GTDB lineage: Bacteria > Bacteroidota > Bacteroidia > AKYH767-A > OLB10 > CAINEC01. The sequence continues at coordinate 7,081 of JBJTMY010000109.1, forward strand.
TTTCTCTCCTGCTTTTCCAAATTTACCATCGCCTAACATCGATTTTAATTCTTGTTTGGCTTCGTTGATATCATCAATAATTAAAACACCTTTACCAGCAGCTAATCCATCTGCTTTTAAAACGAATGGAGGATTTAATGTTTCTAAAAACTGATAACCTTCTTCTAATTTTGAGTACGTAAAACTTTTATAGGCCGCGGTAGGAACACCATGACGTTGCATAAATTCTTTACTGAAATCTTTACTTCCTTCTAATTGGGCTCCTGTTTTAGAAGGACCAATCACAGGAATATTTTTCAATGCATCATCAGCTTGAAAAAAATCAACTATACCATTTACTAATGGATCTTCTGGTCCTACCACCACTAAGTCAATTTGCTCTGATACTACTGTATTTTTTATTGCTTCAAAATCATTCACACCAATAGAAATATTTTTTCCGCAGGATGCTGTTCCTGCGTTGCCTGGTGCAATAAATAGAGCTGAACAATTCGGACTAGCACTTAATGAACGCGCAAATGCATGCTCACGTCCGCCAGAACCTAATAATAAAATTCGCATATAGAGTGGTTCGTTGATTAGATAAATAACGGTTACGAAATTAGTTATTCATCTTCAAAAAAGATTCAACCAAGTGTGATTTATTCCACTACAAAGCGACTAACCGATAATTGCGATTGAGTACGTGTATGCAAGAAGTAAATACCTGAAGGAATATTTACCAACGGTAAAGTAAATTCATCTGTAAAGTTTGTGGTGCCTTTCGTCACTAATTGTCCATTGCTAGTGTACAATGAATATTCTTCAATCGGGTCAATTTCTGATTTAATAGTAATATAATCTTTTGCAGGATTAGGATAAACCTGTATTGCAGAGTTATTACTGATCGCTTCTAATCCTGTACTACTACAGGTTCCAGGCATACTTAAGTCGAGCCACGTAAGTCGAGAAGCAATCCAGCTTTTTAATTTTGATATTTCTCCTGCGTAAGTAGTTGGAATAGGTGAGGGGTTTGGCCAAACATACGTCCCTAAAATAGGCCACTGCTGAAAATTTCTTGTTTCACTTTCCTGTAAATAAGTAGAAACAGAATCGATATAATTATTAATGCTCGAAGTGCTTAATATAGTGCTCCGCAATTGCGTATAACGACATTTTAATTTATTCGCATAGATAGGGTCACTTAATAATTTTGCCCACCAAAAAGGCACTTGAAATCCAGTGGTACTGCAATTATACGTATAGCTCCATCCGGTAGTATATTGTCCGCCACAATAATCTGCATTACCATAGGCAATATCATAATCCCAAATAGGTCCAGCACATAAACGATTTCCTTTCGTGATTTTTTCTTTATATAAATACGAGCTGATACGATAACCATCTACATTTTTTGAAATTTCGTTCATGATAAAAAAATCAATAAAGCTAGAATCGTTAATGTACTTATAATATCCAGTAACTGGGTTGGTATATTGGGCTCCATGTAATGCTTGTTCAAAGCTATCAACAAATGCATGAATGTAATTGGATTGTTGTGCGGTGATGCTTGCATCATCTGGATAATCATGTAAGATAAATGGAATCTGTCCGTTATTTACTGGAGGAAACGCTGAACTAAATCCACCACCACCACCGCTACCCGTTGCTTTATCTACTTTTAGTATATACCCTCCCGTTATATCCACTGCACTGGTATCAAGTGGCGTTAATTTAGAAATATCTACGCGGTGATTATCACGTTTGATTTTTTCCATCAAGATATAAACCCCAGCATATACACTGTTCACAAACACTTCAACATATTTTGTTCGGGACGCATACCGGCCCATTTGATTAAACAAATAATACGATGTTACATTACGCAATAGAGATTTATCGGTGTAGTTGGCGTTTAAAATCCAGTCACTTTCCGCAGGGAAACCTAAAATAGAAGTATCTATAGAAACGCCTGCTGAATCCCACGTTTCAAAGCCAAAGGATTTTTTAGGAAATGTTTGAGAAGAGGATCCACGCACTTCAATGCCAATGTTACCATTATAGGTATATACAGTATCGGTGATGTAATTACGTAACCCCGGACCGTTATCAATAATTTGCATGTTGGATAAAACCTTTGGTTCATCTACAATAGTATTACCAAGTGTATTGATTTTTATTATTGGTAAATTACTTGAAGTAAAAGGAAATGGTTGTCCTGTATTGGGCCCGAATTTAATAGACCAGCTATTTAAAATTCCTGCATCATTGGCATAGGCGTCTAAAATATACAGTTGCCAATTGCCATTTGGATTTAACCCGTTGTTCACTACATACAATGGGCTTTCCGGGCGATACGTTCCATTAAACGGAGCTGAGCCCGACGAAATAAAGTTCGTCGATAGATCGCTAAATACGGTGTTGGTATAATTATTTCCACCACCACCATTACCTGTTGAGAGCTCGATGTATGTATTGTCGGGGGCAATCAAAAAAATGTTTAAATCACTGTCATAGGTATGCGTAATATTGATGGTTACATTCTCAATGCCGAATGTACTGCTTAATGCCGTTTGGGGGATAGTCGATATCGTTAGAGGAAAAGAAATTGGAGTTTGATTATCAGGAATAGGCCCGCCACCGCCAATAAATGTTTGTGCATTAGTGAAGTTGAATAGTAAGATTAGTAGGAATGGAAGTATGTATTTTTTCATCGGTAACTGTTGAAGTATAAAAATACAAAAAAAGCACTGAACTTAACTAAGGTTGCTAGCTTGTTGAAAATGCAGGTGGTAATTGTGCATTCAATGCAACATGATTTGACCTCTCCTTCCCGATCGCTCCCGAAGTTTCAGGACGGGATATGAAGGAGGAGGATTATTTCAGGTCCCTCCATTGAAGGGATTTAGGGAGGTATAACTTTAATCAAGTTTTAATACCGCGAGAAAGGCTTGTTGAGGAATTTCTACGCTACCCACCTGGCGCAGTCTTTTCTTTCCTTCTTTTTGCTTCTCTAATAATTTACGCTTGCGGGA
>JBJTMY010000110.1:0-4577 GCA_046073825.1 Bacteroidota bacterium
ATCGCGATGTACAGGATATTTCATTTAAAGTGTTTAATCGTTGGGGAGCATTAATGTTTGAAACAACAGATATTGATATTAACTGGAACGGTAAGAAAAACAACAATGACGAAGATGCTCCTGCGGGTGTTTACTTTTTCATTTGTACAGTGTATGAAACATCAGCGAATGGCGAATTACTTCCTCGTAAAATTAACGGAACCATTGAACTAATTCGATAAATCATGATTTTAGGAATTATTCCAGCGCGTTATGCCTCTACCCGATTTCCGGGAAAACCATTAGTAATGATTGATGGCAAGCCAATGATTCAACGAGTGTATGAGCAAGCAATGAAATCAGAATTAGATGCCGTTGTTGTTGCAACGGACGATGAACGTATTGCCAACACCGTTAGGGCCTTTGGAGGAAATGTAGTAATGACTTCTGAAAACCATCCCAGCGGAACGGACCGTTGTGCAGAAGCCCTGGAGCTATTTGAAGGTAAATGGACCGCTGTGATTAACATTCAAGGAGATGAACCCTTTATTCATCCAAGTCAAATTAATTCGATAGCTAAACTTTTAAACGAAGGAGCGCCCATCGCAACGCTGATAAAAAAAATAGACAGTATTGAAGAGCTCACCAATATCAATTCGCCAAAAGTTGTTTTAAGTAATAAAGGCGATGCTTTGTATTTTAGTCGACAACCAATCCCATTTCAGAAAGGAATTGACATAAACGATTGGTTGAACCATGGAACCTATTACAAACACATAGGAATTTATGGCTACCAAGCGAGCCTACTTCCAACATTAACCAAGCTGCGCCAAGGCAAGTTGGAAATGGCAGAATCACTGGAACAATTGCGTTGGTTAGAAAATGGGTATGTGATAAAAACGGCCGAAACGACGGAAAATACCGTTGCTATTGACACTCCAGAAGACTTATCACGACTTAAAAGTCTTTAATTTCTAGTGATTTACAACATAGATTGTTAATAACCCTTGTTCATAGGGAACTTTCTGCTATCTTCGTAACTCAATATTTACCCCATGGTAAGACCTGACCACTATATTTGTGAACTCTTATTTACCAATGATTGTGTAATCATTCCTGGATTAGGTGGGTTTGTTACGAATACACGTTCCACATTTTTAAATCCTTCACAGCATACTTTCACGCCTCCATCAAAGAAAGTTGCCTTCAATTCTAGTTTGCGAACCAACGATGGATTATTGGCGCATCATATCAGTCAAGAAGAAAACATTACTTATAGCGAGGCGAATGAAGCAATCAGTACCTATGTAGATGATGTATTTAGAAAGTTAGCTCTTGGAGAAAAAATTTCGATTGAAGAAGTGGGAGCTCTTTCAATGGACTTAGAGCGAAATATTCAGTTCGACCCAGAAACTAATGCCAACTTTTTACTTTCTTCTTTTGGAATGACAACACTTCACTCGCCAGCCATTAAGCGTGAGGAAGCAACCATGGAAGTAGTAAAAGAGGAAGAAAAGAAAAGCTTTAACAAATCAAAGAAAGGAAAGAAACTTTGGAAAATTATTGAACTAGTTCCTGCTGCGGCAGTATTAGCAATCATGATTTTTAATCCGAGAGTAGTTCATACATTAAATAATAACTTAGGTAATATTATTAGTGTTCCTGCACCTAAGGAATTGACGATTACAGAAACTCCAGAAGTTAAGAAAGAGGATACAAAAACAGCTGATTTTTCAATTTCGAATAATGCTATTACACCGGAGAATACTACTCCAGTTGTAAGCAATGAAAATGATTCTTTCAATCAAAAAATGATTGAAGAAACAGCGAAAGCATTACAAGATGCATTTGATAAAGAAGTAGAAGAAAAAACCAGAAAGATTTTAGCTGGTGAATCTACTGTTCATTCGAATTCATCTGTAAAAAGTATTAACACCATTGCTCAGCCAGCAAACAAAGAGACGTTAACGAATGTCACTGTTGTACCTGTTAAAACTGCAACTACTAACGTAACGAGTACTTCGTCAAAATCTATTGAATTAAAAAAATACAATGTTATTGGTGGTGTATTTTCCATTAAAGAAAATGCGCTTAACTATACGAAGCAAGCACAATTGGATGGCTTTCCTGCTGCAATAGCGGGTAAAAATAAAAGAGGACATTGGGTGGTTAGCTTGGCAAGTGCCAACAGTGAAAGCGAATTACAACCGGCTTTAGATAGTATTAAATCGCAGTATGAAAAAAACGCCTGGGTTTATAAAAAATAAGACTACACTACATAAAAACCATCAAACACTTGATGGTTTTTTTATACCCTAACAAATGCTACAAAAAATAAAATTCAACCTCGCTACTAAAGTATTATCCGTCGCAGTAATGCTGATTCCAGTCACCCTTATTGTCACTCACCGCTTAGTGATAAAAGATGATATTATATTACCAGATGTAATTGGTGTTTTATTATTTGCAGCCTTCTTCATCACCTGGATGCTTCATCCTACTTCGTATGAAATTACTTCTGACGAATTATTAATTCACCGTCCGAAAGGCCCGATAAAAATTGCTCTTTCCGACATTAAAACGATTGAAAAAACAGATGCTGGTTTAAGCATACGTTTGTTTGGGTCTGGTGGATTGTTTGGATATTTCGGCTATTTCTCTTCGAAGAAATTAGGAAAGCATTACCGTTATACTGGAAACAATGAAGATTTAGTTTGTATTACCTGTAGCACTAAAAAATATCTGTTAAGCATCTACGATCAAGCCTTTTTAAATCACTTAATAGAAAAAATAAAATAACCGGATACTTGTTATTTTTCAAAGTGACTATTGTCACTGATTTAAATTGACAAGTTTATGAAATTTGCATAGTAAAATAAAGACCATGTTAGCCAAGTTAAATTCCATTTTCAATCATAAATGCCCACGTTGTTTAGAGGGGGATATTTATAGCACTAAAAGCTCTTACGACTTAAAAAACATTTCAAAAATGAATCACTCATGCCAGCAGTGCGGTTTAGATTTTGAAAGAGAGCCGGGATATTATTATGGAGCTATGTATGTGAGTTATGCACTAACGGTAGCCCTAGCCGTTTCCTTATTTGTTGCTTATATTGTATTGTTTCCAACATTTGATTCTGTGGTCTATTTAGTAGCTTTAACAACCATGTTATTAGTGTTAGCGCCGTGGACATTCAGAACATCGAGAGTGATTTGGTTGAATTTCTTCATTAAGTTTAAGCCTGAAATTCAAAAAGAGGTTCGTACTAAAAAAGCTGCTTGATTATTTCAAATAGCTGCAAACCGATTTAACAACTTCAGGTAAGGAATTGTATTTAAAATTTAAATCGTTTACTATTTTATTTCCGTTGTAGTATCTTTTCTGATGTGCGGAATAAGCAGTCTCTTTCGTGATAAACGGATTTTGACCTGTTAGTTTATACTTCAACCATTCGAATCGCCAGATAATTTGCGATACGTAAAAAGGAACTTTAATGGAAGGAGCTTTTTGATGAAGATTATTTGCCATCAGATTAAATAATTCCTGGAAAGAAATATTCGCTGAATTAAGAATATATCGTTCACCACTGATAGCACTTTTATTTAACTCGATAATGGCTCTCGAAACATCCTCTACTCCAACAAAACCGCTTACACCATCGGTATAAAACGGAAACTTGTTTTTAATTTTCATGAACAACGAAGAGCTATCGGTTTTCCAATTTCCAGGACCTAAAATGATAGAAGGATTCACCATGTTCACTGCTAGTCCTTCGGCATGTGCTCTCCATACTTCTCGCTCTGCGTTAAACTTACTGATCGAATACACTGAATTGTGCTTGCCCGGAATCCAATCGCTGTGTTCATCGAGCTCGCCGGCATCGGCCACTCTTCCAAGCGTAGCCACAGAGCTTACATGCGTGAAACATACAATACCTCCGTGCGCAATCGCTGCATTCACCATATTGGCAGTACCGTCGGTATTTACTTTCATCATCTCGGCATAATCACGCGGATTAAACGATACGATATTCGCACAATGAATGATATGACTTACTCCTACTAAGGCTTCATCAATCGATGAAATATCCAGCACATCACCACTCACCCACTCTACAAAATTCTCCCAACCAGAATAATGACGTAAGTTACCAATTCCGTTACCACGACGAATAGCACGCACTTTTATGCCTTGCTGCGCATAATCGTAAATCAGTCGTGAGCCTACGAGTCCGGTACCTCCTGTAATCAGTATCATGCCTGCAAAAGTGAATGTTATTTTTCACTTAACCTAACATCGTGTTTTAAAACAAGCCTGTTAATAAAGCAATGGCTTAAAATCAATATTTGATTGGGGAAACGAAGCGGGTAATTATCTTTGCAGTATGAGTAAAAAACTAAACTTCGTAGAAGAGCTACAATGGAGAGGCATGATACACGATGTGATGCCAGGCACTGCTGAACAGTTTGCAAAAGAAATGACCACTGCTTATGTTGGATTTGATCCGACTGCAGAATCGTTACACGTTGGAAACTTAGTACCTATTATGCTTTTGAAACATTTACAGGTAAACGGACATCAGCCGATTGCCTTGGTA
>JBJTMY010000111.1:0-5370 GCA_046073825.1 Bacteroidota bacterium
ATTATGTTGTACTACATAATCCGCTGTATCACCCAATTCATCGCTGGCTATCGAATCTGAAAAATCGAAATCAATTATTACGTCTATTGAAAATCGTTGGCCAATCTTTCCTTCTTCCTCCATGCACCCATGAAAGGCATAGCATTCTATGTCACAAACTGATAATCGCATGTTAATCTTTCTTTTGTTCTTTAGCCCATGCATCCTTCAAGGTCACCGTTCTGTTAAACACGAGTTTATCAGAGGTGCTTTCGGTATCAGGACAAAAGTATCCTTTACGAATAAACTGGAAATAATCTCCTGACTTACTCTCCTTCAACGACGGCTCTACATACGCGTTAGTAATAACCTGTAAGCTGTCTTTATTGATAAAATCTTTAAAGTCGCCTTCTTCAGAAGATGGGTCCTCCACATTAAACAAGCGATCATAAACACGCACCTCGGCAGCAACTGCATGCTTTACGCTTACCCAATGTATCACACCTTTTACAACAATACCACTCGTATCGCTCCCACTCTTACTTTCAGGAAAATATGTACAATGAATTTCGGTTACATTATTATTTTCATCTGTTTTAAATTCATCACAACGCACAATATAGGCGTGCTTTAAACGAACTGAAAGTCCTGGGCCTAGTCGGAAAAATTTCTTTGGTGGCTCTACCATAAAATCTTCTCGCTCTATCCAAAGCTCCTTTGAGAATGGTAACGGTCGCGTACCGCCGTTATTTTCTGCCTCTGGATTATTTTCTCCTACTAGAATTTCTTCTTGTCCTTCGGGATAATTAGTAATTACTAACTTGATTGGATCTAGAACCGCCATTACACGATTCGCACGCTTGTTTAAATCTTCGCGAACGCAGAATTCTAAAAATCCTACATCAATAATGTTTTCTCTTCGCGCAACTCCTACACGCGTAGCAAAATTGCGAATGGCTTCCGGCGAATACCCTCTTCGTCTTAGTCCGCTGATAGTTGGCATACGAGGATCATCCCAACCATTCACATAATTTTCTTTTACAAGCTGTAATAATTTACGCTTGCTCATCACAGTATAATTCAAATTTAAGCGCGCAAATTCATATTGCTTACTTGGAAAAATTTCTAATTGCTCAATAAACCATTCGTAAAGTGGTTTGTGTACTTCAAATTCTAAAGTACAAATGGAGTGTGTAATTTTTTCTATCGAATCACATTGTCCATGTGCAAAATCATACATCGGATAGATACACCACTTATCGCCCGTACGGTGATGATGTGCATGCTTTATACGATACATGATAGGATCACGCATGTGCATATTCGGTGAGGACATATCAATTTTAGCACGAAGTACTTTTTCTCCGTCTTTGTATTCACCGTTTTTCATTCGATTAAACAAGTCGAGATTTTCCTCCACTGTTCTATCACGATAAGGGCTATGTGTTCCTGGTTCTGTGGGTGTTCCTTTTTGAGCGGCTATTTGTTCTGCACTGCTATCATCTACATAAGCCAATCCCCTTTTTATCAGCGTAACAGCAAAATCAAAAATCTGATCAAAATAATCAGACGCATAAAAAACATTAGCCCATTCAAAACCTAACCACTTGACATCTGATTTTATGCTTTCTACATATTCTGTCTCTTCCTTCTCTGGATTCGTATCATCAAATCGTAGGTTGGTAGTTCCACCAAATTCTTGAGCTAATCCAAAGTTAACACAAATAGATTTTGAGTGACCAATATGTAAATATCCATTTGGCTCTGGCGGGAAGCGAGTTAAAACTCTTCCACCGTGTTTTCCATTCTTTATATCTTCTGCAATAATTTCTTCGAGGAAATTAGGGCCTTTTTCTGTGCTCATAGCGCTTTTACTAGATTCTATTTAAACTGTAACAAAAATACAATATGTTTCGGTCTTCTTTCAATCGCCTCCACGAATTGCGGTCTTTTAATTTTTATTAATTTATTTTCCATTTTTTTGCGGTGGTTCTTCCTTCTTTATCTGTGGTCTGAACAACATACAATCCTGGGCTATACAATTCGCCATTTAAATTAATACTAGTATTTTCAGTAGTTATTACGTTTGAATAGACGACACCTCCATCAACACTAAATATTTTTAACACTATCGGTAATGCATTAGTGTTAGTGAAATTAATTATGCAGCGTTTAGAGGGATTGGGGAATAAATCGAAATTAGGCTTTTCATTTTCAATAACACCAGTTGTGTAATTAACCCATTTATAAATTCCATTTCCAGGTGTGCCAATAAATAAAGTTCCATTTTGAAAAAATACTTCATTTGAAAGCGGGTCTCCTGCATTACAATTAACACAGGTCCAGGTAGTGTCTCCTTGTAAAAGTCGATAAAGTCTTTTGTTTAATAAGGAAACTCCATAAGCCACTCCATTAAATGATTTAATTGTTTTAAAAACATTGTATTGTGGAAGTCCGTTGTTAATCGTAGTCCATGTTTGTCCGTAATCGTTGCTCGACCAGGTTCCATACCCACTTGCTCCAGCAATTAATCGAGTGCCATCATAAGTGATTCCGTATACAGAAAGTCCGTTATAAAAGGGTCCTGGTAAAATTTGCCATGATTGTCCATTATCTGATGAACGATATACGTGTGCGGACGATGGAAGCATAACGTTTTGCGTTGAAGCAAAAAGATAGTTACCAGCATTAATAATTCTATCAATATACTCTGTTGATGAAAACAAATCACAAAGCAGTGTCCAGGAGGTATCGTTAATTGATTTATAAAATTTACCATCTCGGGTGCCGGTAATCATATAGCCCGCATTGGACTTACAAATAGAGGAATTATTATAGGTCTGAAATGTTGACGCAGGTAAACCGTAGTTTGCTTTTATCATTGTTTGTCCATGATCATAGGATAAAGAAATACCTCGTGAAGAGCGTACGAAATACCATTTTGAGGGACTTAAGTTTACATCCACTACATTATCGGTCATATAATAAGGATCGGTATCAAACATTGTTGATGTGGTGGTAAACTCATCATTACTAGCATGTAAAAAATGTTGCTTGTTGGCCTGTGTAAACAAAAAGGTTCCATCGCCAGAAATCCACTCCGTAGAAGAAGATTTCATTCCTGTTTTTTTTGTGGAATACGTTTGAAGTGCTGTATCTATTATATATGCACACTCATTCATTGCGCCAATATAAATCTGATTCCCGCTTTGTTCTAAGGCATATGAACCTGGTAAATACGATGGTGAATTTCCAATTACTGTATTAAACATGCCACTACCCGAAATTGGAAACATTTGTATTCCATAAGAAGTTGTTGAGAGGTATTTATTATTAACGATGATTAAATCGGTTATTCTACCTGATGACTGAACAACAAACTGCCAATCTCCTGTTGATGGATTCCATGAATATAAACCTTGTGGCTCTACACCTGCATACATTACATTGTTAACCATTTTTAACATTGTAATGAACGAAGTAGAAGGCGAAAGTCCTCCAGGATAATTAATTGGTGACCAAGAGGCTCCTTGATTTGTTGATCGATATAATCCTATTCCACCAAGATTTATCATTATCTCGCCTGTGGTAGAATTGTTTTCAGTTACTCTAATATCAAAATTACCTCCTGTTGGCAATCCAATATTTGAATCTTGCCATGTTATTCCTCCATCTGTACTTCTTCTCACCGCTCCATACATTCCATAAATTAAAACATTGTTTCCTCCACCACATACATCGCTAGCTGGATAAAAATAATTAGCCAACTGAACCCAATTTGAATTTGCAGACGATTTCTTAAATAATCCACCCCTGCTTCCTAAATACAATTCACCATTAATTACCTTAAGTGAGTAAACCTGCATATCGAACCCCGCTGACAATCCATCATTTTGAATTTCCCAATTTGATTGTTGGTTGCTTGTTCTATAAATACCTCCATTCTCTGTGCCGGCCCATATGTATCCATCAAAAGTGGCTAACTGTAAAATAGTCCCTTGATAGGGCGCCGTGCATTCTTGCCATTGTGCAAACAAAAATCGAGGAATAATAATAAATGCAAGAAGAAGAATTTTTCTCATAAACAAATTGGTTTGGATTATCTAAAAGTATAATAAATAAACCAATTAATACTAGCGTATTATTTACCTGTATGTGTATTGGCTATTTAATTGTTGATATAGCCATTTCAATTCGCTTAATCACTTCTTCTTTCCCAAGTAATTCTGTCATGATAAACAAATCAGGTCCACCCGATTCACCACTTAACAATACTCTGAATAATTGTAATACTTCACCTGGTTTTATTTCATTACTTGCGCAAGTAGCTTCAAAAGTTGATTTTACATTTTCTGCTTTGAAATCATTTACGCTTTCTAACGCCGATGGCAATACGCTATAAAATGCTTTTGCTTTTTCATTCCATCTTTTTTCAATTACTTTTTCGTCGTAATGAATTGGAACCTCAAACAGTGCTTTGCTTTTTTCAAATAATTCGCTTTCAAATTGGCAACGGTCTTTTACCCATTTTACTACAGCAGTAATAAAATCTAAATCGCGCTGAATATTTTTCTGATTTAAAACCACCGCGAAGCGGGACGCGATATCGGCATCTGACTGCAAACGTAAATATTGCTCGTTAAACCATTTTGTTTTTTCTGGATCGAAGCGAGCTCCTGATTTATGCACGCGATCAAAAGAAAAATTCTTAATTAATTCTTCCATCGACATTACCTCTTGCTCTGTTCCTGGATTCCATCCTAATAAGGCTAACATATTAACGAATGCCGGAGCATAATATCCTTTCTCTCTATATCCTGATGAAATTTCTCCTGTTGATGGATCTTTCCATTCCAACGGGAAAACAGGAAACCCTAATCGATCACCATCACGCTTACTTAACTTTCCATTTCCTTCTGGCTTTAATAATAAAGGTAAATGCGCATACTGCGGCATCTTGTCTTTCAAGCCTAAATATTCATAAATTAAAATATGTGCAGGCGCTGATGGCAACCACTCCTCTCCACGTATCGCATGCGTAATTCCCATCAACACATCATCTACAATATGCGCTAAATGGTAGGTAGGCATTCCATCTGCTTTAATCAACACTTTATCATCTACCAAATCACTTTCAAAACTTACCTCACCACGAACCATATCCGTGAACGATACTGTTTGTCCAGGTTCTACTTTTAAGCGAATAACATGTTTCTCTCCCGACTGAATTCTTGTTTCTACTTCTTCTTTCGATAATGTTAAACTATTATCCATGCCTAACCTCGACTTACCATCATACTGCCAGGTATGTTGTCCGTTCGATTCTGCCTCTTTACGTTTTGCTTCTAACGCTTCCGCCTTATCGAAAGCAATATAAGCGTGACCTTTTTC
>JBJTMY010000112.1:0-3819 GCA_046073825.1 Bacteroidota bacterium
CCCTGTTTATTGGGAAGGCAAAAGTAGTAAATTCTGATTTTGTTCCCAAACAATTTTATTTGCTCCTTACTTAATCACCCCTAACTCTTTTCCTACCTTGGTAAAGGCAGCAATGGCCTGATCAATATGGTGTCGCTCATGGCCAGCCGATATTTGTACGCGGATACGGGCATTGCCTTTTGCTACTACAGGGTAGAAAAATCCGATTACGTAAATTCCTTCTTCTAACAATTTTGCCGCGAACTCTTGCGCCAGTTTTGCCTCGTAAAGCATAATTGGAACAATTGGATGTTCGCCTGGTTTTATTTCAAATCCTGCTTTTGTTATTTCACTTCTGAAATAGGCAGTGTTTTCCCAAAGTTTATCTCTCAAAGCCGTTGTTTCACTTAACATATCTATTACCGCAATCGAAGCCCCAACAATAGAAGGCGCTAATGAATTCGAGAATAAATACGGACGAGAACGCTGACGAAGCATATCGATAATTTCTTTTTTCCCTGAGGTAAATCCGCCCATTGCGCCACCTAAGGCTTTTCCAAGAGTTCCTGTGATAATATCCACGCGGCCCATCACGTCTCTGTATTCATGTGTTCCACGACCCGTTTTGCCCATGAATCCACTTGCATGGCATTCATCAATCATCACCAGTGCATTGTATTTATCGGCTAAGTCACAAATTTTGTCAAGCTGAGCAATAGTTCCATCCATCGAAAATACCCCATCTGTAACAATCATTCTATGACGAAGATGTTGCGTAGCTTTTAATTGTTCTTCTAAATCATTCATGTCGTTATGCTTATAACGATGACGCTGCGCCTTGCATAAACGGATTCCATCAATGATAGAAGCATGATTTAATTCGTCAGATATGATAGCGTCTTGTTCATTCAATAAAGGCTCGAATACCCCACCATTTGCATCGAAAGCGGCTGCATAAAGGATGGTATCTTCTGTTCCTAAAAATTTAGCAATTTTCGCTTCTAATTCTTTATGTATGTCTTGGGTTCCACAAATAAATCGCACGCTCGACATTCCAAATCCATGCGTATGAATGGCATCGATGGCCGCCTGAATTACTTTTGGATGAGAGGATAATCCCAGATAATTATTTGCACAAAAATTAATTACTTCTTTTCCATTTGCTTTTATATCTGCGGCTTGAGGAGTAGTGATGACACGTTCAGTTTTGAATAATCCTGCTTCTTTAATCTCGTTCAATTCCGCAGTTAATACGGGTTCTAATGTTTTGTACATATTCTAAATTTTGAAGTTCAAAAATAATTAATTCCTGTTACATTAATTCAAATTCTTTTCCTGGTAATGCTCGAATCAGTCCTTTCATTTCAAGCGAAAATAAAATAGAAGCAGTTTTGCTTATGGGCAGATGCGCATGAATAGCAATTTCATCCATCGATTTAACGATTTGACAAGCTTTTACTATCTGTTCTTCTTCTTCTGATAAATCAACGAACAAAGCTTTTTGCATCGACTTCTTTTTTACTTTTTGATGATCTAAATCCCAATTCATCATTCTGAAAATATCAGCGGCAGAGGTAATCAAGGAGCCTTGATTAAAACGGATTAAATTATTACAACCTTCACTAAACGTATCGCCTAGCCGTCCGGGGTAGGCAAACACATCACGTGCATAGCTATGCGCAATGTCGGCAGTGATGAGTGCTCCTCCTTTTTTGGCTGCTTCTACTACTACCACCGCATCGCACATCCCCGCAACAATTCTATTTCGAGAGGGGAAATTCTCACGGTCGGGCATCGTTTCAAAAGGATATTCACTTAGCCAACAGCCATTGTCTAACATGGCTAAGGCTGTATCTTTATGTTGAGCGGGGTAAAACATATCTAGTCCATGGCCCAACACAGCAATGGTAGGTATTTTATTTTTTACTGCTTGACGATGCGCTGCAATATCAATTCCATAAGCCATTCCACTCACAATAACAATGTCTTTTTCAATGCAATCATCAATTAAATCGCACGTTAATTTTCTCCCATAGGTAGTAGCGTTACGTGTACCTACCACCGCGAGATAACGGTGTTGGTTTAAATCAATATTCCCCTTTTTGTAGATTAAAATGGGGGCATCATGACATTGTTTTAGGCGAAAGGGATATCCTTCATCCGTAAAAAATAAAACGTCGATATGATGATGGATCACTCGTTCGAGTTCTGTTTCTGCTCTGCGAAAAACAGTTTGCCGTAAGATAGATCGTGCAGTTACAGGACCAATTTCTGGGATGCTCAACAGTTCTTTTTCCGTTTGTTCGAATACCGCTTGCGCACTACCGCAATAGGCCACTAAGTTTTTGGCTAACACACTCCCCACATTCGGAATAAATGTAAGAGCGATTTTGTAAAATAAATCGTTGTTCATAGTAATTAAAATAATATCGCCAGACTTGTGAAAAATTAATGGGCGAATGCCACAAAATTATTTTTATTAATCGAAAATAGATTCGATATTTAACGATTCTTACTAACAAATCACAAGAATTTGCAATGAACTATAAATTTATCATTACAGCGATCTTCTTTTTTCTACTCAGCAATTCGTCCTTTGGTCAGTCAGGGAAAATTCGTGTTGAAATTGTTGATGCAAATACAGACGAGCATTTAATTGGAGGTGTTGTAGAAAGCAAGTCCAATAAGGCAGGCGCGCAAGTGGATTTTAATGGATTTGCGGAGTTTAAACTTCCCCTTGGAATGCAGGAAATTTCTGTTGGATATATCGGCTATGAATCTGTCAAAAAAATGGTAGAAATAAAAAATGACATTACTGTTAATTTGAAAATTCGATTAATTCCTTCGAAGGTCGATTTGAAAACAATTGTAATTTCTGCGGGTAAGCATGCGCAGCGTATTGAGGAAGTTCCTGTTTCAATGGAGGTATTAAAGCCTAAGTACATTGAAAATAGTAACCAGACAACCATGGAAACTGCTGTTGAACAAATTCCGGGAGTAACCGTGATAGATGGACAGGCAAATATTCGAGGTGGTAGTGGTTTTAGCTACGGTGCCGGTAGTCGTGTGTTGGTTTTGGTAGATGACTTGCCTTTATTAGCTGGTGATGCGGGCGATGTAAAATGGAGTTTTTTACCAATAGAAAATATTGGACAAGTAGAGGTCATTAAAGGGGCTTCTTCTGCTTTGTTTGGTTCTTCAGCTTTAAATGGAGTGATAAATATGCGAACGGCTATTCCGACGGATACTGCAGAATCAAGTATTACTTTTTATTCTGGTGTATATGATGCGCCTGCTGATAAACGTATGAAGTGGTGGGGCAGTGGCCCAGAAATGATTTCTGGTGGGCAATTTTCTCATCGTCGTAAAATCGGGCAGTTGGACTTAGTAGCGGGGGGGCATTATCTCAATGATCAAGGCTATCGCGAGGGAGAAAACGAAGAGCGTGTTCGTGGAAACCTAAGTTTGAAATATCGTTTTAAAAATATTCCCGGACTAACGGCAGGGTTAGCCGTTAACTCGCAATTGTCAAAGGGAGGAAACTTTTTATTTTGGCAAGATGATTCTACTGGCGCATTGAAACCTTACGGTGGTTCCTCAGGCGCTTCGAGTACATTGAGTTTATATACTACAACCAGAACTTATATCGATCCTTCTATTTCTTACGTCGGAAAAAAGTTTAGTCATAAATTACGTGGAAGAATTTTTTCAACCAATAATAAAAACAATACTAATCAGGAAGCCTTGTCGGTATTTTCTTACGGAGAATATTTAGGTCAATTTAAATGGAAAGATCATTTAACTGTTTCCGGTGGTATTTCTGCATCAGCAACAAAAGTG
>JBJTMY010000113.1:0-3837 GCA_046073825.1 Bacteroidota bacterium
AGGGTAACAAAAGGAGTGAGCAATAAAATTGGTAAAAGGTGAATTAAAAGGATTAATCGAAATCCCCATTTTTCCACCGACGCCATTTGGTCGTTATTAATCATGCTGAAAATTACCAAATTATTGGGATAGCAAAAGCATATTTTTCCGAAGCATTGAAATTTAGGGGGTTAAAAATTTCCACAATCATGAAAAACGGAAAATTGACATTGTCTTTTTCGATACATTTGTAAAGTATGAATCAGTTTGTAGTATCGGCAAGAAAATACAGGCCAGCCACCTTTGATACAGTGGTTGGACAAGCGCAAATTACGAATACCCTAAAAAATGCAATTCGTAATAACCATTTAGCGCAGTCGTTTTTATTCTGTGGACCACGTGGGGTTGGAAAAACTACCTGTGCTCGTATATTAGCAAAAACTATTAATTGTCAGTTTATCACTGACGCTAATGAGGCCTGCAACGAATGTGAATCGTGTGTGTCGTTTAACAACGGACAATCATTAAATATTTTCGAATTAGATGCTGCATCCAATAACTCAGTAGATGATATTCGAAATTTAGTTGAGCAGGTGCGTTTTTCGCCTGCCACAGGGAAATACAAAATTTATATTATTGACGAGGTTCACATGCTTTCTACGGCAGCTTTTAATGCTTTTTTAAAGACTTTAGAAGAACCACCATCGTATGCGATTTTTATTTTAGCAACCACTGAAAAGCATAAAATTATTCCTACTATTCTTTCTCGTTGTCAGATATTTGATTTTAATAGAATTCAAGTTGAAGATATTGCAAATCATCTTGCATTTGTTGCTGGAAAGGAAGGTGTGCAAGCGGAAATGGATGCATTGCATATTATTGCACAAAAGGCTGATGGCGCACTTCGTGATTCCCTTTCTATCTTTGATCAGATAGTTAGTTTTGCTGGAAACAAATTAACGTATAAAGATGTAATTGATAATTTAAATATTCTTGATTACGATTATTATTTTAGACTAACAGATTACATATTGGGAGGTAATATTCCTTCTTCGTTATTATTGTTCAATGAAATTTTGACCAATGGATTTGATGGTCACACCTTCATCAACGGACTAGCGGCTCATTTTAGAGACTTGCTGGTGTGTCAGGATCCATCGACTATTCAACTGTTGGAAGTTAGTACAACTACAAAGGCACGATACAATGAGCAATCGAAGAAAACGCCAGTACTTTTGCTTTTAAATTTATTGGATATCTGTAATCGCTGTGATTTAGATTACAAGGCCTCAAAAAACCAACGACTCCACGTAGAGTTAGCATTAATCAGAATGTGTTCCGCCGGTAATTCTTTATCAGGCGAAAAAAAAAATCCTGAATTAGTAGCAGAGCAACCTTCTTTAAAAACTGAAGCTCCTGCTCCCTCTCCGGTTTCGAATAGTTTTAATCCTGCGCCTTCTGTATCTGCAAATGCTGCAACCAATCCAATTGTAACTAGTCAACCGGCCGTTGAAATAAAGCCAGCGTCAGATGTGGTATCTACAACCACAACAAATCCGCTATCAAGGGGTAATGAGGAAGTAAAAAACGAGGAAACGAATCCTAACGATCAAGCAGTACCAAAAGAAGCCCCCGTGGTGGTAAAAAGTGTGGGCGGTATGATGGGATTTTCACTTTCTAATATTGGCAAGCCAAAACCAGAACAAACGATCGAAATAATTGAGGAAGAAAAACCATCTGCTCCCCTATCCAATTCAAAGGTAGATGAAACGCAAATGCAAGAGTTTTGGATGGAGTATGCAGCACAGTTTAATAAATCAGGTGGACATCAGATTTATACAACCTTAGTGATGAACAAGCCTACATTGATGGCAGAACATGAAATTGAATTAGTAATACACAACAAAGCGCAAGAAGTCGTTATTCAAGAAGAACGTCAAGGAATTATGGATTTTCTTCGAGCTAAATTAAAGAACGATCATTTAAATCTTCAAACTCGAATTGTGGATATTAGCGGCGCAAAAACGTTGCTTACAAGTCCGAAAGAAAAATACAGGGTGATGATGCAACAGAATCCCGATTTAGATGAATTTAGAATACGACTTGGATTGGAAGTAGATTATTAAAATTAAAATCGAATAAATTGTAAATTTGCAAACTGAAATAAAAAATCAATAAAATAAAACAAATAAATTAAGTCATGGAAGGCGGAAAAATCTCAATTCAAAATGGAAAGTTAGTAGTACCAGATCAACCAATCATCCCTTTTATCGAAGGTGATGGTACCGGTCCGGATATTTGGGCAGCATCTGTACGTGTGATGGATGCAGCAGTAGAAAAAGCGTATGGTGGAAAGAAAAAAATTATCTGGAAAGAAGTTTTAGCTGGAGAAAAAGCATTTAATCAAACAGGGAACTGGTTGCCTGATGAAACATTAGCAGCTTTTAATGAATATTTAGTCGGCATTAAAGGACCATTAACGACTCCTGTTGGTGGTGGTATTCGTTCATTGAATGTAGCGCTACGTCAAATTCTTGATTTATATGTTTGTCTTCGTCCGGTACGTTGGTTTGAAGGAACGCCTTCTCCAGTAAAAAATCCTGGTGCTGTGGATATGACTATTTTCCGTGAGAATACGGAAGATATTTATGCAGGAATTGAATTTGCAGCAGGCACTCCGGAGAATGCAAAAATGATGGAGTTTATTGCAAAAGAATTTCCAAAAGAATTCAATAAAATCCGTTTTGGTACTGCTGAAAAAGCGGCTGAATATTTAAAAACTGCTGGTGCTGATGCTAGTGCTGAAGCTACAGCAGTGAATGTAGGAATTGGTATTAAGCCAGTGAGTAAAGTTGGAACAGAACGTTTAGTAGGTGCAGCTATTGAATACGCCATTCGTCATGGAAAAAAATCTGTTACTATTGTACACAAAGGAAACATCATGAAATTTACAGAAGGCGGATTCCGTGATTGGGGTTATGCATTGGCAGAAAATAAATATGGCGATAAGTGTTATACATGGATGCAGTGGGAAAAGACAAAGAAAGAAAAAGGAGAAGCAGCTGCGAATGAAGAACAAAAGGCTGCCTTAGCTTCAGGTAAAATCTTAGTAAAAGATGCGATTGCTGATATTGCTTTACAACAAGTATTAACGCGTCCAGAAGATTTTGATGTGATTGCTACATTAAACTTAAACGGCGATTACTTATCGGATGCGCTTGCTGCTCAAGTTGGTGGTATCGGTATCGCTCCAGGTGCAAATATCAACTACGTAACAGGTCATGCAATTTTTGAAGCAACCCACGGAACAGCTCCTAAATATGCAAATCAAGATAAAGTTAATCCAGGATCAGTAATTTTATCTGGTGCGATGATGATGGAACATTTAGGTTGGATAGAAGCTGCTGAATTAATGTATCGTGGTATTGAAAAGAGCATTGCGGTAAAACGTGTAACTTACGATTTTCATCGTTTGATGGAAGGAGCAACCATGTTGAAGTGTTCTGAATTTGGCGACGAGATTATTAAAAATATGTAATTGTAAAAGTGTTTTACTTTAAACATTAATTTTCTACAATGGCTATTCTGGCAAGTATTGTTAAAAAAGGAATTGAATTACGACATAAAATTCGTCGTTCAGAAAAGTCGCCTTTGTATTACCAGAAAAAAGAACTGAAAAAATTATTGCGCAAGTCGGAGTTTACCATGTTTGGTCAGAACTACCATTTTACGAATATGGTAAACTCTCGCAATTTTGTCAATAATTTTTTCAGTTCTTTTTTCTGGTAATACAAAGGCGACTTTTCTGAACGACGAATTTTATGTCGTAATTCAATTCCTTTTTTAACAATACTTGCC
>JBJTMY010000114.1:0-3900 GCA_046073825.1 Bacteroidota bacterium
AGAGCCTATAATATTTTCACCCTTTTCAGGGATATTAATTGCCGTTTTCTAACTTATCTTTCTCCGATTTCTCGGAGTTGAATTTGGCACCTTCTTACTTTCGTAAGGGTTGTCAAGACATCTTCGGGTCAATTCCCTCTGTCTTTCTGGATAAGAATAATCTTGAAGAACGCGTTGCAAAGTTAGAAAAATAAATCGCACACAAAAAAATATTTTTGCAATTATTTTTTTAAAGCATTGAATTGAAGTAGATAACAAATATTTTAAATCGATACATAATTCGTTGAAACAAAGGAAATGCGATCAACCAAAATTCATATTCTGAATTAACAAGTGTGGGGTTCTTTCACCCAAACACTCCACTCCTCTTTTGTAATTTTTAACCAATCACAAGTAATGTTTTTCCAATTGAACTGTTCAATGAATTTCAAACCACATTTTTCAAGCACACGCCGAGATGCTACATTCTTTTCATGACATGCGCCAATAATTTCCTTCGCATTTAATTTCTCGAAGCCATAGCGCAATGCTGCATTTGTAGATTCAGTGGCATAGCCTTTTCCCCAATAATCTGGATGAAATCGATAACCCACATCAAGATAATGACTATGCTTATTTTCTAATTCAGTTACTAACTTTAATCCACTCCATCCAATAAAATTTCCAGAGGACTTTTCTATTGTTGCCCATCGACCAATTCCGTTATCGATGTATTGTTGACGAATGAATTTAATCGCATCATGGGCTTGCATTAATTTAATAATTGGGTTATTACCTAAATATCGATGTACGTCGGGATGAGCATCCATTTTAAAAAAATCTTCAGCGTCAGTTACTAATACATCACGAAGAATTAAGTGCTCTGTTTCTAGGTAAAACATCAGCCCTCCCATTTCATTTTTACAGCATTGATTATTTCGTTATCAATTCTACATTCAGGCATTAGAACTAATCCAATTCTCAAATAAAATCCAACAGGAGAAAGGTAATTACCACCATTTGATTTTTTAAATTGATCATGATCAATTACCCAACCATAGAATTGAGGATGTGTTTCTTTTAAACAATTCATTAATTGAGACCCTAGTCCCCTACTCTGAAATAATTCAGCAACGATAATTGAAAAACGAATTTCATTTTCTTTTTCAAAGTCGACCGCCCAAGCCATCACTTGATTGTTTTCATCTTCAAATAAATAATGGTTATAATTAATTACACCATCTAATAAAACAGGAAATCTACCTTTTAAGTTTTCAGGATATTCCATATTCCAGAGCTCATTAATTTGATTGAATTGATTTTCGTTGAGCGATTTTGTTTTAATCAAATGCATACTGATTTGCCATGTGTTATTTAAATTATTGAATTATTTTTGAACAATCTTCAAAGATAGTTTGAATTTCATTTAACTATTTGAGTTTTTAATTGATGAGAATCATCAACTAAAATAAAATTCTGATAGATAAAACTTCTTTTAGAATCATTGAACGAATTTAACTTTTCTTCAATAATGCTTTTAAGTATTACCTATCCAATATCTTGTGGTTTTTCTGAACGTATTCTTATTTAATCATTTTAATAATTATCTACAGATTTCAATCGTTTACCTATTTAATTTTTCAATTGGTCAAAATGATAAGGGGAAAAAATAGGATCTCGTTAACTTAGAATTACAATCAAAACACACAAATTATGAAAACATTCTTCCAATTATCCATCATTTTTGTACTAATGTCATCAGTTCAGGTTTTCGCTCAATCCTGTACAGGATATGTTACATTTACGCAAGGTGCTTATGGTGCCAATGCCGCAGGTAACAACATTGGCAACTATCTAGACGCACATTTCAATGCTGCATTTCCTAATGGATTAGAAATAGGTTGTACGAATAAACTTAAACTGACTTCTGCTAACGCAGTTCGAAACTTTTTACCTCAATCTACCACTCCCAATTCATTGCCAAGTGGTCTTTTAATAAACCCTACTTCAAACAGCTATAAAAATGTTCTCGCTGGACAATTAGTAACATTGGCATTAAATATTGGTTTTGACAATTTTGATCAAAATTTTGCCCCTGCATCAGAAAGCCTTCAAAACTTAGTAATTGCTAATGGACCATTTGCCAATTGGACAGTTATTGATTTATTTAATGAAGCGAATAAAAAAATTGGCGATTGTTCTGCAAGTACTTATTCTTATTCTGACTTCAATAATGCTATTAATAATATCAATATTAATTATGATAAGGGATTAAGCAATTTGAACTTTCTAAACTGTCCATTTTACTTGACCGTTAACCAAAACAACATTAGCTGTAACGGAATAAATGATGGAAACATTACTTTAAATGTGCATAACGGAAATGCTCCCTATTCCTATTTATGGAGCAATGGAGATACGTCCAAAGACCTTGCAAATTTGAATGCAGGCAATTATGCTGTCACAGTGACCGATGCATCTGGACAAGTGGCTAATGTATTAGTAAATATTTCTCAACCCTCAGAATTAATTGTAAATGCAACATTAAACAATATAACTTGTAATAGTGAACACAGTGGTAGTATTTATTTAAATGTTACAGGAGGTGTTGCTCCTTACACCTACAACTGGAGTAATGGTAGCAATACAGATGCTTTAAATGGACTAAATGCTGGAAATTATTCAGCAATTATTTCTGATGCTAATGGTTGTACTACTAATTATACTACAAACTTAACAGAACCAACTCCTATTTTAATAACAGGAGAAAAATTAGATTCTTACGCATGCGATCAATTTGTTTGCGATGGAAGTGCGGACATTTCCGTACAAGGAGGTGTTCAACCCTATCAAATTTTATGGTCGGAAGGAACAAGCAATACAACTTCCCTAGTAAACCTATGCCCAACTTCACAACTATTTGTAACTGTTACAGACAATAATGGTTGTAATGTTATGTATGATTTCTATGGAATTGCATGCAAAACTTGTGATACTTTAACAACTTATAATCAAAATTCATGGGGAGAGGAACCACTTGGAAACAACCTAGGAATGTATCTTCATGTTAACTTTCCGAAAGCATTTCCTAATGGACTAACCATCGGCTGTAATAATCTTTTAACATTAACAAATGCGCAATCAATTACTGATTGGTTGCCCAAAACCGGAATGCCAGCACTTCTGCCAACGGGTACACTTACGGATGATATTAACTATGATAACTCACTCGCATCACAATTAGTTACTGCAAAATTAAATACAGGCTTTGATGCATTTGATGCTGATTTTAATCCATCAAAAGATTATTTAGGTAACCGCTTTTTCACTTCAGGATTGTATGCAGGATATACTTTGGATCAAGTAATTGAAGAAGCAAACAATGCAATTGGCGGATGCGTACCAAATTACAATCTGGCGGAATTAAATTTCGCTCTTAAAGCTGCCAACGAAAATTATGAAGAAGGAACACATTCAAATGGTTACCTAGCTTGTCGATTTATTAACCCTATACGTTATTCCGATAATACTAATTTCTCAATAAAACTTAATGCAGTTTATCCAAACCCATGTTCTGATATTGTTAATGCATCAGTGAAACTTTCTGAAGATAGCGAAGTGAAAATTGAAATTATAAATATGCTTGGACAAGTTATTAAAACAAGTAACGAATTTATGAATGCTGGAACAGGTTCAGTTAGTATTGATACGAAAAGTTTAGAATCGCAAGTATATATTTTACGACTTAATAATGGTCATAATACTTGCAGCTCGATGCTTATGGTAAAATAATCGGCTCTTATTTATTTAGGCAGTTATTTTCAAACAAACAGCAGCATGAGTACTAACGCAACTTGATACATAAAAATACAAAACAGAACTAGAAAAAAACAATATTAGCTTTATGGCACGAATTAAAGA
>JBJTMY010000115.1:0-2942 GCA_046073825.1 Bacteroidota bacterium
CCACTCATTGGCTGGAATCCGATTGAAGGGTCATTATCCGTGCTATTATTCAACCATGGCGAATACGTAACATTACTTCCAACTACTCTTGAAGGAATATTATTCGCTACCAATGTTCCCATATAGTTACATGTAGCATCCAATGAACTTCCGGCATCTTGGTTTAATAATGCATACGTTCCGCCATCAAAACTATTATTGCTTATAGTGGTCGTTGAGCCCGCCGTTGCGCCTGCTGTATTAAAGCCTACTGTACAGTTCGTCAATTTATTATTCACTACCGTTGCACTTGATCTTACTACATTATTTTCTAACGACATGCCCAAATAGAATCCACTAATTTCATTATTTGCTATCGTTAAGTTCGATAAGGATGCTGGAACTGCACTATATGAAGGAGCATCATTTCTTCCTGCTACCTGCATTCCATAGCCACTTGTTACCGATCCTCTCGTCTCAATAAATACGTTATTCGTAATCGTTAAATTAGTATGGTTGGCATACTTCGTATTGATGATGAAACCTCTTGCATTTGCTG
This sequence comes from Bacteroidota bacterium, assembly GCA_046073825.1. GTDB lineage: Bacteria > Bacteroidota > Bacteroidia > AKYH767-A > OLB10 > CAINEC01. The sequence goes on from JBJTMY010000115.1 coordinate 539, forward strand.
CCGTTCCGTTATTCGTCATTGTATTGCCTGATATCAAGCCATTTGATACTTTCTCCATATACAATGCTGAACTGTTGTTCGATGCGTTTGCATTATTACTAAATGTATTGCCTGTAATTGTTAAATTATTACAGCCCCCTACATTCGTTGAACTTGCATATATCGCAATAGCTGATCCTACCTGATTCGTAAACGTTGAGTTCGTGATACTTAATCCGTTTATATTCGATTGACTTGAACCATAATATGCAGAATTGTTTCCATTGAATGAACAATTGGCAATCTCCCAATTGTTCATCACCCCTGATGTATTATTCAAGTGTACAGCATAACTACTGTTTCCATCAAACGTAACTCCTTCCATCGTTAAATAGTTTACTAACTCCGACGCATACACCCCTTTTGCAGATCCACTTACTTTCATGTTTCGTAAGTAGGACTTCGCCGTTAATGTACCTGAGCCCGATGCTGTATAAGTGAATACTGTATTTCCACTGCTCTGAACAATTGTTCCTGTTCCTTGTCCGCGGATATCTAAGTTCTTATTTACTGTTAATGTCTGACCTGTATATGTTCCATTATCAACATTCAATATATCCCCTGCACTTGCTGCATCGATTCCGCGTTGGATACTTGCAGTTGTTGTTGTTGGTGATGAATAACTATTTGGTGTTACATATACATTTCCTGCTTTCAACTTCACAAATCCCAATGCTGATACATCTACTTTATGCACCATCTGGTTTTCTGTCTGGAAGCAATCTGCTATCACTGCTCTATCTAATACTGCCCCTGTGGTTGCATGTTTAAATATTGCTGTTGTTGCATCTACTCCTCCTGAATTCCATAATACCAACGACTTCAATGTGGTGTTTCCTAATTGGAATCCGTTTGCATCTGTATGATCTAATATTAATTGTCCCCATGGTGCTACGCAATTGCTTACATCTACATTGTTCATGCTTACTCCACTTACATTGTTGTAAAGCTGGAAGCTTAACGCTCCTTTGCCTACAAACCCTTGTACCGTTACATTATTTAAACTAACATTTCCGATTGCTCCCGTTCCACTTCCGCGTGTAAACACGATTCCATAGCTATTTGAATTTGAACTTGTGCCATTTCCTGAAGTTACTGTTACATTGTTCAATGTTGCATTTCCAATAAAACCATAGAAGGAGATATCATGAACATTTGCTGTTCCGCCTGTACTATTATTTGTAAACGTACTATTACTTATCGTATAGTTTGTATTTACGTTCGCTATTGTTCCACTTGGATTTACACTGATGGCCGATGAACTATTATTGTTCATAGTACATCCATCAATTGTTAATCCTGTCATATTTGTCACGGCCGTGGCTACACGTAATCCTACGCCATTTCCATTTAATCTACTGTTCAATACTTTCGCTTCACTCATTGTGCCGCTGCGGAAATGGACTCCATAGCCGTGACCACTTATCGTTACATTCTCTACGGTTACGTAAGCTCCTGATCCCGTCGGCTCAAATGATATCGCATCACTTCCACTTGTATTCGATGGACCTGTGAATTTCATATCCTTAATCACCAAACGATCCGTTGCAGAGCTTCCACTTGCAGTTACTTTAAATGCTTTTGTTGACGCTACAGTTGTATTTACTATCGTATTTACACCCGTTCCCAGGATCACCAATTTCTTGTCTACTGTTACATTCTCTGCATAGGTTCCTGCGTCTACATAAATTGTATCGCCTGCACTTGCTGAAGATATTGCTGTTGAAATGGTATTAAATGGACAGCTTGCTGTTCCGATTCCTGTTCCTGTTCCTACTGAATTTGTAAAAGTATCGCTGCTTGTGCTGTTATCATTTACAAACCATGCATTTCCTGTATGAATTGGATTGCTGATTGTTATTGTTGCATTTGCACTACACCCGTTTGCATCTGTTGCTGTAACAGTATATGTTCCTGCAAATAATCCTGTCGCTGTAGCTGTAGTTTGTCCACCTGTCCATAAGTACATAAATGTACCTGAACCTCCTGCTGGAACTGCTGTTGCACTTGTACTTACTAATGAATTACATGACAAAGTGCTTACTAGCGGTGTAGCATATACGCTTACTAATGCTGGTGCAGAAATCGTTACACTCGATGGTGAATATGTACATCCATTCGCATCTTTTACAGATATCGTATGTACTCCTGCCGCTAAGCTAGTAAATACTGCACTTGACTGATATGCTCCGCCATCAATGCTATATTCTAATGCACCTGTTCCACCACTAGCCGTTACCGTAATTGCTCCATCCGTTGATGTTGCACAACTTAATTGCGAGCCATTATAGTTCGATGTTACTGTTCCACTGCCTGCTATTGCTGTTGGCTCCGTAATCGTTGTACTTGCTGTAATGCTACATCC
>JBJTMY010000116.1:0-16841 GCA_046073825.1 Bacteroidota bacterium
GTTTTGAAAACAGATTCGATAATTGGAAAAGTATTCGGACCTGAAATACGAATCACGGCAATAGCTCCGAGTCCTGGAGCTGTAGCCAAAGCACAAATGGTATCCGACTGGTTGGGTAAATGCATGGAGCAAAAATAAAGAATCCACCGCAATGCAGTGGACTCCTGTAAATTTTAATAAAGTAATTCTTTTTATTCCTTTATGTATTTTATGCAATAGGATGTATTATTCAAAGAGGTACGAACAAAATAAATCCCAGGATGCAGTTGTGCTTCTATTGTTCCATGCCATACACCTTCTTCTACCTCCTCAATAATTGGATTATTTACTAATTGTCCGTTGATATTATAAATTTCCATTTTAAGTGTTCCGGCTTGAAGTGCAAGGAACTCTACACTAGCTTCACTGTTGGATGGATTAGGGAAAATCTTTACTGGATTGGCTATATCAAATATTGGGGATTGTGAATCAACTCTTAATGCCGTCGTACCTAAATCTTGTTTAAGTCCGATAACTACGGTGGTGGATTTATTAAATACAACAGAGTTTCCTGCGATATCCGTGCTTACCAATGTATTAGTAGTGGTTGGATGTTGAATAGACATAAACAAGAACTTTCCATCAGGTGAAAAAGTAATTCCTGTTGGTTCACCACCAGTAGGAATTTTACCGAAGATAGCTACCTTAGGAGATGTTTGCGTATGCCCTTTTTTAACTACCCAGATGTAATTGTTTCCTCCATCTTGTAATACCCATAAATTTCCGTCCGCATCAAAAGCTAAATTGTCATTTCCAAGTCCCCACGCCGTAGAAGTCACACTGCTTGCATTTGCAATTGAATAATTCATGCCACCTACATAGGTCTCAAAATTCGTTACTCCAGTACCGTTATCTTTAAATCGATAAACTCGACCATATCCTTTTGAAGTAAAATAAACTAATGAATCAGGACCTACTTCTACATCTTCAATTCCATTAAATTGAGTTGCACCATTAGTTATCGCAGCTCCATAAATATAATTGCGAAGCGCTTTGGTACCATTGGGAAGGAGTATCCAATTACCAGTGCTAGTTGTAGGAGCGCCTGCTGTTAAAGAAGTGCTAAGTTGTAAAACATAAATACTGCCTGCGGTTAAATCAGTAGGGTTGGTGGCTACGAATTTATAGAGACATCCATCAACAGCATCCTCACCGTAATACACCGTTTTATTATCTTTCGCTATGGTTGCATTTTCATGTGCCATTCGACCCATAGCCCAAAGTTTCTTTTGTTTTAATCCTCCAGCATATTTACAAACACCATTGGTGACAGGATCAATTTCAACTAACCAACCCACATCAAGATATCCATCCGCATTCGCATCAATGGTGTCACGAGCTTCTTCGCCACTTAATATGGTTCCCCATGGAGTTACAGCACCTGAACAATTTTTATATAGCTTAACTACATCTGCTGTTACTACATTCACTGCCTTTGAACTATCAATGCTCCAAAGTTTCGTATTCGACTTAAAACTGATTTTAAAGTTTGATACACCACCATTAGGCGTGACTTCGTGGTTAATCATTAAATATCCATTAGTAGATGATCCAGCAATAGGGACATAACCTGTGAAGTCTGTTCGTGCTGGCACTAATCCACCTAACGAATAGGCATTACCTTCTTGAGTAATTACCTGGTAGGCATGACTTGAAGGGATAATAAAATCTTGTGTTTGTACTCCTGGAGAAAGAGACTCAAAAGAGGCCATCGATTTTGTTCCTATTAACTGCGCAGCAAAAAACAAATCACTACTTGTTAAATTACACTGATGGACTTCAATGGCAATTACATTAGTGCCATCTATGAAATAACTGGAAGCTAATTCTACCGACTGCCAAGTGCTTCCATTGTCACTTGCACAATTAGTAGAGAAGGTAGTATTTGAAATTGTTCCTGATGGCATGTTGGAACGATAACGTTCGATACCATTTATATAAACAACCAATCCATCATCACGTTTAACATTTAATAGAAGACTTGAATAACTCAAGGCAGGAGTTGAAATGGAAATGGATTTTCGGAAATAGGTTGTCGTATATTTATTGGTTGAAATCGTACCGTAAGATACAGTTGTAGCAACTCCTGTCAACCCATAACCGAGAGGAGCTGATCCCGATGACCACGTTGCATCACTGAAATTGGATGCATACCAGGTGGTACCTAAATTTTGCCCTTTATCGTTGTACTTCCATGCGTTCGAAGTATTGATGAGCGTGTCTTGGGAATGTGCTATAAACGGTAACAGAAAGACAAACCAAAGTAGTTTTGCTTTCATAATTTTTAAAGTAACAAAGCAATTTAAGACAATTTGTTGGAAAAACATTGTCAAATTTTGTCAAAAGGTCAATTGAACCCCTGAATAGGTGATTTTTAACGATTAACCGAAATTAAAGCTTAACTAATTTCTGAGTAAATAGCCGATTATTAATAGAAACTTCGATAAAATATACTCCATTAACTAGACTAGAAGGTATTTCAACAGAATAATGTCCTTCATCAAAATATTCACTATTGAGTGGAGTTAAAATTAATTGCCCGGTTGCGTTATAAATTTTTATGATCACAGATGATTTAGATAATAAGTCAAATGTAATATTTGAATTATCATTGGTAGGGTTAGGATAGAGAAGTATAGGGGTATCGAAATTAAAGGAGCTGATTGCTCTACTCACTTTCTTTTGATCGCTTCCTAAATCCTGCTTCAAACCAATAACAAGCGTTGCACTCGCATTAAATACTACGTTGTTTCCTGTCGCATCCTTCATGATAGCCGAATTATAAACAAAGGGGTGTTGTATAGACATAAACATAAATCGATTGTCAGGCGAGAAGGTAATGCCTGTGGGCTCCGATCCAGCAGGTACGCATCCAAATAATTGAACTTTAGGAGCAGCTTGTGTATGTCCTTTTTTAACTACCCAGATATAGTTATTGCCACCATCTTGAAAAACCCAAAGATTACCTTCATTATCAAAAGCCATATTATCATTCCCTGTTCCCCAAGGCACATTAGAAGTGCCATTAGGATGTTGAATAATATAATTGGTAGAACCACCGCCCACAAATGTTTCGAAGTTCGTTATGCCAGTGCCGTTATCTTTGAAACGATAAACTTTTCCAAATGCTTTTGATGTAAAATAAACCATCGTATCTAGACCAATCTCCGCATCTTCAATACCATTAAAGATGGTTCCACCAAGATTAGCCGCAGCATCATAAACATAATTACGTTGTGCTTTTGTATTTGTTGGTAATTGAACCCAAACACCGGTCGACTTTAAAGCTTCGCCAGTACTTGACATTGCGGAGTCCATTTTCAAAACATATAAAGTTCCACTCGATAAATTGGTTGGATTGTTAGCCACGAATTTATAAAGACATCCTGTAATGTAATCTTCTCCGAAATAAACCGTTTTTTGATCAGTAGCTACACAGGCATTTTCATGGGCCATTCGTCCCATTGCCCATAACTTTTGCTGCTTTAATCCACCATTGTATTTTTTTACTGCTTTCGTAATGGGATCAATCTCTACTAACCAGCCAGCATCTAAATAGCCATCACCATTTAAATCAAAGGTGTCTCGCGTTTCTTCTCCACTCAACGATGTGCCCCAAGGAGTAATAGCACCGGAACAATTTTTATAAAGCTTAACTATATCGGTGTCATTTACAAAGATGGGCTGCGATGATTGTATATTCCAAAGTTTATCAATCGTATTATATTTAATTTTAAAATTCGATACTGAACCATTCGGTGCATTTTCATGATTGATATGTAAATACCCTTCCTCACTTGATCCATTCACTGGTATATATCCTGTAAAGTCAGCTCGGCCGGGTACTAAACCTCCAACGGTATAACGTCGACCTTCTTTAACAAGCAATTGAAAAGTATGGGATGATGGAATTACAAAAGTTTGGTTTTGTAAATTGGGAGAGATAGATTCAAAAGAAGCCATCGACTTACTACCTATCATTTGTAAATTAAAAAGCAAATCGCCACTGGTTAAATTACATTGATGGACTTCCACCGCAATTAAGTTGGGGCCGTTAACAAAATAGCTACTTCCAATATCATAAGGTTGCCATATTGTTCCATTATCTGTAGCACAAGATGTTGAAAAGGCCGAATAAGAAACAGTACCAGATGGCATATTAGAACGTAAAACTTCCAAACCATTTACATAGATAATCACCCCATCATCTCGCTTTATATTAAAAAGTATTTTAGAATATAAATCACATGGATTAGTAACGTTCACCCACTTACGAAAATAGGTAGTGGTGTATTTATTATTGGACGATGGGCCATAAGAAACGGAGGTGTTGATGGAGGTCGAGCCATATCCTAGCGGTGCGTTTCCTTGGCTCCATCCATTATCTACATAAGAAAGGTCTTTCCATGATGTACCTAAATCTAAGCCCGCATCATTGTATTTCCATAAAGCACCCGCATTTAAAAGCGTGTCTTGTGCGCGTACATGAGCGCAGAAGAGAAGGGAAAGAAGATAGAGAATTAGGAACTTATTCATTTACACCCAAAGTTAATATGCGCAAAGGTGGAAACGAAAGTAAATGGAAAGTTTTTTGCTGAAAACAATTTATTAAGTGGTAAGAGTTGATAAACTGGGGTTGAATTAGAATTATTTTAAATTTGCAATTATCAATATTTGATTTCATTCGTGTTTTTTATTCTATCCAAAATACTCGATTTGCTCATTTCTCCAATGATCTGGACGGTTCTTTTATTGGTGACTGCCGGAATATTTAGAAATAAAAAGCCAATAAAGGCAAGTCGATTTTTAATTGCTGGTTTAATAGCCTTGTTGTTTTTTAGTAATTCTTTTATTGTTAATTATTTTATGGGACAATGGGAAGTTTCGCCTTATTCGTCTGACAAAATTCAAACTCCTTATGAGGTTGGAATCGTATTAGGAGGAAGCACGCGTTATTATGATAGTCAGAGCAAAAGAATGGTTTTTAGCAGTAGTGCTGATAGGTTGCTACAAGCAATTGAGTTGTATCACCAAGGGAAAATAAAAAAAATATTTTTGTCTGGGGGGTCAGGATTTGTCAATTTTCAAGATTGGAAAGAATCAGAAAAGCTGTATCCTTTATTGGTTAATAATGGTGTTAAACCAGAGGATATTTGGATGGAAAACAATTCCAGAAATACCTTTGAAAATGCGATTGAAACAGGAAAAGTATTGAAACAAAAAGGAGTTCATTCTACGGCATTACTTATTACCTCCGCATTTCACATGCGCCGTTCAGTAGCTTGTTTTGAGAAAATTCATTTAAACGTTTATCCATATCCGGTAGATGTCAGATCTGGAGGCCCCATTTATACATTAGACCGACTATTACAACCAGACCCTGAGGCATTTGTTGCATGGGATGTGCTAACGCATGAATGGGTAGGGTGTATCATGTATAAGTTGATGGGGTATTGTTAATTCCTTTTTGAATTATTGAATATATTTGATTACCGATTTATTTACAGCGCTATGAAAAAAATAGTTTATTTATTTTGTGCTCTTATTTTCGCATCGACGATTAGTTCATGTGAGAAAGAAACAACTGCTCCGGCTTTAGCTAAATTTAAAATTTTAAGTGTTCGTGTAGAGGCCATGCCAGCCTTAGATCCTGTAGGCGCAGGATGGGATTTATTTGATGATGCAGATGTATTTTTTAATATCGAAGATCAGAATCACATTCCTTATTATTTAGGAAGTGATTACAAAGTAGGCAACGTAGCCCAAGTTGATTTGCCAATTTCTTGGTCGTTGACAAATGCTTATCCAATTAACGATATTTCTAAAATTACTTACATTTCGGTTTATGATTATGATGTATTGGATGCGAACGACCCTATTGGAAATGTTGGTTTTAAAATGCAGGATTATGATACAGGAAAGCCAACTTCTATCACCAAAAGCAATGGTGCTTTAACGGTAACAATTACTGGGACTTGGTATTAACAAAACAAGATTCAATAAAAAAGGCGAACAAGTGTTCGCCTTTTTTATGTTTATATAATAAACATTCTTATCAATCAAAATCCAACAATTCAATCAAACGATTGAAGTCATCGGTAGAGTAGTAGTTAATTACCACTTGTCCACTGCCGTTATCTTTATGCTTAACTTCTACTTTAGTTTCGTAGCGGTGCTCTAAACGCTCTTGGATGTTTTTAATTTCTACATACCAGTTCGGTTTGTTCTTAGGTTCTTTGCCATTCTTTTTTGGTGCCGCAGTGCGGACTAAATCTTCTGTGCGACGAACACTTAAATCTTCTGTTAGGACATCATTGAAAATTTTTAATTGCATGGCAATATCATCCACCCCTAAAATAGCGCGGGCATGTCCCATACTTATTTTACCATCACGAATTGCAAATTGAACTTGAGGCGGCAGCTTTAATAAACGAAGGTAATTCGTTACTGTAGAACGATCTTTTCCAACTCTATCGCCTAATTGCTCTTGCGTTAATGAACACTCTTCAATCAAACGTTGATAAGAAATAGCAATTTCTAATGCATTTAAATTTTCACGCTGAATATTCTCTACTAATGCCATCTCTAGCATCGCCTGATCGTTAGCCGTGCGTACGTAGGCAGGCACAAGACTTAGTCCTGCTAGTTTAGAGGCTTTAAAACGACGCTCTCCGCTAATTATCTGATAACGTCCCTCTGAAATTTTACGAACGGTAATAGGCTGTATGATGCCTTGCTGACGAATGGATTCCGCCAGTTCATTTAAAGCTCCTTCATCAAACTCTGTTCGCGGCTGAAATGGGTTGGCTTCAATTTGAATTAATTCTATACTGGATACAGAGCCTACAATCGGCTTGGGAGTATTGATGCTGGCACTGTTGTTTGATGGAGTAGAATTGGTTTCAGGACTATCACCTAATATTGCGCTAAGACCTTTTCCTAATCCTGATTTCTTGGTTGACATAATGTGAGAAAACTATAATGATTAATTATCGGATACTTTTAATTTATCCATGACTTTATCTGTCATTACTTTGTCTTCCGAAGCAATGTTGGTCATGTTATTTTTCTGAAGGATTTCACGAGCTAAATTCAAATAGTTAATCGCTCCCTTGCTAGATGCATCATGCATAATAATGCTCTCTCCAAAGCTAGGCGCTTCTCCTAATTTGGTAGTGCGTTGTATAATGGTATCGAATACTAAATCTTGAAAATGTGTTTTTACTTCTTCTACAACTTGATTTGATAATCGTAAACGCATATCGTACATCGTCAATAAAATGCCTTCTATTGTTAATTCAGGATTTAATCGAGTTTGAACAATCTTAATTGTGTTTAACAATTTCCCTAATCCCTCCAAAGCAAAATACTCGCACTGTACTGGAATTATAACAGAATCCGCAGCTGTTAAAGCATTGATGGTGATTAATCCCAACGATGGAGAACAATCTATGATAATAAAATCAAATTCTTCACTGACTTTTTCCATCACTTGCTTCATCATGTGCTCGCGGTTGTTTAATTGAATCATTTCAATTTCAGCACCCACTAAATCAATATGCGAAGGAAGTAAATATAAATTCGGAGTTTTTGTTTCAAGAATAATATCACCAGGAGCTACATCATTAATGATGCACTCATAGATCGATGTTTTAACAGTACGTGGATCGAATCCAACGCCAGAAGTTGAGTTGGCTTGCGGATCAGCATCAACCAACAATGTTTTGTATTCTAAAACTGCAAGACTGGCTGCTAAGTTTATAGCAGAAGTTGTTTTGCCAACTCCACCTTTCTGATTTGCGATTGCAATAATTTTTGCCATTTGCTATGTCGTTTTTTTCGTTTTAAATTGTTTTAGTTTCTCCTATTGCAAAGAGATGTAAATCGATACCGGCCATCTGAAATTTAGCTGTTGCTTCCATTGAATCGATGGTAATGTAGCCAAACGTATCGTAATGCATTCCTATAATTGTTTGACAATTGATAAACTCTGATGCAATTAAGGCATTGTCTATACCCATCGTAAAATTATTTCCGATGGGCAAGAAGGCAAAATCAATGGCTTTATAATCACCAATCAATTTCATATCATAGGTAAGAGCAGTATCTCCTGCGTAGTAGAAATTCCCTTCTGCACTTTCAATCAGAAATCCCATCGGATTCCCACCATTGCTGCCATCAGGTAAAACACTACTATGAACAGCTACCACACATTTTACTTTAAATCTATTCCCCTTATCATCGGCATCAAAAAACCAATGACCACCAATATTCATCGGGTGACCATTTTCTACTCCTTGTTTACCTAGCCAATCAATTATTTCAAAATTGGAAACGACGGTAGCATTGTTTTGTTGTGCAAGTAAAACTGCATCAGCGATGTGGTCGTAATGTCCATGAGAAATTAAAATGTAATCCGCTTTTACTTCGCTGATATCAATGCTTTTAGCCTTTTCATTGGGAGTAATAAATGGGTCGAACAACAATACTTTTTGTCCTATTGTTACTGAAAAACAAGAATGTCCGTAATAAGTAATCTCCATAATTTCATGCGCCCTACGGCAACGAACAAAGATAAGAAACGGACAGGGGCTTAACTAATGTTTTTTATCGCAAACAAAAAAAACAATGAACAAAAACCGGTGTATTTATCAACAATCTGATTCCTTTATTAACGCACAAGAGAAACGTGACCTTTTTTCTTTACATCTACATATCTGCCAGAATCATATCCTTGGTACTTCAAAATATAATAGTACACACCCTCTGGAGCCTCTTTACCTTCAAAGGTTCCATCCCAGGCTAAATCAGGATTTTGACTTTTGAAAATCTCTTGCCCTAATCGATTGTAAATCGTAAAATCAGCTGTGAAATCAGTACAATTGTAAGTGTAGTTAAATGTTTCATTTTTGTTGTCTCGATTAGGTGAAAAAGCCGTCGGTATATAAACAAAACAATTGCAAGCTTCAAGAATCACATTCACTGAATCAGCATCACTACCACACTGATTTTTAGCCAATACATAGTATTGTCCCGGAGCATTCGGTTGTAAGGTAGAAGATGTGGAACCATCAGACCACTGATAGGTAGCACCGTAATTATATGCATCTAACAAATAGGGCTGTCCGTAGCATAATATAGTGTCTTCACCTAACTCTACAACAGGTTGTTCTTGCTGATCAATTACAATGGTGTCTCGACCGATACAAGCCCCCACCTGAACATTTACAGAATAGGTTCCTGGGTCGGTAATAAAATAATAGGCATTGGTTGTACCGTCTTGCCAAACGTAGGTAGCGTTAGGCGTGGTGGCATCTAAGAAAAGTGGAATTCCCTTGCAAAGGGTCGTATCATTTCCGAAGTTAATTGAAGGAACGGGATCGAATATTAAGTCAACTTGATCGATGCCTGTACAACCTAAAACAGTAACTTCTACAATATAACTCCCGGTTGTAGTGGCTACTAAATTTGAATTAGAGCTACCATCCTGCCATAGGTAAGTAGCATTGGGCCAGTAAGCATTCAAATTAATGGATTGACCTTGACAATAGGAAGCATTAGCTCCTAAATTAATAACAGGAATTTGTATCCATGTCGCAGTTACTGTATCAATTCCAACGCATCCCTGACCATCTGTTACTGTAACTATTACTTGTTCTGTGCTATCAACTACGTAATTAATTCCGGTGCTTCCGTCACTCCACAAATAAGTAAACGAAGGTGATGTACCTGGATTTAATAACTGCGAGCTCCCTTCACAAAGGTTAAAGTCGCTACCAAGATTTGGCTGAGGACTATTTAATATTTGAATGGTTTTCTTGCAGGTATCACCAATTCCACCAATATAAGCAACCATGGTAACGAGATAGTTCCCGGAATTGCTAAACAAATGGGTGGTAATTGGACCTGTACTAAAATTGGATAACCCGCTATTAATGTCACCGAAATCCCAACGTACTGAGTCGGGCGCTGGGCTTATTAAGTTAAATTGAGTGAATGATGCAAAGCAAGTATCAGTGTATGTATAGTCAGATGTGCCGGCCAAACAACTACTAGAGGCGAGCATCAATCGCATTAGGACAACAATTAATTGGAGGGTTACGGCTTTCATCACATCACAAAAATCAAAAAAATACTTCGCTATTCAAATTTTTATTGAACTATAATAAGGCCTAATCCATTACTTTTGGAAAAAAATCAGAACTATGAGAAACAGAATTTGGCTATTGGCGATTGGTATTTTATCGTCTATTGCTAGTTATGCGCAAAGTAAATTAATATACGACACGGTTCCAGGCGATCCATTACATGCTCGTATTTATACCCTTGAAAATGGAATGAAAGTGTATCTTTCTGTTTATAAGGACGCTCCCCGCTTTCAATCGATGATTGGAGTAAAAGCAGGAAGTAAATATGACCCAGTTGATCACACTGGTCTAGCTCATTACTTAGAACACATGTTGTTTAAAGGAAGTGATCAATATGGAACACTTGATTATGCAAAAGAAGCACCTTTGCTTGATAGTATTGAATCTCTATATGAAGTGTATGGGGCCACTAAAGACCCAGAAAAGCGTAAAGCAATTTATCATCAAATCGATTCGGTTTCTGGTGTTGCGGCACAGTATGCTATTCCTAATGAGTTCGATAAAATGATGGCGGCTTTAGGGGTGAATGGCGTGAATGCTTTCACATCAAATGAACAAACCGTTTATGTGAACAATGTTCCTTCTAATCAGTTAGAAAATTTCTTTCATGTAGAAGCAGAACGTTTTAGAAATCCTCAAATGCGATTGTTTCATACGGAGCTTGAGGCAGTTTACGAAGAGAAGAATCGAGGCCTTGATAATGACGGACGTAAAGTTTTTGAATCCTTGTACGAAGGATTATTTCCTACGCATCAGTATGGAACTCAAACAACCATTGGTACCATCGAACATTTAAAAAATCCATCTATTACAGCCATTAAAAAGTACTTCCACACGTATTATGTTCCAAATAATATGGTGATTGCCTTAAGTGGTGACTTTGATCCGGATATGGCCATTAAAGTGATTAATGAAACGTTTGGTCAGATGAAATCGAAGGAGGTTCCAACCTATCAGCCACCCGTTGAAAAGTTAATCAAACAACCAGTGGTGAAAGAAGTGTATGGACCAGATGCAGAAAGTATCACCCTAGGTTTCCGTTTTCCTGGTGCTGCTTCTCCAGATGTTGATGTATTGTCAATGGTGGACATGATTTTATCGAATGGACAAGCAGGATTGTTAGACTTAAACTTGAACAATGCTCAAAAAGCAATCGGTGCAAGCAGCTCTGTTGATGTGATGAAAGATTATTCAATTCACATGCTTTCCGCACGACCACGAGAAGGACAATCACTTGAAGAATTGAAGACTTTATTGTTAAACCAAATTATGGAAATTAAAATGGGAAATTTTCCTGATTGGTTATTGCCCGCTATAATTTCTAACATGAAACTTGATTTAGCAAAGCGTTACGAGGATAATAATAACCGTACGATGGACATGATTGATGCAGAGGTAACGGGTGTGAATTACCGTGCAGCAGTGGAGCGTCTGGACCGCATGGCTAAAATCAATAAAGTTCAGTTAGTGCAATTTGTTCGCGATTGGTATGGAGACAATTATGTGGTAGTTTACAAGCGCACTGGAGAAGACAAGGATGTTGTTAAAGTGATCAAGCCAGCAATCACCCCTGTTAAAATGAATACCGATAAACAAAGTGACTTTTTGAAATCAGTCATTAATAAAAAAGCACCATCTATTCAGCCCGTTTTCGTCGATTATGCCAAAACAATAAAATCGGGAACTCTTAAAAGTGGAGTGATGGTTTATTCAGTGGAGAATAAAGAAAATGGAACTTTTGATTTGAATTTTACGATACCAGTTGGGACTAATCATGATCCAAAGTGGGGAATAGTTGCAGAATACTTCAAATATTTAGGAGCCGGAAAATACAGCAGCGCTCAATTAAAAGAAGAGTTTTATAAATTAGGTTGTGATTATAGCGCTCGCTCATCAGAAGACGAAATTACTTTTAATGTAAATGGGTTAAATGAAAATTTAAATGCAGCGGTAGGTTTAATAGAACAATTATTCACTTCTCCAAAGGCCGACGATGTAGCCTTGACAAATCTAGTGGATGACTTAATTAAACGTCGTGCAAATGCTAAGCTTAATAAGAATGTTATTCTTGGTCAGATGCAAAATTACGCGAAGTTCGGTTCACAGTCGCCTTCAACAAATGTATTAAGCGAAGCACAATTAAAAGCTTTAAAAGCATCGGATTTAGTTGGTATGCTTGGAACAGCTTTTGGATATAAACATAACATCGATTATTATGGCCCTTCTTCTAACGGTGATGTAGTAACGATGATGAACAAACAACACCTGGCAAAAGGCGGATTAAAATCAGCACCAACTTCTAAGCTGTTTGTAGAACAAAAGAATGATACTCCAAAAGTGTTTGTTGTAGATTATGATATGAAGCAGGCAGAGTTAGTATTTATGTCGAAGGGCGGATTATTTGATGTTCAGCAATTGCCCAAAGCATTTTTATACAATCGTTATTTTGCAGGAGGGATGGCATCACCGGTATTTCAAACATTAAGAGAAAGTAAAGCATTAGCTTATGCTGTTTCATCGCGATTTGCAACACCAAATTTTAAAGATCGATCCTTCTTTAATACGGCCTACATTGGTACGCAAGTAGATAAATTACCAGAAGCAACCGACGGGATGATGGAATTATTACGAGATATGCCATTAAATGAAAAAGGATTTGCCAATGCAAAGGATGGAGCTATTCAACAGCTTGAAACTACACGAATCACCAAAGGAAATTTACTCGCTACTTTCCATTCCAATGATAAACTGGGTATCAACTACGATTACCGTAAGAATATCTATGATGGAATTCAAAATATGACGCTAACGGATGTCAACAATTTCCAAGTTCAACAAATTAAACCAATGACTTATACTTTAGTTGTATTAGGTAAAAAAGACAAATTGAATATGGAAGCGTTGGGTAAGTATGGTAAAATTGAAATGCTCAAACTAGAAGATATTTTTGGATATTAAAATCTATACCCAAATTTGAAACTATCTCATTCTTAAATTTATTAACAAATGCCCAGTAATTTAATCTTCTGGGCATTTGTTTTAGGCTCTTTTTTTAATCCAGTACTATTTTCCCGCACCCATTTTTTAGCGTGAAAATAGGTCAAGTGAAATAACTGTTTATAAATCTCCTAATGTTGAAACTCAAATTGATGTCCAATTTGAGGATGATACATTTTGGCTCCATTTAAATCAGATTTCAAAATTATACGATAAAGATAAATCTGTTATTTCAAGATATTTAAAGAATATATTTGAAAGTGAAGAATTAATCAAGGAGTCAGTTGTTGCAAAAAATGCAACAACTGCCACTGACGAAAAAATCTATCATATTGAATATTATAATCTTGATGCTATTTTATCAGTTGGTTATCGAGTGAACTCAAAAGTCGGTACACAATTTCGTCAATGGGCAACTAAACGATTAAAAGAATCTTTAACCGATGGATATGCATTAAATGAAAAAAGGCTTGTACAAAAGAATAAAGAAATTCAGATTTTGCAGGATGGAATTAAAATTTTAAGTAGGATAATTGAGGAGAAAGTGTCGGATAACAAAAATTATATTTGGCTAAATTACTTTAGTAGAGGATTTCAATTATTAGATGATTATGATAAAAAATCATTGGATAAAAATGGAAAACATTTTTGTAATACTATTTACCCATCAAAAAATGATTATTTTAAATTAATTCTTCAAATGAAGTCTGAAATTTTGGGCCGGCTTAAAGATGGAGGGTTCGAGAGTGCGATAAATCAAATTCAACAAGGTTTGGGCAGTTCAGATATTTATCCAACAATTGAAGAAAAAGCTGCAATACTTCTTTATTTGATTGTCAAAAATCATGCTTTTGTCAATGGTAACAAACGAATTGCGGCGGCTTGTTTTTTTATTGTTTTTGAATCGAAATCAGTTGCTATTTTTAATCCAAAAAAAGTCGGTGATAAGTAATGAAGCCTTAGTAGGTTTAACACTATTCATTGCAGTTAGTAAATCAGAAGAAATGGAAACAGTAAGAAAATTATTGGTAAGCGTTTTAAATAGAAACATAAATTAATCTGGATTTTACTTCCCAGCTTTTTTCTTTTTCTTTTCTTGTTCTTTAAAATACTTTCTGAAAAATACGTTTCCTTGAAGCGCCTTCATATTTTCATCTAAATGATAGGTACTTTCTTTCATGTTAAACATCATAGCTTTCATATCATTTGCCATAACTGTATCACGTGCTAACACGCCCAAAGAACCAGGCGTCATGTTTAAGTCTTTCATAAATTCATGCATGTGATGCAAGGCTAACTTTGCGGTATCGGAGGCATCATTCAATTTACTTAACAACGATTCCATTTCATTGGCAATGGAATCTTGCGCTAATAATTTGCCAGCGGTGCCTTTTCCTGCTTTCATGTCTTTAACAAGCGAAGCAGCATCTAATGATAATTGATTGGCATTGGAGGCAGTCTTTGCTAATTTGTCAATGGTCATTCGCATTTGATTGGCAGCACCAGTATCTGATAGTAAAGACCACAGTGCATTACTTTCATTAATTCTCTTTGTAATATTTTTTAAATCGTTGGTAATGTCTAAAACATTGTTATTGGTATTATTCAACGTTCGCATCATTTGGTCGCTTGCAATTGGTGTTTCTGATTGCAGTGTATCATTATTTTGAATAGGAGAGGACGCTGTTGTGCCTGGATTGATATTCACTAATTTATTTCCCATTAATCCATCTGATCCTACATCTGCAATGGCGTTTTTATTAATGAATCTCGATGCATCTTCTTCTATTTGAATGGCCACTACTACCGTTGAATCATTAATGATTTTCACTTCACTTACCGTTCCAATATCTATTCCAGCAAAGCGTACATTATTTCCTGCTCTTAATCCATCAATACTATGAAAGACTGCATAAATAGTGGTGGTCTTGGAGAATAAGTGCTTTTTATTACCAATGTAATACAATGAAACAATAAGTAATACAAGGCTAACAGTTACGAATATCCCCAGTTTAAAGTTTGAATATTTATTTTTCATAATCCTGCAAAGAATGGTTTTAATTTAGGGTCATCTGATTTCATCAATTCATCAAATGTGCCCATGGCATATCGTTCTCCATCTATTAAAACAATTACACGATTGGCTACTGTTCGTGCGCAATCCATATCATGTGTTATTATTATAGAGGACGTTTTATAGGTACTTTGTACTTCTAATATTAAGTTGCTAATTTCTCGACTTGTAACGGGGTCTAATCCGGTTGTTGGTTCATCGTACAACATAATTTCTGGCTTTAAAATGAGCGTACGGGCTAATCCGATTCGTTTTCTCATACCTCCTGATAACTCAGAGGGCATGAGATCAACTGCACGCTCTAAGCCAACATTAGCAAGTGCCTCCAATACTAAGTTATCCACCTCTTGTTGATTTAACTTAGGATGATGACGCTTTAATGGAAATTCTAAATTTTCTCTTACCGTCATCGAATCATACAAAGCACTACTTTGAAACAAGAAACCAATTCTAGTCCTTAACTCATCTAATTCGTAAATTGATAAATCACTTACTTCTTGTCCGAATACTTTCACGCTACCGTTGTCGGGGTATAATAAACCAACCATGCATTTAATCAAAACTGATTTACCAGAGCCTGATTTTCCTAGCACGACTAAGTTCTCTCCTTTATTTAATTCCATATTAAACCCTTTCAGAACATGATTACTTCCGAACGACTTAACAAGGTTTTGTGTGATAACTACTTTATCTTCTTTCATGATTAAGTATATCCTAACATATCAGCTATTTGAACTGCAATCAAATCCATTATAAACACCACCAACGAAGAAACCACTACGGCAGAGTTCGCTGCGATTCCAACGCCTTCCGTTCCTTTATTGGAGTTATACCCTTTATAACAACCAATAATTCCAATGGCTAATCCGAAGAAATAAGTTTTAATATAGGCAGGCAGTATATCTGAAAAAGATAATGATTCAAATACTTGATGGTAATAAAGATTCCAAGTTAAAATACCTTTTAGGTTGACCCCTAAGTAGGAAGCATATAAAGATATTCCATCAGCCACAACCACTAAAACGGGCAACATAAAAATACATGCAGTAACACGAGTAACAACTAAGTAACGAAATGGGTTTGTACCCGATACTTCCATTGCATCAATTTGTTCCGTCACTCGCATTGAGCCCAACTCTGCACCGATACTTGATCCGATTTTTCCTGCACAAATAAGTGCAGTTACAACAGGTCCAATTTCGCGTACAACGGATAGTGCTACCATGGCCGGCAAATAACTAACTGCTCCAAACTCTTCTAACGTAGGCCGAGACTGTACGGTTAAAACTAACCCCATAATGAAAGCAGTTACACCAACTAATGGCAATGATTGATATCCGATGATATAACATTGGCGGATAATCTCTTTCCATTCTTGCTTTCGTTTAAAAAATGCTTTAATAAACTTCCAAGTAAAAGCGGAAATATTTCCAACTTCTTCTATGAAACGTTTATATCCGCCTTGATTTATTTCCATTTTAACTTATATCAATTGCTTCAGCAATCATTTCTGCGATGTCCTTAACCTGAACATCATTTTCTTTATTGAAATTTTTAACACCATCCGAAAGCATGGTCATACA
>JBJTMY010000117.1:0-7550 GCA_046073825.1 Bacteroidota bacterium
GGAAATAATAAGAAGCATTCAGTACTGTAGCAAAACTCACCCAACAGAGGTAAGGAATGTTCATGTACGCTGCAAACTTATTCAATTTCTTGAACTTATGAATCATCATTGCAATGGCTATCCACATTGCCATTATTTCAAGTAATGCAAATCCTATTAAATGCCATCGAAAAAAGATTAAACTCCAGATAAAATTCAAGGTCATTTGCACAGCGAATAGTTGAATTGCTTTATTTCTTTCTTCTGAAACTGGCAAAATCCAAATTCGATAAAATGAAATTCCCAATATTAAATAGAGGATTGTCCTACTAACTGGCATGTTCCAAGCGAATCAGAATGGAATACTATGGCTAAGTATTTAGAACCGTTAGCAGACACGTCTTGCAATTGGTGTTCGCAAAGTACAACGCTGGGAGGAAAATTGAAAGAGACAGGAACAACGCACTGGACCACACCAAATGGATCAGCAACTAATAGTACATCGTTTACAGTTTTGCCATCGGGATGGAGGAGTTATAATGGAAATTATTTATTCATTCATTTAGATGGCTATTTCTGGAATACAACTCCCTTTAGTTCAGGCAGCGCATATAGTCGTCAGTTATATTACATGGATGGTAGTTTGCAAAAGTATGATGCAATAAATACCTATGGACTTTCGGTTCGTTGTGTGAAGGATTAGATAGGAGAAATTCAAGTCGATCTATTAGTTTAATTTCTTCATTCTAAACACTTATATTGATTTTTTATTCCTT
Organism: Bacteroidota bacterium; assembly: GCA_046073825.1. Lineage (GTDB taxonomy): Bacteria > Bacteroidota > Bacteroidia > AKYH767-A > OLB10 > CAINEC01. The sequence goes on from JBJTMY010000117.1 coordinate 756, forward strand.
TTAAATAAATAATAGGTAAAAGCATCCTTCCCCGATTTGTTAATTTCTTTTAATGATATTAAACGTTTGTAAATGCTTATAAACGAATAATCTAAATTTTCTTTTGTTGCTTTGCCGAAAAAAATAAAAATGCAAACAACATTTAATCCCTTAATACGTATATTTGATGTTCAAAATATACGTGTTATGAATGTCAAATTAACTTTAACGGTCAATAAGGCCACCATAGAAAAAGCAAAAAAGTACGCGCAGAAAAATGGAAAAAGTATTTCTTCTCTCGTAGAAAATTATTTAAATGCACTTGTCATCAAAGATGGCCATATAGATAATTATTCGCCAGCAGTGATGAAGCTTTTAGGATCTGTTTCCGCACCTCCTGATTTTAATTATAAATCAGTGTTAAGTGATTCACTAACCAATAAACATTTGAAATGATTCACTTAGGTTTAGATACATGTGTGGTTATTGATTTTCTCACCGACCGCAAACCATTTTCGCGTGAAATAGCCGAGCTGTTTGAATGGTCACAGAAAGGGAAGGCTCGTTTGTATATCACAGCAGTTTCTTATAACAATACTTATTACATTGTTCGTAAATTAACGAATCATCAAACGGCCATTAAAACTCTGCGTAATTTGCATGTGATTTCGGAGACGGTAGAAACGAATAATGTGGCCATTCATGATTCCTTAAATTCAGGCTGTAATGATTTTGAGGATGCAATGACGATTCATTCTTTAATGACGAATAAAAAGATCAGTGGATTTGTTACTCGCAATACCAAGGACTTTAAGAAATCGAAGATTCCTGTCTTGACACCGCATCAGGCTGTTGGGCTTTTTAAGGTTTAAATAATATTGACCATAAGCGAATGTGGTTTTAATTTTTCATGTTGTATTTTATTAGTCCGCCATGAAGTATTTACTTCAGGGCCGCACGACTCGAGTGCAATTTAAAGTAGGTCTAGATTATTGAATAGGTTTAATTGTATGTCTATTATTATGACTCGTTCAATCCATTTAATCAAACAATTTTGAAGTCGATAATTATTATCTTTGAACTCCAAATTTGTTTCGAATGAAATTTACGAAAATATTAATAGCCAATAGAGGAGAAATCGCTTTGCGTATTATGCGCTCTGCACGTGAAATGGGAATAAAAACGGTCGCAGTTTACTCAGAAGCCGATCGTGATGCATTGCATGTGCGTTATGCGGATGAAGCTGTTTGCATTGGCCCCGCCGCATCAAGTCAAAGTTATTTAGTAATCGAAAAAATTATTGATGCAGCTAAGAAAACAGGGGCTCAAGCCATTCACCCAGGTTATGGCTTTTTAAGTGAGAATGCCTCCTTTGCTCGTGCTCTTCGCGATGCAGGAATTACGTTAATCGGTCCTTCTCCAGAATCAATGGAGATGATGGGTGATAAGTTATCCGCGAAAGCTGCAGCAAAAAAATATAATATCCCTTTAGTACCTGGTACTGATTACGCCATTACAGATATTGAAGAAGCAAAGAAAGTTGCTGCATCAGTTGGATTTCCAATTCTAATTAAAGCATCTGCTGGTGGTGGTGGTAAAGGAATGCGTGTTGTTGAACAAGCCGATCAGTTTGAAGAGAATTTACAGCGAGCGGTGAGTGAAGCACAGTCAGCTTTTGGCGATGGTTCTGTTTTTATTGAGCGATACGTAGGTTCTCCTCGTCATATAGAAATTCAAGTGTTAGGTGATACACATGGAAATGTTGTGTATTTATTCGAGCGCGAATGTTCTGTTCAACGTCGTCATCAAAAAGTAGTAGAAGAAGCACCTAGTTCCGTTTTAACTCCAGCAATTAGAAAAGCTATGGGAGAGTGTGCTGTAATGGTAGCAAAAGCATGTAACTATGTAGGTGCGGGAACAGTTGAATTTTTATTGGATGAAAATAAAAATTTCTATTTCCTCGAAATGAATACACGTTTACAAGTTGAACATCCTGTAACGGAAATGATTACAGGAAAGGATTTAGTAAAGGAACAAATATTGGTTGCACAAGGGGAGAAGTTGTCATTTACGCAAGAAGACTTAAGCATCAATGGTCATTCAATAGAAGTGCGTGTATATGCAGAAGACCCTTCGAATAACTTCTTACCAGATATTGGCAAATTAGTGCGTTATGTTCGTCCGCAGGGTTCTGGTGTTCGTGTGGATGATGGATTTGAAGAGGGGATGGATATTCCTATTTACTACGATCCCATGATTGCCAAACTAATCACATGGGGAGAAAATCGTGAGCAGGCAATTGAACGAATGATTCGTGCAATTGATGAATACACGATTGTAGGTTGTCAGACTACTTTATCGTTTTGCAAATTTGTGATGAAACATGATGCTTTCAAAACGGGTAATTTTGATACGCACTTTGTAAAGCATTATTTCACTCCAGACGTGCTCATAGAATATCCTAGTGATGACGAGTCAAACGTGGCTGCTTACTTTGCACTTCATCTCCAAAAAAATGAAGCAAAGAAAAAGCATCCTGTTTCACAACAAAGCGAAGGTGCTTCCGTTTCTAAGTGGAAACTGAATCGATTAAATTAATATTCAGTCGAGCTTGAAAACAACATATCGCCATCGATTTTTAATAACGATTTATTTCGTCGCGATGTCGTTTTTGGGAAGTGCTCAAACACTTTTGCCGGATGGTCGAATACAATTATTGGGGACGATTATCAATGGCGATACCATTCCTACCGTGTATTTAAAGGGTGTTGAAATTGTAGCTCCTTTGTCGCCAGAGGCTGCTGCACGTCAACAAGCCTATCTTAAATTACGTCGTGATGTTTTACGAGCCTATCCTTATGCCAAGCTTGCTTCCATGAAGCTTAAATACATTAACGATCAAGTGGCGACCATGAGCAATGAGCGTCAGAAAAAACGATTCATCAAAGAAACGGAAAGAGAGTTAAAAGAACAATTTGAACAAGATTTAAAACATCTAACGGTGACGCAGGGACGAATATTAATCAAATTGATTGATCGAGAAACAGGCAATACTAGCTATGCGCTCGTAAAAGAATTGAGAGGTGGACTTCAAGCTTTCTTTTGGCAAGGGCTTGCGCGACTCTTTGGAGAGAACCTTAAATCGGAATATGATGCTATTGGAGAGGATCAAATGATTGAGCAAATTGTAAGGCAAATTGAAAACGGAAGTTTGCCTGTACAAACAATCAACTAAATTATTTTTTAAGCCCAGAAATTAACGCCTTTGTAATATCAAGTGAGTCGTTGGTGTAAATTATTCCACCACCACGGGTGTAACCGAAAATAAAATCGTAACCATGTTTCTTATTAAACATCTTAACATAAGCCATTAATTCATTATGTAAGCTATCGGTCATGGTATCTTCTTCTTTCGATAGTTTTTCAAGCGTAGCATCACGATCTGCTACATAAGCTTGTTGACGACGAGTTAAATCTTCCTCTTTCTTTGCTCGGTCAGCCTCTGATAACATAGCACCGGTTTGCTGATAATTTTCAATTTCTTTTTGTAAAGCTTCACCTCTTTGGCGAAAAACAAGATCTAAACTGTCGCGCTTTTTTTCCATCGATTTTTTGATGGTCTGGAACAATGGATAATTGTTCATTAAAGAATCAGAGTTGACATAAACGATTTTCGATTGAGCTGCTTGACCTGTTATGACTACTGAATTATCATCCCCTTGATACACCTTGTAATAAAGAAATCCAACAGCGATAATTAATACAATGTTTAAAGCAATCGATAAATTTTTCATAGAATTTAGAATAGGAGTTCAAAGATAATCATTGTAAGGGAATGCAGTGTCCTTTACAAATTGTAAATTTGCCTTTCAATTATAGGTATGAGTGTAAATCAGGAAATTCACAAGCGCAGAACATTTGCGATTATTAGTCACCCCGATGCTGGTAAAACTACTTTAACAGAGAAGTTTCTCTTATTCGGTGGTGCCATTCAAACTGCAGGTGCCGTTAAGTCAAATAAAATTAAAAAAAGTGCCACCTCCGACTTTATGGAGATTGAACGTCAACGTGGTATTTCGGTAGCGACATCCGTTATGAATTTCGAATATAATAACACGTTGATTACCTTACTCGATACTCCTGGTCACAAAGATTTTGCAGAAGACACCTATCGTACATTAACGGCAGTCGATTCAGTAATTCTTGTTGTTGACTGTCAGAAAGGGGTAGAGGAACAGACATATAAACTGATGGAAGTTTGTCGTATGCGCGACACGCCTGTAATCATTTTTGTGAACAAGATGGATCGTGAAGGAAAGTACCCATTTGATTTGTTGGATGAGTTAGAAGAAAAATTGAAAATTAAAGTACGTCCATTAAGTTGGCCAATTAGTGTTGGTTCTACTTTTAAAGGCGTTTATAATTTATACGATAAGAGTTTGTATGCATTTACTCCTGGTAGCGATAAAAAGCCAGAAGGAGTTGCCATTACCGATTTGAACGATCCAATGATTGATCAGTTAGCCGGACAGTACGCTACGCAGCTACGTGAAGATGTTGATTTGATAGAAGGGGTTTATGGTACATTTGATAGAAGCACGTATTTATCAGCAGAAGTAGCTCCGGTATTTTTTGGTTCTGCCATTAATAATTTCGGAGTAAAAGAAATGCTGGATACGTTTATTGAAATTGCTCCGAATCCTGGTACTCGTCCAACGGATAAACGAGAGGTTATTCCAACAGAAAATAAATTCTCAGGATTCGTTTTTAAAATTCATGCAAACTTAGATCCTCGTCACCGCGACCGCATTGCTTTCTTGCGTGTATGCAGCGGGAAGTTTGAACGCAGTAAGTTTTATCATCATGTGCGTTTAGATAAAGACATGCGTTTTAATAATCCTGCAACTTTCTTAGGTCAAAGTAAAAATATCATTGATGAAGCATACCCTGGTGATGTGATTGGTTTATATGATTCAGGAAATTTTGAAATAGGAGATACGCTCACAGAAGGAGAAAATATGATGTTTCAGGGTATTCCTAGTTTCTCTCCTGAAATATTCAAGGAATTGATTAATACCGATCCAATGAAAACAAAACAATTGGATAAAGGTATTACACAATTAACCGACGAAGGTGTTGCGCAGTTGTTTATAATGGGTGGTGGTACTCGTAAAATTGTTGGAACAGTAGGAGAGTTACAGTTTGAAGTAATTCAATATCGATTGCAACATGAATATGGTGCTTCCTGTAAATTTAATGCAATGAATGTGTACAAAGCTTGTTGGATTACTTCCAATGATAAAGCAAAGTTGGATGAATTCGTGAAGTTTCGTCAACATCAAGTAGCAATTGACAAAGATGGATTATTGGTTTATCTCGCAGACTCGCAGTGGATGTTGGATCAGATGATCAAAAATTATCCAAAAGTAGAATTCCATTTTACGAGTGAGTTTAAAAGAAAAACTGTTGGAGTTTAAATAAATTCATTATGAAACATAAACTATTATTTTGTTGCTTGCTTATTGGATTAAATGTAAGTGCGCAACAATTAGGAGAGCCTTTTGAAAACATAGATCAAACATGGCAAAATGGAAGCGATCGAAGAGATTCTTCAGTATTTAAAAATTTAAATTTTTTCACTCCAAGTATTTTAATTGATGTCAATTATACACACTCTTTTAGTAATCCAATAGATAATACAGTTGTCGGATCTACTGCTCTTGCACGTAATAATGAAGTTCAGTTATCAGCCTTGCATTTTGGTGGTGATTTAAATTACGAAGGAGCAAGAGCAAGATTTATGACTCAATTTGGCACTCGGTCTATAATCATTCCTCGAAATGATTTTAGCTCTTATAGAGGTCAATATCAATTATCAAACATGTATCGTTATTTGAGTGAAGCATATGCTGGTTATCATTTCAAAAAGTGGTATGGAATAAATGTCGATGCAGGAATGTTTATGTCTTACGTTGGATTAAACTCCTATTATCAGCAGGAGAATTGGGAATATCAAGCTTCGTTTACATCTGATAATACACCTTGGTTTTTTAATGGTTTACGGATTCAAATGTACCCAGCAAAATATTTAAAGCTTGAAGCTTGGGTTATTAACGGATGGCAGAGTTATGGTAAATTTAATTCGATGCCTGGTCTTGGTGGTAACATCACATGGATGCCAAGCAGTAAATTTAAAATTCTAACCAACGACTACTTCGGTTCAGATGCTGCAGGTATTTCAAATAGAACAAGGTTTCATTCCGATAATAGTGTACTGTATAATTATTTTAATAAGCCTAGTAATAAGAGAATTAATAAAGCAGCTTTTTCTTTAACTTGTGATGTAGGTTGTGAAAATGGAGGTGGGGTTAATGGATTTAAAAAAGGAGATTCATTAAATGGGCCAGCGCAATATTTTGCAAGCCTGATGTTTTACCATAGAGTTTGGTTTGCAAAAAATAAATTCGCTTGGACTATAGGTGGCGGCATTATGACAAATCCAGGCAGATATTTAGTTTTATATCCTAGTGGGCAAGCTAGTCCACTACCTGACCCAAACAACCCTTCTAAAACGGAAGGATTGTATCCATTTAGCGCAAACCCTGGTGATAAGTTTCAAGCATGGGATGCTTCAACGAATTTTGATTGGATGCCCAATCAAAGTTTTACTTTTAGAATCGAATATGTTCATCGAGAATCTTCAGTACCATATTTTGCAGGTCATGGTGGTGTGACATCTCAAACTGGCTACACTACTACAGCATTGGATCCCAATTGGAGGCCTGATTTGGTTAAAAATGAGAATAGAATTATTGC
>JBJTMY010000118.1:0-20631 GCA_046073825.1 Bacteroidota bacterium
GTCGCAAAATTAAGTTTTTAATCGGTTTGAAACCAAATTTTCTGCAAATTATTTTACTTTTTCTTTAGAAATCAACTTCTTAATTTCATTTAATTTGATTAATGCCTCCACTGGAGTCAGTGAATTGATATCGGTATCCGCAATTTCATCTCGTATTTGCATCAATAAAGGATCATCCAATTGAAAGATGCTTAATTGCATCTCACCATTTTCAGGGGCTGTAATCATCACTTTTGATTCATTTTTTAAGTCATGATTGTATTCTAACTTTTTCAAAACCTCTTCGGCCTTGCTCAATACTTGAATAGGCATGCCGGCCATCCTGGCTACATGAATCCCAAAACTATGTTCACTACCTCCCGGAATCAGTTTACGAAGGAACAGAATGGTATTCCCTGACTCTTTAATAGAAACGTTATAGTTTTTGATTCGATTAAACTGAGCAGCCATATCGTTTAATTCATGATAATGGGTTGCAAACAAGGTTTTGGGGTTACATTTCGGATGCTGGTGAAGGTATTCCGCAATTGCCCAAGCAATCGAAATCCCGTCGTAGGTGGATGTCCCTCGCCCAATCTCATCTAATAAAACAAGACTGCGGCTGGTAATATTATGTAAAATGCTGGCCGTTTCATTCATTTCCACCATAAAGGTTGATTCTCCTTGGGATAAATTATCACTAGCCCCTACCCTCGTGAATATTTTATCAACCCAACCTATTTCAGCAGCCGCAGCAGGCACAAATGCTCCTACTTGCGCCATAAGCACAATTAATGCAGTTTGACGTAAAATAGCCGACTTACCAGACATATTCGGACCGGTAATCATAATGATTTGCTGAGATTCACTATCTAAAAACACATCATTTGGGATATATGACTCTCCTAACGGTAGTTGTTTTTCTAAAACAGGATGTCTTCCTTCTTTAATATTAATAATAAACCCTTCGTTTAAAACCGGACGAATGTAATTATTGATTTTTGCACCTTCGGCAAAAGAACGTAAGCAATCTACTTGCGCAACCTGATACGCGTTTTGCTGCAAGGCTTGTATATACGACATGGTTGAATTAAGTAATTCATCGTACAAGCGCAATTCAATATCTAAGATTTTTCCCTCCGCTCCTAAAATTGTTTCTTCATACACTTTTAATTCTTCCGTAATATATCGCTCTGCATTCGTTAGGGTTTGCTTTCTAATCCAGCCTTCCGGCACTTTCGATTTATGTGCATTGGTCACTTCGATATAATATCCAAACACATTGTTGTAAGCAACTTTTAAAGAGGTAATTCCGGTGCGTTCACTTTCTTCTCTTTGAATCTTTAAAAGATAATCTTTTCCTTCAGATGAAATTTTTCGTAAGGCATCTAACTCCGACGAATATCCGTCTTTAATAAACCCTCCTTTTGCGGCTACCGCTGGAGCTTCTTCTGCAATAGCATCATCTAACATTTTAAAAAGCTGAGCGCACGGATTTATTAAGTCACCCATTTTTTTTAACGCCAGATTTTCACTATTCATCAACACATCTTTCAAAGGTGCCAACATAGAAATCCCTCGCTTTAATTGAACCGCTTCACGAGGAGTTAATTTTTTAATCGCAATGCGCGACGATAATCGTTCGAGATCACCAATCGACTTTATCAATTGCTCCACACTGGCACTAAACTCATCCTGTGAAAAAAAGCACCCAACTACTTCATGTCTTTCATTAATTGCTTTAATGTTTTTTAACGGCATCAACAACCATCTACGAAGTAAACGGGCTCCCATAGGAGAAATGGTATGATCCATTACATCCAACAAGGTGGTTGCCTTCTCATGCGGAGATGAAATAATTTCCAAATTCCGAATCGTAAAACGGTCTAGCCATACAAACTGGTCTTCATCTATTCGTGCAATGGATTGTATATGACTTAGTGATACTTGTTGCGTTTGTTGCACGTAATGCAGGGCTGCACCTGCAGCAATACATGCCGCCAATAAATCTTGAATACCGAATCCTTTTAAAGAGGTCGTTTTTAATTGCTTTAACAACAACTCTTCCGTATAAGCTTGCTGAAAAACCCATTCGTCGAGTGTATAGATGTAAAATTTATTTCCTAATCGCTCTTTTAATGCTTGTTGATCTTTTCGAGAAACTAAAACTTCGGTAGGAGAAAAACTTTGAATTAGTTTATCAATATACTCCCAATTTCCTTCTGCCGCAAAATACTCTCCTGTTGAAACATCCAAGATGGATAGACCAACAAACGTCGCAGATTGAAAATATACGGAGGCCAAAAAATTATTGGCTTTATGGTCTAAAATTTTATCACTAAATGCTGTTCCTGGTGTTACTACTTCCGTCACTCCCCGCTTAACAATTGTTTTAGTCATCTTTGGATCTTCCAATTGATCACAAATAGCGACGCGTAAGCCTGCGCGTACTAACTTAGGCAAATACGTCTCTAACGAATGATGAGGAAAACCGGCTAAATCCATTTCTGAAGCAGCGCCATTACTTCTTTTTGTAAGGACAATACCTAATACTTTCGATGCAGTAACTGCATCTACATTAAATGTTTCATAAAAATCTCCAACCCGAAACAACAGCAAGGCATCTGGATATTTTGCCTTAATACTGTTATATTGTTTCATTAAAGGTGTTTCTTCTTTCGCTGCCATTGTTAACTTTGTGGTAAAGATAAAAAACGTGCAGAAGCTTAAAAATGATGAACTCAATCGACCTGCTTTAACAGATTATAAAAAGCAGGATAAACTTCCTTATGTAATTATTTTGGATAATGTTCGAAGCGCACTGAATGTAGGATCTGTATTTCGTACAGCAGACGCTTTCAATACTTCAAAAATAATTCTTTGCGGAATAACTTCCACTCCACCACACAAAGAAATTTCTAAAACCGCACTCGGAGCAACAGAATCTGTAGAATGGGAATATTTTGAAAAAACAGAAGATGCTATTTCTTCTTTAAAAAAAATGGGATATCGAATTTATGCGGTTGAGCAAGTAACTAATAGTTGTATGCTTCATAATTTTAATGCGAGTGATCAAGCATTTGCCATTGTGTTCGGACATGAAATGGATGGTGTACAGCAAAGTGTTATTGACCTATGCGATGGATGTATTGAAATCCCTCAATCAGGTACTAAGCACTCCATCAATATTTCAGTATGTGCTGGAGTTGTTTGTTGGGAAATTTATCGCCAGTTAAAATAAAGCAATTGAAAAATACAGATAAAATAATTTTAGGAATTGATCCAGGTACAGTCGTCATGGGATATGGAATTATTCATATTAATGCAACGACTGTTAAGCTTATATCTGCGGGTGTATTAGCGCTTGATAAAAAGGACGACCATTTTATTCGTATCAAAGAAATATTTGATACCGTTGAAAAATTAATTCAACAATATAAGCCAGATGAATTTGCGATTGAGGAACCTTTCTTTGGAAAAAATGTGCAATCCATGTTAAAGCTAGGACGTGCTCAAGGTGCCGCAATTTCCGCTGCGCTGCATCATCATCTTCCTGTATTTGGATATAGTCCGCGTGCAATAAAAAAATCAATTACCGGAAACGGATCATCCAGTAAAGAACAAGTTGCAAGTATGCTACGAAACATATTGAAATTTGAAGAAACGCCCAAGTTTCTAGATGCTACTGACGCATTGGGTGTAGCACTTTGTCACCATTTTCAATCAAAGGGAGTAGTTGGAACAACCGCTAGTGTTTCGAAAATCAAAAAGTCGAATAGCAAAAAGAGTAATTCGTCATGGTCTACATTCATCAACCAAAACCCAGAAAGAATCAAGAAATAGTCGAATACGCTTTGACGATAGCTTCCTGCGCATGTATCATTTCTTCTTTTGCAGGCGACATTTTACTTCTTTCAAAATTAATATCACCTACTTTATTTAACGGCACTAAATGAATATGTGCATGCGGCACTTCTAACCCAATAACGGCAACGCCTACCCGCTTGCAGGGTATCGCTGCACCTACTGCTTTAGCTACCTTTTGTGCAAACTTCCAAAGTTGAATATACTCTTCACTTTCAATATCAAAAATATAATCTGTTTCCTTCTTCGGAATAACTAAGGTATGACCAATTGCCAACGGCATAATATCTAAAAAAGCTAAAAATTGTTCGTCTTCGGCAATCTTATAACACGGGATTTCCCCCGAAACAATCTTAGAAAATATACTAGCCATTATCCTAGAGAAATATCAAGAATTTCGAAATTCAATTTACCTGCTGGTGTTGTTATTTCAGCAATCTCCCCCACTTTTTTGCCTAACAATCCTTTTCCAATTGGTGAGCCAACAGAGATTTTACCTGACTTTAAATCAGCTTCATTTTCTGCAACCAACATATAAGTCATTTCTGCCTTGTTAGCAACGTTCTTTATTTTCACTTTGCATAAAACGGAAACTTTGGATGTATCCAATTTCGATTCATCAATTAGACGAGAATTAGCTAATAAATCCTCCATCTTAGAAATTTTTAACTCTAACAAACCCTGAGCATCTTTTGCTGCGTCATATTCTGCATTTTCCGATAAATCGCCTTTGTCGCGAGCTTCTGCTATCTGACGAGAAATATTAGGACGTTCAACTGTTTTTAAAAATGTTAACTCTTCTTGTAATTTCTTTAACCCTTCTTCTGTTAAATAAGTAATATTCGACATGTCTGTAATTTTAAAAATTTACGCTGCTTTCATTAAAATACGGAAGACCTCCTCTTCCGAGAAGGTCTTCCAAATACTTGTTCAATTATTATAGAATAATATGAGCTCCGACTGAATGAGTTCCGTCGAATGTTTTTGTTGAACGATAAGAATAATCGACTCCAAAACGCTTTCCTGATTTTCCTAATGGAACTTCGTATGAAAGTCCACCACTTAAACCTTTTAGCGCTGTGATATCTTCATCTATAATTGCATTCTTATCTTTCTTATCCACTGTATATCCAGCACGAATACTGAATGAATTTTTATATCCGTACTCAACCCCTACACCAATTTGATCACGAATGAAAGAATTGGATGTAAATGCAGCAGATGGTGTTATACGAGAGTCGGTACCTGCTTTAATATCATAAGCTGCTCCAATCGATACTAATGCTGGCAACTCAAAATTCTCCGTACGTTGCTCTTGAAGCACATTGATGTTCTGTGTTGCATTATCATTTCTGTAAGACAACCCTTCTCCTTGATATTTCATTGGTGTACCCACATTTCTTAATGCGATACCGAAACGAACATTATCATGATCAGCATTATTACCTGTTGTATATTGAATACCTGCATCAATAGCAATTCCTTGTGCTTTCACATCATTGATTGACTCAGAAACGATATGAGTTGTAATACCACCTTTAATGCTATTACTGAACTCTTTCGCATAGGTTAAACCAATATTTAAGAATTGTGGTGAATAAGTACCATTGCCTCCATCAGGTTGTGCTTCTGTTAAACGTTGAATTTCTCCAAAGCTCATTGACATCAATGTTAAACCTAATGCTCCGCTTTCTCCTACCTTTTGAGAAATACCGAACGCATTTATTTTGATATCTGAACCTTTTAACCAATCTGTATGTGCGAATGCGACATCCGTTCCTTTTGAGTAAGCAGCACATGCTGGGTTTAATCCGAATGATTCAACACCTCTCACATTTGCAAGACCTGCCACTCCCCAACCAGAGTTTTTAGCCCAAGGGTTAATTAGCAACTCGTGTGCACCACTCTGACCAGCACGATCTTCGTTACCGGCAAAAGTCTGCGAACTAATGGCAGAAAATGCCACCGTTGCAACTGATATATATATTAGAATTTTCTTCATATCTCTTTTTTTCTTTTTTAGGTTTGAGGGTATTAGAAAGAATCAAGATCAATAGGGCGCATAACTCCGAACCACTTCACTACTTTTTCTCCTAATGCTCCCGCATCTACGTGAATAATATAAACACCACTTGATACCGTGATACCTGCTGTATTTTTCAAATCCCAATCTAATGTAGTTGCTAAATTATCATCACGACCTTCAGAGACAACTTGTCCAGAAGTTAAGTCAGACGCAACATCACGCTTAAATTGTCTTACCAAAGTTCCATTCAATGTATAAATTGATACTGTACATTTTGATGGTAAGTTGATAATACGAACGCGATTGTCTAGCTGATCCTTTCTTGTTTTCTCATAAGTTGAGTACGCATAATAAGGGTTTGGAACTACATTGATATAATCTAGTGCAGACTTTGCTTTCTCTGTTTGATTAGTTGACAACTCATAATTACCTGGAATTGTAAATTGATAATATGGATTACCTCCGTTTAACTGAGTTGCTCCTTCAGACGTAAATTGCTTATAATTCTTTCTAACTCGTAAACTGATTTTTACATCTGATGAAGAGTTTTCATTATATGTAAATCCATCATTCACAATTGGAAGAGTACACCATGTCATAATTCTGAAAGCAGCTCTTGATGCAGGAGCAGATGCAGTTGCAGTGTATGCATTACTAAATCTTCTGAACAAGGTATCTACTTTCACTCCATTATCATATTTTCCAATAGTTGGAGATGCGGAAGTACTAGCAATAGTATCCACACCATAAATGTACACATAGTGCATACCTCCGTAACTTAAACGGCCGTTAGCATCTCTTCCTGTATTGGAAGTTGGATTCCATTTCATATCAGTTCCATTCTCATTTAACAATGATGAATTTTCTCCGAATGCGATGTTTAATCGTTCTCCTGTTTCTACATTAACTGCATATCCAGGGAACCAACCCATACCTACTGTATCAGTTAACGAAGCTTCAGCCACATTAGCACCAGGTGCATCCCATGCTAAACCATTCTTATCAACTGAATGCTGGTTACGCATCATAAACTTCTTCGCGTTACCAATGTTCGGCATTGTATCTTCTCCCATTTCGATTACAACTGAACGTGTCCATTTCGATTTATCAGAAGTAATTACGACATCAACCGATGGTAGATAACTAAACTTAATAAATGAACGCAGGTCTAATGAGTTACTAGTTCCAGGAGTTCTTGATGGCTTTGGAGCTGCCACTGTTTTAGCATTACTTGCTAAAATATATGGTGCCCAAGTTCCTTCTAAAATTGTCTCGTATGCTTCTGTTGAATCTAAGAAGTAACTAGGCGAAGGATTTAATAAGTCAACATTTGTTTGCGTACCACTTAAAATCCAGTTGGCAGTAGAGGTTAAAATTGAACTAGCATCAACATCTTTTATTCCACCTAACCATTGATCACTAGCATTTTTGTACGTCTTAGTACCACCGATTAATCCATTATTTACTGCTCCAAAATTGCCTGGCTCTTGACCGTTAATTTTAGAAATATTCATAGCAATTTTATTCTTCTCATAAAGTTGCTGATTAATACTTGAGATACTAAATGTAGAACGAGCTAATGAACTACGCAATTGAGCATTAGTTCCAGTTGCAAACGTTCCAGTAAATGCTGTAGTTGTAAATTTTAATGTATCAGCATTTGCATACTGAACTTCGAATGAACCGTTAATTGCTGGAGTAGATGTTATTCCTTGTACATTACTCAATGTGATGTAAGTACCTGCAGTTATACCAGAATTACCAGATGTAATCACTGTTACAGTAGTTCCATTTGCAGTAATATCATTGATAGATACATACTGAGATGGATTATTATACAAGTAATAGTAATCTGCATCACTCACTCCACTAAATGCTAACTCGAAAGAACCTGCTTTAACAGCCCATGGATCATATACATTTACATTGATTGGCCCTTTACCAACTTCATAAACAGGATTTTGAACGCTGTTTGTTGAGCCAGAGAAGATTTCATCAACTGATGCTTGTGTCATTTCAAGGAAGTTTCCTCCATTACCTTGTCCTTCAATTCTCTTTACTTGAACTCCTTGTCCGTAAGCTACATTCATCACCGAACCAGCTCCGTTAACAACAGTCTTATGAGGAATACCACTATAAGTACCAATGTTGTTACGTCCTTGAACATAAGGTCGGTTTTGTGTATTTGCATTTGTTGGATTAAATGGACGGTAGTTGTTATAAGCATAAGAAACAACAAGGAAATAATAAGGCTTGTAGTTAACTAAATCTTTCTGAGAGAATAAATCTTTCGTAATTTCGAATGAGTGCTGTAAACCATTGTTTACAACAGTTGCTTTTTCACTTGGTACCCACGCAGAAATATTGTTATCGTAATCGTAATTTACAATTTGCCCGATATTATCTTTTAAGTCGACCTGTGCAATTAATTTAGCCTTAGAGATATCATTTACATCAGCATCTGATACCGTTGCATCAGCTACTTGATAAATTTTGTACCCTTGGAATTTGTAAGAACGTTCCGCATCTGTTAAAGTATCGAAACCACCTGTTGCATTTTGTACTGCTTTCGGAATTACGGCATCAATTTCATTATATAATTCAACTTTTTTCGAAGCTACATTTTCTAATGATAAAATTAATTTACGGTCACCTTCGCGAATAGCTAAATCTGGTGCATCAGGACCATCCAAAATCTTGAAACAATTATCAAAAATGGCTTGCGCTTTTTGATCTGCTAATTTTAATAATGATACAGAAGCTAATGGACCACCAGCTGTAGTGCGTTGCCAGATAACACCAGTTGTGATGTAATTCACAGCACCTGGTTTCAATGTGAATGTACCTGCAGATTGCAACCAACGCATATCGTCTGGTTGTAAGTTGGCTGTAACCATCGTCCATGGAGTTGAGAAATTCGGATCAGTATTATCAGGGAACATGTAATTACAAGGAGTTGCTGTTGCACCTGATCCACCTCCACGTCCATCACCACCATACGTAATTGGTAAACCATCTAACCAGCTTCCAGATAAATACTCATAGTAATCATCTGTAGTATTCGGATTACCGTTAGCTACGTTATTTGTATTTACATAATAAACGAAACGAGACATGATAATTTGCTCTCCTACCTCATCAATTTCACCATCTTTATCGTTATCAATTCCATCATTTGCATCTGCTAATGGACCTTGGAAGAAGTCGATACCAACAGATGGTGGATTCAATCCATATCCAGAACCACCTTCGTCATCTGGATCACCGTTATATACGTAACCTAATCCTAATCCAACATCACAACCTACTAAGTCGTCTGCTGCATTTCCTAAATCTGGATCACACCAAACTCCAAAATATGTAGAATCTAAAACATCTGCTGAACGATTGATGATTTGATACTTATAGAAAGTCATAAAGTTAATTTCATTCGCTGTTTTGAATGAAAAAGCTTGTGCACGAATTTCTAAACCAATAGGGTCTGAACTAGTTTCTGTTTTAATATTACCCACATCATTGAAAACCCACCAAATCGATTTGTCTCCAAATAGGTAATCATTACATTCTACTTTTCCTGTAGTAGAACTTGTTGGATAATCTCCACTTAATAAAAAGTAAGGATAATCTCCTGCTTCATAATCATAAACTCCGTTGTTATCCGCATCAAAGAATGGTGCTAATCCAAATAATTCGCCTTTAGAAACATCACCGTTTCCTGGCCATGTTTTAATCGAATTTGTAGCCTCTCCTCCAGCAACGAAGTCAGATACTTCCTTGCGCGTAATTGGCCAGAATTTATCGTAAGCATCACAAGTGGCATTGTCAATAGATGGTGATCCTGAAGCGGTATCAATTGGACCTCCCCAGAAATCATTTGAACCTGATTGACGATATGTTTGAGCAGCTACCTTTAATTGGCCAGCCTGATCGAAACCTCCAATCCATAAAGCCCCTGAATAAATGGAATTCTTTCCACTACCAATAGGAACTTCATAATATGGCGTTTGACCAACTGGATCCCACCAAAGGTCACCACCAACTAATACACGAGCACGAACCTGGTTAATATCCAGATCGATTTGTGAGGAAGTGGTAGGGCAGCTGGCCGCAACTCTTGTATTGCGAACAGGCGTGTGTGCCATCTTCCCTCCTACATTCATCTTCGCGAATGTAGACGCGGACCATCCAGCCAATACTAATAGGCTAAATAAGATCTTATATCGAAGCATTTTCATAGCGTTAATTTTCTGTTTGTTTTGTTGTAAAGGTTAAAAGTCGAATCGTACACCTAATCTTGCTCTTCTTGGCAAGCTGTAATTATCTGGATTCAATAATCGAATGTTGTATTGATCGATGAATGCTTGTTGAGATAACTGAGCAGAAGATAATTGTAATCCATCTGCTGACTGAAGGAATCCATCATCCGTTGCATTACCTGTTGCACGATAAACACCCACAACATTACGCGTATCTAACAAGTTTTGAATCTGTAAGTAAACATTAAATGTCCCTGATTTCTTTTCAGAAAACTTCACTTCAATGTCTTTGTCTAAACGTAAGTCGACTCTGAACTGCCATGGAGTACGAGCTCCATTTACTAATCCTTCCACTACACGTTGGCCGTTCGACTGCCAGCCAATAGCTGCTGCTTCACGAGTTGCGCGTGTTTGACGAGTATAAGGAGTTCCTGAATTTGCTCGGAATACTAAGTTAGCTCCGGCATTTGCAAAAATTGGTTTGCCAAATACAATCGGTCCATCGTATTCCTCACCCGATTTATAATGGTAATCGAATGAAGTCGTTAACTGATGACGAGTATCGTAATCTAGAGGAATAATGAAACGTAAGTTCGGCTGATCCGTATTTGTTAATTCAGTGTTTGAACTTGCACTTGATCCTGTACCATCAGCAAACTGTAACGTGTAACTAGCTAACATACGTACGTTACCTGTACGACGTAAATCATAACTTAATGATAAACCTTTTACAGTTCCAAAGTCGATGTTGTCATAAGTTGTGTACGTGTTAGGATACGCAAAATTTACTTTCGTAATCTGTATCATGTTCTTTAACTCACGATAGAAAGCAGAGATTGTTAATGCAGATGACTTACTGATTTTTTGCTTGAATCCTACTTCATAATCAGTAGTTCTTTCAGGCTTTAATCCAGCGTTGTTTAATGAACCATCAGGATTTGTTCTTAATGAAAGATATTCTGAAGGGTCATTTCTTAAAGCAGCCGAAGGACGTTGAGTCAATACATCATAGTGAGCAAAGAATTGTGCTTCGTCTGTAATGTTGAATGCAAAAGCAATACGAGGCATTACAGAAATCTGTGGTTTGTAATCTTGGAATACTCCATCGATGTTCCAAGTTTCCGTAGCTAATTTACCAGCATCTGGCTTAACAGCAGGTACGATTGTTCCTGTTGAAGACTGAGATGCAATGATATCTGGATCACTTACAATTTGTCCATATTTATCATACCATACATTGCCATCACGGTATCCAATTACAGACGATAAATCGCCAGCAGAAGCTAGGTAAGGAACGAATGAACCACCAATATTATCTGGTTTTCCTTCGATTGCCTGAGGATATTCATCAACAGTATAAGAATCCAATAATAAGAACTTATCTTTTAATGCTTTCTGATTAGCATCGAAACGGTCAACACGTAAACCAATGTTGAAACTTAAATTATCAATTGTAAAGCGATCCTGAATGTATCCGGCCATGTATGTTGGACGGAAGGCTCCAATTGCACGCGTGTAATTAGCTCCATTCTTCTGAGTAAAATAATCTTTAAACGTAGGGTTAGAAGTTATTTTATTTCCAGTGTAATCAAATCCGTAGTAACTTACTAATCCGTTTGCCACTAATTGATCTGCGTTAAACATTCCAATATTTAATTGGTCAGGAGAAAGTGCATCGAAATCTACATAAGCATTGTTAGCAATACCTAATTCATCGCGTAAATTTTCGTAGAAACCATTAATTACTTGTCCGTTTTCATCTAATGTTGGAGCGTAGGTAGAAGGGTGATTTACTGTATAATAAGTAGTATCACCAGCAGTAATGTTCATTCCATAAACGGTATCACCAACACTGAAATCTGTTTCAGTTAAATTAAAGTTCGCATATTGACGACCTAATGACCAAAGACTTCTTGGCGCAACACTATATCCACGGTCCACTCGTTGTTCGAATTCAAAACCTACTAAAATGGAATGTTTCTTAATATCTGCGTTACCACTTAATGTAATTCTATATTGGTCATTATCGAAATTTTGGTAGGTATTTCTTAAGTTACCAACACCTTCCCAGATAGCCATAACGCTATTTGCTCCGTCACCATTTCTCATACCACCTGCACTTCTAACTTGATCTAATGAACTAACATTAATACCAGCACCATTGAAGGCATTATAAACTTCGTTGGTATAAGCTTCTGCAAGAGGGTTTAATCCACCCGCAGCAAAATCGTAAGAATTTGAATATCCGATTTGCTCACGCGTAGTATCATCTGTAGCTACATACAATGGATTTTTTGTTCTTGAGAATTTACCAATGTATCCATAGTTCCATAAGTTATCTTTATGATTTGGATCCTGATTGATTTGTTGATTTTTTGAGTATTCAGCCTGAACAGTGAAATATACATTCTTAAAAACTGAAGAATTTTCTTTCCCTGATTTATAAGTTGAAGCGACTCTTTGAGTCAAACGACCAAACACACGGTAATCGCGATCGATAATTTGTGGATTTTCTTCGAAGTTGTAAGCTACACGATTAATGGCGTAACTTCTTCTGTCGTTAGTATTGAAACTACCACCTAAAGTAAAAGTGGTAAACTCTGCAGGTTGATAATCGAATTTAGCAGTAAAACGGTAACCTGTTTGTTTTACATTGTTCTTCGTTTTCACTTTTTCGAAATCATCCATTGTATAATACTGAGCAGCATTATAAGAACCGAAGCTCGTAGCAGAAGTTTGATATAAATCAATTGGATTCTTAATTAAATCCTGATATACATTATCTTTTAACTTATACATTCCGATTCCAGAAGGATCAGGATCTTTTTCAGATTGATATTCACCAGATAAAAAGAAACCAAGCACCGCTTTTTCACTACCGTTTTCCAATTTCTTTTTCATTAACGGACCAGATAAATCAGCTGAAACTAAGTTATAACCATATTGGTCAAACATTTCAGATGAAACAACTTCTAATCCACCAGTGAAATCTTTTGAAGGACCTCTCGTGGTAATGGAGATAACCCCTCCAGTCGCATCACCATATTGAGCGGGTGTTCCACCCACGATGGCAGTTACCTGCTCAATACCAGATTGAGGAAGTTTCTGAGAACCACGGATTCGGATACCGTCAACATAATAATCAGTCGCATCCGAACGAGAACCACGAACGTTTAAGTCGTCTCCTTCATCCTTTTGAAATACGCTGGCAGCTTGCGCCGCTACTGATTTAACATCACGAGTTGGTGCCGCTTGAATGTCTTCACGCGTTAATGTTGCTCCACGCTGCACATCATCTTTACCGAATAATGGCGCTTTGTACTCGATAATTTCAACACCACCTAATTCAATAGTAGTTGCTGAAATCATTAAATCTTGGAAGGTAGTCTTGTCAATCGACACCACTACATCATTAATCACCAATTCTTTGTAACCGGTGTACTTTAATCGAACGGTGTATTTACCCGCCGCTAAAGGTTTGATAGTGTATTCACCATCAAAATCTGACTGAGCACCTGAAACCTGAGTTCCATTCATCTCTGCAATTACAGTTGCAAATGGAATCGGCTGTTTGTTGGCTTTGTCAAGGATTTTACCTCTGATAGCTCCGGATTGTGCAAATGCTCCGGCGCATACAACCAGTAAAAACACAAGGGTTAAGTAAGCTTTCCTTATCATAGAGTTAATTTATTGTCTTCTTGGTGTTAATGTTTCGTTAATCGGATAGGGGGTTAAAAATAGAAATAAAAGATTCAATTTCCCAAATCGGTCATTTGATTTTGGTTTTGATTTTTTCCACAATTGCATTTTTAACAAAAATCGGATTGCCCCTATCGCTCCGTAATCGAAAAAATATTCAATATTTTTATTTGATTTTCAAACATCTAGAAAATTATTCATTCGATATTTTCGCCTTCCTTCTACTTTCATTTTTGTTAATAAAGTTTCTGCTATCCGTAATTGACTCATGCCTCCCCTTTGGTCAAAAATCTATTTAATTTACTTTTTTCCAGAATTATTGCTGATAAATGGCCATAGAGTGAAAGCATTTTTTAAATTTGTTGGTTCTGGTATTTTGTTCCGACATTTCAACTTTATGGGTTGTGTCTGAATGGCAGCATCTGAAAATTATATTTATCAATTTTAACTTTAGTAATGAGACTTAAATCACTTGAAATAAAAGGATTCAAAAGCTTTGGAGATAAAGTCATTATCCATTTTGATGAAGGCGTAACTGCGATTGTAGGACCGAACGGTTCTGGTAAATCAAATGTTGTTGACGCCATGCGCTGGGTTCTTGGAGAACAAAAAACAAGAATGCTTCGCTCGGAAAAAATGGAAAATATCATTTTTAACGGGACCAAAACACGTAAAGCCGCTAACTTGGCGGAGGTGTCTTTAACTTTTGAAAACAATAAAGGCATTCTTCCAACAGAATTTACCTCGGTAAGTATTACTCGCCGATTATATCGTACAGGAGAGAGTGAATATCAGTTAAATGGTGTTACTTGTCGTCTGAAAGATATCAACGATCTTTTTATGGATACAGGTATTGGACCTGACTCCTATGCGATCATCGAACTAAATATGGTGGATGACATCATCAAAGATCGAAATAACACCATCAAAACGTTATTGGAAGAAGCTGCAGGAATATCGAAATATAAAATTCGAAAAAAGCAGACATTCCAAAAACTTGAAGAAACAGACGCCGACTTAAATCGTGTAAACGATTTGCTTTTTGAAATTGAAAAAAGCTTGAAACAGTTGGAGTCGCAGGCTAAAAAAACGGATCGCTACTATCGTCTGAAAGAAGAGTACAAGGAAATTAGTACGCAATTAGCACTTTATACCATTCGTAACAATAGCTCTTCACTTGAAGAATTACAAGGCAAAGAGAAATCGTTTAGCGAAACGAAGCTGGAAATGCAAACAAAGCTTGAAGAGTTTGAATTGCACTTATCTTCCATCAAAAGTCAAACAAGTGAAAAAGAAGCTGCATTACAAACAGCTCAAAAATCACTGAATGAAAAGTTATTGGAAATAACCCGTTTTGAAAACGAAGAAAAAAATAAAAACGAAAAATTTAATTTTTTAATCGAGAAGCAAAAATCTTTGCAAACATCCACTTTCAATGATGAAAACACATTGAAAGAAACGGAAGCTTCAATATTAGTTTTACAAGAAGAAAAAAACAGAGAAGAAGAGCACCTTAAAAAACTAGAAGAAGAGGTTGCAGTTTTAAAACAAAACAGCGATTCAAGTAAGCAAGCTTATGAATTTTCTCTTAATGCCATTAAGGAATTAAATCAGAAAATTTATCAGCAGCGATCAATGATTAATGAGTTTGAAACGAAACAAGCTGTTCGACAAACCCGTCACCATTCCATTTCTGATGAAATAAAAAGACTGCAATTAAACCAGGATGAAAATGCAGGAAGGTTAGCAGAGCTAGAAACGAAATTAAATGATTTACTTCCGAAGAAAACGAATGCAGACGAAGAATTAAAAAAGCTTAAACAAATTCGTTTAGAACTTGACGAGGAATTGAAATTTACGGATACAAGAATTCGCGAGGCAAATCAAGTGATACAAATTGAATCACGAAAATTAGATTCAAAAAATAACGAATACCAATTAACGAAAAACCTACTGGAACAAATGGAAGGATATCCAGATTCCATTCGTTATTTAAAGATCAATCATGAGCAGTTTAAGAAAGCTCCATTACTTTCAGAGATTATTGTTTGTGATGAAGAATATAAAATAGCCATAGAAAACTTTCTTGAACCCTTTTTAAATTATTTCGTAGTTCAAAACCAGGCAGAAGCTTGGACGGCCTTGAATTTATTAAATGATTCTGCGAAAGGACGAGCAAATTTTTTCATCCTAGATTCGTTAAAGTCCTTCAATCAATCGTCTCCCACTTCTATTAACGGATGTGCGAAAGCGTTAGATGTTGTAGAAAGCAATAGTCAATATAATAATTTATTTAACTTCCTATTGTCGCATGTTTATATTGCTAATGACCAGAGTACTTTAGAAAACATCGACTTAAGTACTCATCAGGCAGCGGTTGTGCTTTCAAGAAACGGAAATTTCTTGCGTCAAAAATACGCTATTGGAGGTGGATCAATTGGAAAGTTTGATGGAAAGAGAACCGGTAAATTTAAAAACCTTGAGAAATTAGCTGAGGAGATTAAGTCGCAGGAGCAAATGATTGAGGATTTGAAATCTGACTTGTCTAAATCAGAAGAACAATTTGTTGCTATTAAAATAAAGATTTCAGAAAACCAACAATTTATTTCTAGCAAGGAGAGTGAATTCATGAAATTGAGTGGCGATGTGAATTCTATACAAAGTAATTGTGACTTTATTAATCGTGCAGTTGATCAATCAAAAATTAGTTTTGCAAAACTAAACGAAGAATTAACCACTATTGAAAACACTATTGCTGCTGAAAAAGAAAACCCGGATTTATCTCCTGAAATTCTAACTGAGAAATTAAATAATTTAATTCAACAATTGAATGTTCAGCAGGAACAATCGACGCAATTACAAAAAGAATCAGGCGAAAAAAATCAAGAGTTAAACAACTTTAACATTCAGGTTTTACAGCAACAAAATCGCATTCAAAACACGGTGCGAGACATGGGTTATCGCAATAATCAGGTGATTACCTTAAAGAAAAATATTGAGTCTAACGCTAACGAATTAACGAGCGTAAAAGAACAAATTGATCAGCTTTCTAACGGAATGGCTTCTACGAGTGATGAATTGAAAAAACTAATTGACGAAAAAAATCATTTAGAACTAAGTTCAAAAGAAGCTGAGTCCAACTACAATCTTGCAAAGCAAGAAATTGAATCAGACGAGAAAATGCTCGCTGACTTTAGAAAGTCAAAAGAAGCTAACGATTTAAAACTGCAGCAAGTCAACGACGAATTGAATGGCATTAAACTTCAAATGAATTCTTTGAAGGAGCGTTTGAATATTGAATTCAATATTGAAATTGAAGACTTAACGCATGTTGAGCCGGACCCTGAATTCAACGAACCAGAAATGCGTCCGAAAGCCGAACAGTTGAAAAAACGCCTAAATGAATTTGGCCCAATTAATCCAATGGCCCTTGAACAGTACAAGGAAATTAAAGAGCGGTACGACTTTATTGTTAAAGAAAAAACGGATTTGCAAAATGCAAAAGACGCATTATTGTTAACCATAAGCGAAATTGACACGACTGCACAATCCGTGTTTATGGATGCGTTTACACATGTACGAACTAACTTCATTCGTGTATTCCGTTCTTTATTTACTGATGACGATAATTGTGATTTAGTAATATCTGATATGACCAATCCGCTTGAGTCAGATATTAATATTATTGCGCAACCCAAAGGAAAAAAACCTTTGTCTATTCATCAGCTTTCAGGAGGAGAGAAAACACTAACGGCAACGGCTTTACTCTTTAGTATTTATTTATTAAAGCCTGCTCCATTCTGTATATTTGATGAGGTAGATGCACCGCTAGATGACAATAACATTGACAAGTTCAATAATATCATCAAAAAGTTTAGTGCAGAATCTCAATTCATCATTATCACCCATAATAAGAAAACAATGGCTGCCACAGACATCATGTATGGAATTACGATGGCTGAACCAGGAGTTACAAGTGTAGTTCCAGTGGACATGCGAACATTTGCTGAATAGACAATTCTGAAATAAAAAAAGGAGATTAAAATTATTTAATCTCCTTTTTTATTAGTTGGCAGAGGGCCTTTTCTTTGGAAACATTCGCTTCAACCAATTTGGTCGATTATCATAAGCATCTGAATGCTGGTAGCGATGATCATTTCTTTTCATGTGCTTGCGGACCTTTTTGGATTGCAGCTTACGATGATTTTTTATTCCTTCTTTTATTGCCTTTTCTTGTTTCTTTTCTTGCTCTACTTTTACCTTGTCGGCATTACGAATGGCCTTGGTTCTGGAAGATTGCGCATTTGAAGAAATGCTAAAGAATAGGAACAAAACTAGGGGAACAATTTTTATCAATCGATTAAGTCGCATCATTTTTAAGCTATAAAAAAGCCCCGAGATAAATCCCGGGGCTTCTGATTTATGAAATTTCTTATCTAGCCTGTACGTTAGGAACTACGTATTTGGCGTCGTAAACTTTATCATTATAAGTAGTTGAAATTGCAACCACATATACTGGTAATTCAACATTATCTCTAGTTACTTTGAAGCAACCATCTTTAAATTCTACATTCTTAAATTCTTGTACTAGCTTCGCTGCCATAGGAACAACGGTAACGGTTGCACTTACGGGAACAGTTTTTAACATTCCACCTTTTCCATCCATTGGATATACCAATACATCACTCCCCTTTTCTACATATTCAAATTTTAAATCCCCTTTGCCAAATACAGCTCCACCATGCATTCCCTTTGCCACTGACTCAGAAGTTTGAGCCTTCACAAGGCCTACAAACATGAACATAATAACAGCTAATAAAATCGATTTTTTCATTGCTTTTGTTTTTTAGATTGTCAAATATAACACAATGAATAGCATAAAAGCAAATTCAAAATAATATCTTTGTTATTATGATAAAACATATTGGACTTGCGTCCATATTAATTCTATTCGTTTTAGGCTGTAAAAAAAATGAATCCTTGATTCCTAATGTATCTGTAAATGAATACATTGACTTAAACCTACCTTCATATTCCAACTTAAATGCAGTAAATAACTGGATTTATTATCCTGCTGGAGCCAAGGGCTTAATTATATTTAGAAAATCGACCACCGAGTTTGTAGCTTATGAAAGGGCGTGCACCTACGACCCCAATACATCTGGGGCGGTAGTGTATATGCAACCGAATGGAATTGATGCAAAAGACACCATTTGTGGAAGCAAGTTTTTCATTTTTGATGGATCCATCATTAACGGCCCTGCCAGCCGCCCATTGCAACAGTATCGATGTATGTATAACATTTCATCGAACCAATTGCATATCTATAATTAAAAAGCGACTTTAATATAAAAGGGGATGAAAATGAATTCATCCCCTTTTGTTTTATATATCACTATGTATTAATAGCGGTATGCGTCATTTTTATATGGGCCTTGAACAGTTACTCCAATATACTCTGCTTGCTTTGGTGATAATGTGTCGATTTCAACACCAATCTTCGCTAAATGTAAACGAGCTACTTTCTCATCTAAATGCTTAGGTAAAGTATAAACTTTGTTCTCATAATTCTTGTGATTTGCCCAAAGCTCTAATTGCGCTAACGTCTGGTTCGTAAATGAATTCGACATTACAAATGACGGATGTCCCATTGCACAACCTAAGTTCACTAAACGACCTTCTGCTAAAACGATAATATCTTTTCCATCGATTGTATATTTATCAACCTGAGGTTTGATATTCTCTAACGTTTGACCGTAGTTAGCATTTAACCAAGCCATATCAATTTCGTTATCGAAGTGACCAATGTTACAAACCACAGCATTATGCTTCATTGATTTAAAATGCTCTTCTGTGATGATATTAAAATTACCTGTAGCAGTAACAATAATATCAGCTTCTTTCACAGCATCAGCCATCTTCTTTACTTCATAGCCTTCCATAGCTGCTTGTAATGCGCAGATAGGATCGATTTCCGTTACAATTACGCGAACTTTTGAATCACGTAATGAATCTGCAGAACCTTTACCTACATCACCAAAACCAGCAACAACTGCTACTTTACCAGCCATCATTAAGTCGGTAGCACGACGGATAGCATCTACTAACGACTCACGGCAACCGTATTTGTTATCAAACTTCGACTTCGTAACTGAATCGTTGATATTGATAGCAGGAATTGGCAATGTACCGTTCTTCACACGCTCATGTAAACGTAATACACCTGTCGTTGTCTCTTCTGATAATCCACGGATACCAGCGATTAACTCAGGGTATTTATCAAATACCATATTTGTTAAGTCACCACCATCATCTAAAATCATGTTTAAAGGCTGACGATCTTCTCCGAAGAATAAAGTTTGCTCAATACACCAGTCGAACTCTTCTGCGTTCATACCTTTCCAAGCATATACAGAAATTCCAGCAGCAGCAATAGCAGCAGCAGCATGATCTTGAGTAGAGAAAATGTTACAGGATGACCAAGTAACTTCAGCTCCTAATTCAACCAATGTTTCAATTAAAACAGCTGTTTGGATTGTCATGTGAAGACACCCAGCAACACGCGCGCCTTTTAGCGGCTTTGAAGGGCCAAATTCTGCTCTTAAAGACATTAAACCAGGCATTTCAGCTTCTGCTAGTCTAATCTCCTTTCTTCCCCACTCTGCAAGGGAAATGTCTTTCACTTTATATTTCACGAATTTTTCTGTTTGAGTGTTTATCATTTTATTGAAATTTTGTGCGAATTTAAGTATTCATTATGACTCTTGCAATGTTATCTTTGCCAATTACTCATATATGGCACTATTC
>JBJTMY010000119.1:0-6519 GCA_046073825.1 Bacteroidota bacterium
CTTTACTGCGATTATTCGAATCTATGATTGTTTGCAGTTCGGAAACTGGCAATTCAAATTTGTTAAACTCATACATCGTACCTACAATGGCTCTTACCATTCCTCTTAAAAAACGATTAGCACTGATGGTAAACTGATAACTATGTTCGTGTTCTGTCCAATGTGCTTCTGTTATTTCACAAGCATAAGTTGATGGCTCTACACCAGTTTTGCTAAAACTCTCAAAGTGTTTCGTCGATTTCAAAATGTCTGTTAGGGCGTTTAAGTAAGCTACATCTAATTTAATGGGAGTAAACCACATTAAATCACGAAGAAATATTGTTTTATGTTTAGCGATGTAGTAACTATAACTCCTCGAGGTAGCATCGAAGCGTGCATGCGCGTCATTAGTTACTAAGTGAATGTCGAAAATATAGATTGCTTCTTTTAAAATTGCATTTAACTTTTTTACCCATAACTTCACTTCTTCAATCGGAAGCGTTGAGTCAAAATGCGCATAAAATTGAGAGGCATGAACACCAGTGTCGGTTCTGCCACACCCCATCGTTTCAATAGGTGTTTTGGCTAATAGACTAAGTGCATTGTTTAATTCTTCTTGTACCGTAATTGCATTCGGTTGAATCTGCCATCCGTGGAAATGACTTCCTTTATAGGCTAACTCAATGAAATATCGGTGTTGTAAACTCACAAAATTTAGTTTATATGGCTTGAATAATATTCATAAAGCTACGAGACTTTAACGAAGCTCCTCCAATAAGTCCACCATCAACATCGCTAAGTGAAAAAAGTTCTTTTGCATTTGTTTCATTACAACTGCCACCATATAGTATGGAAATTTTTTGCGCAACAGCTGTACTGTATTTTTCTGCAATTTTATTTCTGATGAAGGCGTGCATTTCTTGTGCTTGTTCAGGACTCGCAGTTACTCCAGTTCCGATTGCCCATACAGGTTCGTAAGCAATTACACATTTTGAAAAATCACTTGCAGATAAGTGAAAAATTCCTTCGTTGAGTTGTTGCTCGATGATCTGCATTTGCTGATTCGCATTTCTTTCTGTTAATGTTTCTCCAATGCAGTAAAAAGGAGTTAGCTGCTCTCTCAATGCTAATTTTATTTTTTCAGCACAGGTGTTATTGCTTTCATGATAATAGGTTCTGCGTTCACTATGTCCAATTAATACAGCAGTAGTACCAATTGATTTTAACATTGCTACTGATATTTCACCAGTATAGGCTCCTGATAATTTATCAGCACAGTTTTGTGCACCTACCAATAAATGATTGTTTTGTGTCTGTCGGTTAATTGTATTGATATAAACAAAAGGAGGGAAGAGAATTACTTGACAATCGTTTTGTTTCTCATCTTGAATCATACCGATAAGTTCTGCAGTTAAGCTTTGGGCTTCTTGCATACTTAAATTCATCTTCCAGTTACCTGCAACAATTTTCTTTCTCATAGTCATTTCGTTCTGCAAAAGTATAAAAACAATGCGGATAATTTATCGTTGGATTTCTTCGGTTAATCATTTACATTTGTTCAGATATTTATAATCATGAGTAACGATAAAAGTTACCAGCTTTTGCTGGAAGGAAATAAGGAATGGTCGAAAGCAAAACTGGAAAAAGATCCGGAGTTTTTTAATAATCTTACCAAAGGTCAAACACCTCATTATTTATGGATTGGCTGTTCGGATAGTCGTGTTCCTGCCAATGAAATTACTAATACAAAGTCGGGAGAAATTTTTGTTCATCGAAATGTGGCCAACCTAGTAATTCATACTGATTTGAATTTACTGACGGTGTTAAATTATGCAGTGGAAGTATTACATGTGGAGCACATTATTGTATGTGGACATTATGGTTGTGGTGGCGTGATTGCAGCAATGGATCATAAGGATTACGGCGGTGTAATAAATAAATGGTTGCGAAATATTAAAGAGGTTTATGCTTTACATGCGGAAGAGTTAAATGCTATTGAGGATTTAACTGCACGCGCTAATCGTTTGGTTGAATTGAATGTAATTGAACAAGTGAAAAATTTAGCGAAGACTTCTGTAGTTCAAAAAGCATGGGAAAAAAGAGCCTTGGCTATTCATGGTTGGGTATATGGATTCAACAACGGTATTATTACCGATTTGAATTGTATGATAAATGAACTAAATGATTTAGATCCTATTTTTCGCTTTAAGATTTCGGAATAGCTGGAATTATTGTTTTAGTCGATTAACGGCTTGTTGTAAAATGACTAAGTCGTTTAATAAATCTTCTACACGATCCAAATGAATGGCGTTTGCACCATCAGATAGTGCTTGCTTAGGATTAGGATGTGTTTCTAAAAATATTCCTTTCGCTCCAGTCGCAATTGCAGCCTTTGCTAAGGTGGCTATTTGAGCGGGTTGTCCACCAGTAACTCCTGATGTTTGATTAGGTTGCTGCACACTGTGAGTAATGTCCATTACGACTGGATAGCCAAAACTATTCATCGTTGGAATTCCTCGATAGTCAACAATCAAATCCGTATAACCAAAACTTGTCCCACGTTCTGTTAACCAGATACGGTCATTGCCAGCCGCTTTAATTTTATTAATTGCAAACTGCATTGCTTCCGGAGATAAAAACTGACCTTTTTTAACGTTGACAATCTTTTGCGTCTTGGCCGCCGCCACTAGTAAATCAGTTTGGCGACAAAGAAAAGCAGGTATTTGTAAAACATCAACATATTCAGCAGCCATTGCCGCTTCATCACTCTCCTGGATATCCGTTAATAAGGGTAATTTTAATTCAGAACCTACTTTCTTTAAAATGGAAAGAGCTTCTAAATCGCCAGGGCCAGTGTAAGAGTCTACTCGCGTACGATTCGCTTTGCGGTATGATGCTTTGAAGATAAATGGTATTCCTAATTGATCTGTAATTTTTTTAAGATGCGAAGCAGTCTCAAATGTGATTTCTTCTGTTTCTACTACGCATGTGCCTGCAATAAGAAAAAAGTTACCGTTATTGTAGTTTTTTAAATTAGGAAGTTGGTTCATGGTTTTATTTATAGAGGAGCAAAAGTAATCAAGTTTCTGTTAATCGACATAGAGCACAAATCCTTTCAGGTACTCTGATTCGGGATGATAAATGCTGATTGGATGATCTTCTGGTTGTGAAAGTTGATGTAGTATTCGAACATTTCTACCTGCTTGTAATGCTGATTGAAATATGATTTTACGAAATAATTCTTTATCGATAGCCTGAGAACATGAAAAGGTAAAAATAATTCCTCCCTTGTTAACTTTTTTTAAACCTTCGGTATTTAAATTTCGATAGCCTACCATGGCATTTTTTACCTGGCTCAAATGTTTTGCATAAGCGGGAGAGTCAAGGATTATTAAATCGAATGATTCCTTTGATTTCTTTAAATAAGTCATTACATCTTCTGTGATTCCTTCGTGTTGCCCTTTGGGAAAGTTTAGTTTCACATTAGCTTGGACACCTTCCATCGCTTTTTTGGAGCTATCGACAGATACAACTTTTTTCGCACCACCTTGTAGGGCGTATAAGGAAAATCCACCGGTATAACAAAATGTATTTAAAACAGTTTTATCATTTGCATAATGCTGCACAAGGGAACGGTTGTTTCGTTGATCAATAAAAAAACCAGTCTTTTGTCCTTCAATGTAATTTATTTTGAATTTTAAATTATTTTCAATTCCAAAATCTTCTTCTATAAAATCATCTGATTTATACAAGTATTCATCTGCAATGTTCGAAACACCATGTTTAGCTAAAGTTTCTGCACTTTTCGAATAAATAGCTTTAATCGAGTCTTTAAAGGTGTGTAATAGGGCATCTTTAATCATTGAGATGGAATCATACATGCCTTTTGTATAAACTTGAATAATGGCCGTTTTGCCGTAAATGTCAATCACTAAACCTGGGCAACCATCTCCTTCGCCATGAACAAGTCGGTATATATTCGTGTGATTATTATTTGCTAATCCTATGATTTTTCGAAATTGAAATGCCTTTGAAATGGTGTTGTTCCAGAAGGTGGCATCAATTGGGGAGTTATCAAAGTTTAAACACCTCACTGAAATAGTGGCTTTGTGAAAATGTCCAGTGGCTAAATAAATACCGTTACTGTCATTTACCGATACAATTGTTCCCTCCTTTAGCCCATTAGGTTCTTTCGCAATTGCTCCACTAAAAATCCAGGGGTGCCTAGCTAAAACAGATTTTTCTTTTCCTTTTTTTAAGGTGATAATGGGATATTGAATAGTCATTTCAAATGTTAAAGTTTACTATTAATTAAAAGATTTATATAAATAACTTTGGAAATGTAAATATTAATTAAAATATTTGCGCACCATTCATTCTTTATGCAAATCGAACGCATTCTGACCGTTATCCGATTTTTGTCGGTAGGGCCAGAAACAGTAGCTACATTATATCCAAAATTAAAATCACTCGGTTATAACTGTTCGGAAAGAACGATTTATCGAGACCTTACAAAGATAAGCGAAGTTTTAAATACTCCGCAGATTCGTGTTGCCGTAAGTGAGGGCGTTTTCAACAAGAAGACGTGGATGATTGTTTCTAGTGAAAATGATACTTCACTGTCGTTTCAAGAGTATGTAAATTTATTTTTAATAGAACATTTTAAAACGAAATGGCTGAAAAAAGCGACTGGTGATACCTTATCTCAAATTCTTGACATGAAGAAGGGGGTGTCCTTGGATAGTTTTCCTGAAATTGTTCAGTTGGTTCCTAGCAATGCAGTAGCGAATAGTGATTGGTCAGAATTTATTTTTAAAGCTAAGCATAAAAAGTTTCTCGACGAATTGTTAAGGGCAATTACGAATAAGATAGTTGTTTCCATAAAACATTATGATCACGAGCGATTGGTAGAAATTAATTATGAACCATTGCGCATGATCTATCATCGTGGAACTGTTCATTTAATTGCGTGTCATTATAAGAATTCCGATCGTGCGCTGCATGTAATTGAATTAGATGCAATCGAATCTGTTGTGGAATTGGATAAACGTTTCAACTTAAAGGGAAGCTTAAAAGCAATTGATAATAAACTTCAGACAAAGTTCGGAATTCATGATAGTAATGATACTAAAGTGTACAAAGTGATTATTCATATTAGTAAAAGTGCAGGCATCTATTTGTCGAATCGCTTTTGGCATAAATCGCAAAAGTTTAAACTCCTCGATGATGGCAGCTATCATCTGGAAATGCAATGTTGCATCAATATTGAATTAGTAGGGTGGATTATGAGCTGGCTCGAACACATGAAAGTGGTTTCTCCTACTTTACTAAAAGAACATATTCAAAAACGATCGCTTTACATTCATCAGATGTATAAAAACAATGATGATCCGATTTCTCCTCGAGACACGGACAACTGGGATTCCATTGGGGAATAGTTTATTGATAAATTACCTTTTTTGTTTCAATTAATTTTCCTCCTTCCATCAAGTTGATTAAATAAACTCCTTTCTTCAAATTTTTAGGCTGCCATAAAAGGGTGTCTTCATGGTGAAGGCTATTATGATATACTTCTTTTCCAGTTAGGTCATAAACACCTATAGAATAATTAATTTTTCTCTCACCATTTATCTTAATACAAAATGTATCATTTGATGGATTAGGCGAAACAGAAAACGAAATGGAATTTAATGATGAAAGAGAGGGTTGGCCAACAGTGTAATCTTTGTAGCCTAAACAGTATTCTCCTCTCTTTAAGGTATCAACAGTAATATATCCTATTTTATCTGTTGCACTCCCTGACTTTACCAATGTGCAATGTGTTTCAATTTCCCAATCGTTAACCGTGCCAGCTCGATACAATAAAACGATGCTGTCTTCAACACCTGTTATTAATGCATTGTCTAAATGACCAGTTGACATATTGGTTGAGCCATTGTATAAAAAGTTCACTTTTGCATGAAAACCAGGATTAAAATTGCCTCCAACTGACCAATAACGGTAATCACTTAGGCGTATTGGCTGTTGCGAATGAAATGCATCAGGTGCAACAAAATGATGAGTGATGTTCACATAATTATTTCCAGAGGGGGCATTCGTAACCGTTACCGCAGCAGTTGCGTCTGAAAATGAAAGACCTGTATTGCTTGTTATTGGACCAACAATGGTTTTGCGCACATCAATTTGAGCATCGGCCATTTCATCATTTACATCCACATAAAATTCATTAAATTGATGGTTGCTGGAAACGATGAATGACTGATTAAGCTGATTGAT
Source organism: Bacteroidota bacterium (assembly GCA_046073825.1). Classification (GTDB taxonomy): domain Bacteria; phylum Bacteroidota; class Bacteroidia; order AKYH767-A; family OLB10; genus CAINEC01. Next base: position 6,256 of record JBJTMY010000119.1, read on the forward strand.
GAATACTGTAAAGGTGGTATCTACGTTATTCAAATAGTCATACGCAGTTATTTTTACAGGCATTTCATAAATATGATTGTTGCCTTTCGATTTTTGCTTTGTAAAAATTTGATAATTAAAATTAGTTCCATTGGATATGGTATTCACACTATCAACCGAAAAATGTGGAAACCCTGGAGTAAATACCCAATCGTCAAAAAAACGATTGACATTGATATTGGTAGAATTGGAAATGTCGTCTCGTAGTTGAATACTATTTCCATT
>JBJTMY010000120.1:0-3355 GCA_046073825.1 Bacteroidota bacterium
ACCAATCGTAAATAGGATGTATAGGCGCTGCTTTAATATTCACCTTGCTGAACATAGGAAATGTAACACCAAAATTTACCTCGCAAAATTGTTGTATCTCCTGTTCACTCCCCTGCTCTTGCGCACCATAGTCGTTGCAAGGAAATCCTAATACCACCCACTCTTCTTTATTCGCTTCGTAAAACGTTTGCAACTCTTTATACTGCGGAGTATAGCCACATGCCGATGCAACGTTTACCAATATTATTTTTTTGCCTCTGTATTGTTCAAGTGTAGTTGTATTACCTGCGATATCTTTTACTTCAATTGCATAAATACTACTAGCAGGATTCACCTGTGAATCGTTTTTAACTTGTGTTGTTTTCATCACTTTTTTAAGAATGGAATAAATAAGTTTTTTTATCATCTGAAATTTTTAATAATTTATTTTCAAGTTGTTTTGAAAGTAAACGTTTATATAACAAATAGAAATGATGCTGGTTTATTTTTCACGAATTATACTTCTACTTTTCTACTAATAAAAAAGGGGCAGAACTACTTCTACCCCTCTGTGATTTTAGAATTTCTTCAATATATCTTGCACCATATCTTTGTGCACCATGATGTCCATGATTTTTAATTTGACATAGTCTTCATGCATAAAGTAGTAACCAAAGTTTTTACTCTCACGTCCGCAATTTCTTGATCCTGCACCAGAGTCTTTTATCAAATACCAATCTTTACCATCTTTCTCTAAATAGCCAACCATGTGCATTCCATGATCATCTGTTGTGCTTCCATTCATAAAACGCATGATGCGCGCATTGTCATCGATGTACTCACTCGGGATATCATAAGTAGGAACAACTGCCACCTGACTCCATGCATCAAATCCTGTTTCAGAAACATCACCGCCAATTAAAACGGTATAACCTTTACGCATGGTATTACGCACAATCGTCATGTAATCATTCAAAGGCACGTTGTAATAGGAGCTATCATGCCACCAGTTGTCTGGCACTTCATATTCTACTTTTTTCCAGTATGGCTTATTACCTAATGAGGTGATGTCCACATAATCATTCATGTTTAATTTGCAATAATCATTTAGGTATTGCATCGGAGTCATCTCTTTTCCTTCTACTTTTACTTTTGTTGGAGGCACCCCAATGTAATGATGCATGATGCTTTTAATTGTTGCTATCACTTCGTCTTCATTCCATGCATTCGCTGCTTTCACCCCTTGTAAATACGCTCTCATTTCTTCTACCATGGGCGCATGGTTATGATAGGTTTGTCCTGGTAATAATCCAGTATAACTTTCTAATGGAACAGCACCATAAGTTTTATATATTCTTGTTACTGCATTTCCTTCTGAACCTTCATCGAAATTGCTGTTTCCTCTTTCTGAAATAAATCGTTTTGCTTTCTCTACATATTCCCAGTAAGCCGTATAAATTTCAGAAATTTTTACTTGCTTTTTTGTTAAACGATAAACTTCTGTTTCAAAATAAGAGGTACTTGAAAAGGACCAACAGGTTCCAGTATTCCCTTGTGAAATCGGATTGTTCTTCCACCAGGTAGTGAACTCATCTACCGACTTTGGATAAAATCCAATCTTAGTCACATCAATTTTATAAGAAGGTTTGCTTTGTGCTTCTTTCTTTGATGATTCAAATTGTTCGATGCCTTTCATGATGTCTTTATCATAAAATCCTGGCTTGTATTCACGCGCCTGTAACTGGTCGTGATGCACATTTTGCGCAACTGCTACATTCAATGTAAAACATGCAGCTGCAAGTAAAATAATTTTGTTTTTCATATTAATCGATGATTTTTTCAAATGGATAGGTATTAATAAATGCTACTGATTTATGAATATCAGGATACATTAAACGATCTTTCTCTACAAACGGAATTTCTTTTCTGTATTCGCTAATTAACGCTTCTAAGTAATGAGATGTTTTTAATGGACGACGGAATTCAATTCCTTGTACCGCATTCATTAATTCAATGGCTAATATCGTTTCTACATTCTTCACTACACGCAATAATTTTGTGGCTGCATTTGCACCCATACTTACATGGTCTTCTTGTCCGTTGGATGAAACAATGGAATCAATAGACGCTGGTGTACACAATTGCTTATTCTGACTTACAATTGATGCAGCGGTGTATTGCGGAATCATAAATCCAGAATCTAACCCTGGATTAGCTACTAAGAATGCAGGTAAACCTCTGAGTCCGCTAATCAATTGATAGGTTCTTCGCTCACTGATATTTCCTAACTCTGCTAATGCAATGGCTAAGAAATCTAATGGTAACGCTAATGGCTGTCCGTGGAAATTACCAGCTGAAATAATTAAATCTTCTTCTGGAAAAATAGTTGGATTGTCCGTTACTGAATTGATTTCCGTTTTGAAAACTCCTGCTACATAGTCGATGGTATCTTTACTTGCACCATGCACCTGAGGCACACAACGAAAGGCATAAGGGTCTTGTACATGTTGCTTCGCACGACTGATTAATTCGCTACCTGCCAACAACTCACGGAAACGGCTAGCCGTTTTAATTTGTCCGTTATGTGGACGAATCTGATGAATCAAATGATTAAAAGGCTCTATACGTCCGTCAAACGCTTCTAATGAAATAGCCGCTACCACATCGGCAATTCTTTCTAATTGAAATGCCGTATGTAAACAGTAAACACCATAGGAACTCATGAACTGTGTTCCGTTTAACAAGGCTAATCCTTCCTTCGATTTTAAAGCAACTGGTTTTAATCCTGCTCGATTTAAAGCATCAGCAGCAGCGATTTTCTTTCCGTCCATCATCACCTCACCCATTCCAATTAACGGGAGACATAAATGTGCTAATGGAGACAAATCGCCAGAGGCCCCCAACGAACCTTGATCAAAAACAACAGGCAAAATTTGATGATTAAATAAATCAATCATTAATTGCACTGTTTCTAATTGCACTCCGGAATTTCCGTACGACATTCCCTGAATTTTCAAGAACAACATCAAACGAACAATCTCAGCAGGGACTTCGTTGCCAGTACCGCAAGCATGCGACATCATTAGATTAACTTGCAATTGCCCCAGATCTTCTTTAGAAATCGACTTGTTGTACAGCGACCCAAATCCGGTATTGATGCCATAGTAAACACCATCGCCATTATCTGCTTTTTCATTAAGGTAATTACGACAATTTAAAATGCGTGTCGTTGCTTCATCACTTAATGACAACTGAACATTACCTGCAATAACTTCAGCAATTAATTCAAATCCGATTGGTGCGGATGAAATTTGATAATTCATTAATTGAAAATATTTTTAAAATCGTCGTTGATAGAAATTGTTTTCTGTTCACC
>JBJTMY010000121.1:0-5145 GCA_046073825.1 Bacteroidota bacterium
CCTGATGAGATTTGGGTAGCTAAACTTGGAAGCAATTATAATTTAATCACGGGTTCTGTTTACGCAGATTTCAATGCGAATGGTATTCGTGATACCAACGATATTGGCATTCAAAATAAAATGGTAACAGAATCTACCACTGGTCGCGTAGGTGTGACGGATGCCAATGGTCATTATGAGATTCCAGTTTTTGGAGCAGGCAATTATACTGTAATTCCTCCTGCGGTTACTAATTATCAGCCAATACCAGCAACGCAATCGCCTGTTTTTGCTAATGCATCTTCTGAAATAGATAGCTTAAACGATTTTGGTTATATCTCTACCAACCCGAATACCCGCGATTGGATGATTAGAATGTTATTGTGGAATGCCTTTCGTCCTGGCTTTGCCGGTTTGTTTTCTTTTGACGTTTATAACTTCGGAAGTCTGCCAGAAGCAGGAACAGTAACAATTTATGCTGATACAGGTGTGGTATTCGACTCTTGTAACTTTGCAGGAGCTATGGTTTATCCGGATTCGATCGTGGTTCCTATTCCTACACAGCAACCGCTTACTTTCCGTTGGATAATTGTTGGCTATCATGTTTTAACATCCGTATCCTTAAACACGCCTATTACATTAGTTGGACATGTAGAGCCATCTAACGGTGATGTAAATACGTTAAATAATACAGATACACTTTTTTCTACGGTAACAGGCGCTTTTGATCCGAATGATATTACTTCTAACGTAGATAAATTGTACAACTATCAAATCGCTCAACATCCAGAATTAAAATACCTGATTCGTTTTCAGAATACAGGAAATGATACGGCTTTTAATATTGTAGTAGTCGATACTTTATCTCCATTATTAAATCCAGCTTCCGTAAAATTACTTTCTTCAAGTAATCCGGTACAAATGGATTATAATAGTCTTTACCGCACATTAAAATTTACTTTCCCCAATATTTTATTAGTAGATAGTAATCATAACGAACCATTAAGTCATGGTGCGGTTAGTTTCTCCGTAGAGCCCAATACAAATGTGTATGCTGGTGATGTTATCAATGCAAGTGCGAATATTTACTTTGATTACAATGCAGCTGTACGAACCAACGATTGGGAGATTCCTGTAATCATTCCAATGGCCATTCAACAGGTGAGTGCAGCGAATGAAGTAACTATGTATCCTAATCCTGTTGCAAATGTGCTCACGGTAAAATTTAAAAATGACGAATTGATTAATGCAATTACCGTTTATTCAATTGTAGGTCAGGAAATGATTAGCATTAATCAATTGCATTCTTCTGATTACAAATTAAATTTAAATACACTCTCCGAAGGAAGTTATATTATTAAAATTCAAACGGCCAACGGAAATATTTCAAAAACGATTTTTAAAAAATAAGCATGAAAAAAATTAGTTTAATCGTTGCAATGTCAATTGCACTGATGACCTCTTGTACAACCCAACATTCCATCACTACCAAAACAACAGATATTTACGGAGCAGGTGTAATACAAAAACCTGTGCTGGTAGATATGGATGTAAAAGAGGAAAAAGTTACTGCGACCATCACTGCAAGAGGAAAAAAAGTAAATGATGATTTAAAGAATAATGCGCTCGCAGAAGCAATTAAAAATTCGAAAGCCGATGTTTTAGTAGAACCACGATTTGAAACAGATATCAAGGGAAGAAAAATCACCATAACAGTAACTGGGTTTCCTGCCACTTATAAAAACTTCCACACAATAAAACAGGACGAAGTAGAGTTATTGAAAGCTGGAAAAGTACAACAAGTAAATACGATGGATACTAATCAGGTTAAATCGAAAGGAGGAAAAGCAGTTTTGTTTTTAGGATTAGGAATCATTTTAATTACCTCTCTGGTGCTGGCGGTTTTTTAATTGAATCGGAATACAAATTCAAAACATTACTCTTAACATTATGAAATCATTCTTTTTTATTCTAATAATTTTAATTGTTCCTACTCTCATTTATGCAGGTTCTCCTCCTGCTCTTGTTATTCAAGCTTTAAATCAGAAATTCCCTAACCTTAAAAATGTAAATTGGGGAAAGGAAAATAAAACGGAGTGGGAAGCAGAGTTTGTAAAGGATGGTGTAAAAATTTCAGCTTTGTTTAATGCAGATGGTCAATGGTTAGAAACGGAAACTAAAATTCCTACGATCTATCTTCCAGCGGAAGTCAATTCAGTCATTCAAACTAACTATAAGGGATTAACGTTAGTGGGAGTTGATAGAATTGAAACGAATAAAAACGAAGTCTTTTATGAGGCAGAGTTAAAGTCGGGGATTAGAATAAAAGAAGTAGTTTTTAAACCAGACGGTAGTCTATCCAAATAATATTTTTAACTTTTAATATGCCAAATTCACTTATGATTAAAAACAACCTCACCTCAGTTCTTTATTCGCTTGCAATTATTATTGCAGCTTTTGCATTAGGGAATGCAATTATTAATCGTAATAAACCCGATAATGTTATTTCAGTAACTGGTCTTGGAGAAATTAATTTTACCTCTGATTTAATTGTATGGGAAGGTTCTTTTGCTCGTCAGGATATGGATATGAAAGCAGCTTCTGCAGCGTTGAGTGCTGACAAAGCAGCCATTGAAAAATATTTAATTGCAAAAGGACTCGATAAAAAATCATTGGTCTTCAGTTCTATCTCGGTAGAGAATTTAGTTACTTATCGCTATGGTACTAACGGTGAGGTAGTAGGGCAGGATTTCGCAGGATATAAACTTACACAGTCGGTACAGATTACTTCGAGTAAAATTGATCAGGTAGAAGAAGTATCGAGAAATATCACAGAGCTCATCAACGATGGTATTCAGTTAAACTCTCAGGCACCGCGTTACTATTATACTAAGCTGGCCGATTTAAAACTTTCATTGGTATCAAAAGCTACGAAAGATGCCCGCGAACGCGCAGAGAAAATTGCGGAGGAATCTGGAAGCAAAATCGATAAACTGACTACTGCGCAGATGGGAATTATTCAAATTACCGGACAAAATTCGGGGGAAGATTATTCTTGGGGTGGGGCATATAACACCTCTTCTCGCGAAAAAACAGCCTCCATCACCATGAAATTGAACTATAAACTGGACTAATAATCTCCGTTTTTAACAATATTGGAAAGTCGCTCAAACGGGCGACTTTTTTCATTTCCGGCATCCATAAGCGCACATCATTTTTAGAGAGAAAATCTTTTTCAGTTCAATCAAACATTTCCTATATAGAATTGTTCTAAATAGGAAAATTTCATCGTATCTTTGTCCTCAAATTGTTAATAACATGATTACCGTAACAGAAAAAGCCATTGAAAAAGCCCGCCATTTAATGCAGGAAGAGCAACGCCCAGCCGACTCTTTTATTCGTGTTGGCGTAGAAGGCGGAGGTTGCTCAGGTCTTTCTTATAAGCTTGAATTTGATAATGTTATCAAAGATGGCGATAAGATTTTCGAAGATAAAGGGATGAAAATCGTTTGCGATAAAAAGAGTTTTTTATACCTCGTAGGTACCCAGCTCGACTTCTCAGACGGCCTTAACGGAAAAGGTTTTGAATTCCATAATCCGAACGCTACACGAACCTGCGGATGCGGAGAATCTTTCGCAGTTTAATCATTTTAAAAGATTTAATTCATGTCAGACGACTTAAAAATATTGGATGATGTTGCCAACTCCGAGTACAAATGGGGGTTTGTAAGTAATATCGAAAGTGATAATGCGCCAAAAGGATTAAACGAGGAAATCGTTCGTTTCATCTCTGCAAAAAAGAATGAACCAGAATGGCTCCTCGAATACCGTCTTAAAGCATTTCGTCATTGGCAAACCATGACGGAGCCCGCTTGGCCAAATGTCACTTATCCGAAAGTAGATTTTCAAGATATCATTTATTACTCTGCTCCTAAGCCAAAGGTGCAGTTAAATAGTTTAGATGAATTAGATCCGGAAATTAAAGCAACGTTTGATAAGTTGGGAATCTCTCTCGAAGAGCAAAAGCGTTTAGCGAATGTGGCTGTTGATGCCGTTATCGATTCAGTTTCTGTAAAGACCACCTTTCGTGAAACGTTAGCAGAGAAAGGAATTATTTTCTCTTCTTTTTCAGAAGCTGTTCAAGAACACCCCGAATTAGTGAAGAAATATTTAGGAAGCGTTGTGCCTTACACCGATAATTTTTATGCAGCTTTAAACGCAGCAGTATTCAGCGATGGTTCCTTCTGTTATATTCCGAAAGGCGTTCGTTGTCCGATGGAGTTAAGTACGTATTTCCGAATTAACTCAGCAGGTACGGGTCAGTTTGAACGTACCTTAATCATTGCCGATGAAGGTGCTTACGTAAGTTACCTCGAAGGATGTACTGCTCCTATGCGCGACGAAAATCAGTTGCATGCAGCGGTGGTTGAAATCGTTTCTCATGCAGAAGCACAAGTGAAATATTCCACAGTACAAAACTGGTATCCGGGAGATAAAGAAGGCAAGGGTGGTATCTTTAACTTTGTTACGAAGCGCGGAATCTGTTTAGGATATAAATCAAAAATTTCCTGGACGCAAGTAGAAACAGGATCTGCTGTTACCTGGAAATATCCATCTGTAATTTTAAAAGGAGATTCTTCTGTTGGTGAATTTTATTCAGTTGCAGTAACCAATAACATGCAACAAGCCGATACAGGAACAAAGATGATTCATATCGGAAAAAACACAAGCAGTACCATTATTTCAAAAGGAATTAGCGGAGGAAAAAGTCAGAATAGCTACCGAGGATTAGTAAAGGTTAATAAAGGCGCTGACAATGCAAGAAACTTTTCGCAATGCGATTCATTATTACTCGGCGATCAATGTGGTGCACATACATTTCCTTATTTGGAAGTAAGTAATAAGTCGGCGAAAGTAGAACACGAAGCAACTACTTCTAAGGTAGGAGAAGATCAGATTTTTTATTGCAATCAACGTGGTATCTCTACCGAAGATGCGGTTGGATTAATTGTTAATGGATACTGCAAAGAAGTATTTAATCAATTGCCAATGGAGTTTGCAGTAAAAAATTTGATCTTCTCCTACTTTAGAAGTAGTTGCTTCGTGTTCTACTTTCGCCGACTTATTACTTACTTCCAAATAAGGAAATGTATGTGCGCCACATTG
>JBJTMY010000122.1:0-4093 GCA_046073825.1 Bacteroidota bacterium
GCGAAGATGTGCATGAATCAAAGGTGATGTTGCAATAAAAAATAATTTTTTGAATAGTTGAAAGTATACCTTGGTGGGTCTCCTTTTTTGTAGGTTAATCTATAGCATGGTAGGGTTTGCCTGAAGTGTGCTTGCGCTACTACAGGCCCTAGCCTGTTGTTTTTTGGTCCGCGGTGATGCGTAGCCAATCACCGCAATCCTGGATTTATTTTAAAAGCAGGTGCGGGTTTAAACCCGCACCTGCTTGCGCTACTACATGCCCGCGCCTGTGGTTTTTAGGTCCGTGGTGAATAAGTGCAGCCAATCACCGCAATCCTGAATAGTTTAGAATTTTAAATTCTTAAAACTACTTCAAAAGCTTATCATGTTTTTTTAATAAAGCGAACAATGGTTTGTTGATGTAAAGCATATCTCTTCCCATTTTTTCACCCATTAATAAACCAATATTTTCTAACTCTTTTATGTTAATTCATTCAACATATTTTAAAGTTATGTTGAAATAATTCAATTTGTTCAACATATTCAAATAAGTTTAGATTAGTAAAAGCTCAAGATTGGTGCGAATAAAATATCAAGCAGCTTCCGCGTTGTGGTTGATGCGGTCGATGAGTGAAATGATTTTGTGCGTCATCTCCTGGTCGAAAAGTCCCATGATGCCATTTGTATTAATATCGGTAAACGGTGAATCAAAAAGTTTGGCAGGCTCTATCGTGCCTTGCACTTTTAAATAGTTAATGATTAAATCAATAAATCGTATTTGCTGTGAGTTTAATTTTTGAGCACTCAACAATTCAGCAAAGGCCGTTTTAGCAGCGTTGATGTCTAATCCCACAATACTACGAATGAATTTACCCAGAGGCTGTTCTCCATAGGCACGAATAAATTCTTCTTTGGTGCCAATGCTTCCTTGCTCAAATAACATCTTTTCAAGTTCGTTCAACTCGCCCTTTGTAATTGGAAGGTTGTTGCGCAATTTGCTGATGGTTAAATGATGCTGTTGCGATTTTAAATAATGCTCAACACGTTGCTTATAGGCTTCTAGGTTGTTGATGTTGTAAACTAATTGTATTTCCGAATGACTTTGTAAAAACTCGTCTTCAAAGCTGGTGAAGTAGTGCGGTTGTTCTTCTCTATCTAAAAATTTTACAATCTCGCGAAGCTCAACACGTATGCGTTCAATGCCAGGGATGGATCCTAATGCCCAAAATTCTTTGTCGCGCGCTAAGGCAATCGACTCTTTGCGGATAGCCACAGCCGGTATGCTCAATTTTTTACTGAGTCGCCCTCCAATGCCCATCACTTTTTCGATGATTGTTGCTTGCTTGCTTTGTCCGTTTAATACACTTAACTGTAAGTCGAAAAGTAATACATCAAAGCGTTTGGCAAATTCATCTTCCCCTGTCTCTGCCATTAAGGGTGCTATATGGTCTATGAGTTCTTTGATGTCTAAATCACTCAAGGCATTCCATGCAGCAGGGTCGCTATATTTTTCTACAATGGACCAATGCTGGCGTACAACAAACGATTCGGTGTTGAGCGATTGAGTTTGTTTGATTAATACATCCAAAAGCGATTGACCGTAATCGTTGAGTTCTTTAGCTGATTCGTTTAATAGCACAAAGGCCAATCGTAGTCGTAATTCGAATAAACGTTGACTTAATGTTTTTTGACTGTTGCTTTCAAAACCTTTCGGGTTGGCTTGAAAGAATTCTAAGTTTTCGCATAAATCAAATATGACAAATTCTGTTTTGTCTTCTTTGAATCCAAATAAATCAGGACATAAGCGTGTGCCACGCCCTACCATTTGCCAGAACTTTGATTTACTTCGAACCGGCTTGAAGAAAACAAGATTGCAAACTTCCGGAATGTCAATTCCTGTATCAAGCATATCTACACTCACCGCTATTTGAGGCATGCTGTTTTTAATCTTGAATTTTTTTAGCAAATCATATCGGTATTCTTCCTGATAGTCGATGACTTTCATGAATTCACCTTTCCATTGCGGATATTGTTTGTCGAAACGCTCTTTGATAAACATTGCATGTTGATGCGAGCGAGCAAAGATGATGGTCTTTGCGAGTTTGTCGCCACCTTCTACCTTGATGCCGTTCGTCATTAAATGTGCAATTACTTTATCAACGGTATCGGTATTGAAAAGCCATTTGTTTAAGGCACCTGCATCTATTTCTTCTGGAAATTCACCAGTAATCGGATTCGAAAATTCTTCCTCGTATTTTGCTTTTTCTTCTTCACTGAGTTCTGCGTACTTAATTCCTTTGCGCTGAAATTTTACAGGTACACTCATAGCGCGAGGAGGAACAAGAAACCGATCATTCACCGCCGGGTCTAGCTCGTACGCATAAGTTGGGTTGCTTTGCTCGAGGTTAAAAAGGCCATAGGTGTCTTTATCTGTTTCGTCCCTAGGCGTAGCCGTTAGTCCAAGACGAAGCCCATCAAAATAATGGAATATATGTTTATAGCGATTATAAACTGAACGATGAATCTCATCAAAAATAATTAAATCAAAATGTCCTACACCATACAATCGCTGGTGAGCATCCATTTCTCCATCAATCTGATTAATCATGGTTTGATAGGTGGAAAATACAATGCGACAACTGTCATCTTCTTTTTCTTTGGTTAAGTCAACAGAAGGCAGGTTAGGTAAATAATCATTCAGGTTTGTTTTTGCTTGATATATTAACGCCGTTCTATCCGCCAGAAACAACACTCGCTTAACCCAATTGGCTTTCGAAAGAAAATCGATGATAGAAGCGGCAACACGCGTTTTTCCAGTGCCGGTTGCCATTACTAGTAAGGCTTCGCGTTGCTTGTTCTCCAACGACTCTGCTGTTTTACGAATGGCTTCGTGCTGGTAATAGCGATTAGTAATTGCATCGTTGATGGTTTGCTGCGCAAGATTTTTTTTGGTGGTGCGGCGCTGAATCATTAACTGCAATTCATCTTTCGTATAAAAGCCAAAGACACTGCGTGGAGGATAATTCAAATCATCCCACAGCCAGGTATTAAAACCATTGGAATAAAAAATAACGGGCCGCTGACCAAATTCTTTTTCTAAACAATCAGCATAGCATTTAGCCTGATGCTGACCTACACGCGGATCGCGATTGGTGCGTTTGGCTTCTACAATTGCCAGCGGCTTTCCGTCATCACCCCAAAGCGTATAATCCACATAGCCGGTACCGTTAGTGCCATTGGCTTGTGGCATACAATTTTTTACCGGGTACTCCGGCACATTCATTCCATAAGGATCCCAGCCTGCTTCGCGAAGGAGGGTATCGATATAGATTTTGCGTGTGAGTGCTTCGTTTGGATCAATAGGAGGAGGAACAAATGGAGTGTTTTGTTCTTTAATTGCACGTATAGCCGCCAGTTCATCGGCTAACTTTTTTAACTCACCTTGTTGCGCGTGATAAGCGGCTTCCAGTTTTAATAACTCTTCCTTCGATTTATCCTTTTGAATTGTAGCGGGTAAAAGGTCTTCGTTAAAAGCAGGGACAGAAATTTTTTCAGGGGAATAAATTTGTAACACCCAAGAAATAAAACCATGTAATAATTTAAGTGCGTAAAGGGCTTCTTGTGGTTTTAGGCGCGCGTTCGTATGTACGGCAGCGTTACCCAGTTTACGAATTAGATTTAGTTGATTAAACTGCATAGGTGCCACTACCTGCTTAAATGCTTGATCATGCATTAAGGTGTTGAGCGAAGTATCATACGGCAATGTTAAATCGGGATCATGTTCATACATCCAGCGCACCCATTCTTCGAGACTCTTGCGACAAAGCATACAGGCATAGAGTGGGGCAGAAGTAACATACTGCTCGGCTTCTTGCGCTGCTAGAGCCAGTTGTTTTTTATCGAGCGGTATAAAGGAAAAATTACTCATGCGGTGAGTTCTCCGGAAAAGGCTTTATTTAATGCTACTTGGAACAAACTATCTGAAGGAAATACATCGTTTTTTTGAGATAAAATATTATTAATAGCTGCGTGAAATGAAGAAAGGGTCTCTCCATCTGGCAAGGGCACTTCAATGCCCATCAATTTACTTCCGTTCAACTTGGGTTGGGCAGAA
>JBJTMY010000123.1:0-13370 GCA_046073825.1 Bacteroidota bacterium
ATTTTTTTAAAAATATAAAACAAAGTGGTATCTCCTTCCATTGTCGTGCTAAGTGCCACCACAATTTCTTTGATCGTTTGTTTTTCTATACGATCTACCAAGGCATCAATGGTTAATTGTGAGGGGCCAATGCCATCCATCGGACTAATCAATCCGCCTAAAACATGATAATGTCCTTTGAACTGCCCGGTGTTTTCAATCGCAATGATATCACGAATATCTTCTACAATGCAAAGCGTTTGAGGGTCACGTTTTCCATCCAAACAAATCTCGCAGGTTTCAGATCCCGTGATATTAAAACAGTTTTTACAGTAGCGAACTTCCTTACGCAACGAACTTATTTTATCTCCCATATTGGCAACTTGTTCAGGTTGCATTTTAAGAAGATGCAATGCCATCCGTAACGCACTCTTTTGACCCACTCCAGGTAACTGAGCAAAAGCCTGTACAACATCTTCAAGTATTCTGGATGGTAAATTCACGTTGGTAGTTTAGTTTGTAGAAGCACAAATTTACGAATCATTATATGTTCAAAAAATATTATCATCTAAAGTTTTGAATATTGTTCAATAACTAATTTGGATGCAAATTAATTGCATGACACCAGCTATTACCATATCACTCGTTTTACTCTATTTTTTAGTCTTATTGGCAATCTCCTGGTACACTGCTCGTAACGCAGGTAACTACGGATTTTTCCTCGGAAATAAGTCTTCGCCCTGGTACATTGTTGCCTTCGGGATGATAGGCACTTCCTTGTCAGGAGTAACATTTGTGTCGGTGCCTGGAACCGTTCAAACCCAGGCGATGTCGTATATGATGGTCGTAATTGGGTATTTGTTCGGGTATCTTGCCATTGCTTATTATCTACTGCCTCTGTATTATCGCTTACAACTGACATCCATTTACAGTTATTTGCAAAGCCGTTTTGGAATGATTACCTATAAGTCAGGAGCCATGCTATTTATTATAGCAAGAACAGTGGGGGCAACTGCCAGGTTGTATTTAGTAATTTATGTGTTGCAGGCGTTTTTGTTAAACGATGCCGGAATTCCTTTCTGGGCAACGGCAGTTTTTATTTTACTCTTGATAGTGGCTTATACTTTTAAAGGGGGAGTAAAAACAATTGTGTGGACAGATACTTTACAAACATCCTTTATGTTAGGCGGATTAGTATTATGCGTGTATTTTATTCTGCATAATTTGAACATTGATTTTTCAAGCGCTTATGCAACTATGCAACGTGCAGGACATACCCATTGGTTAATTACCGATTATAAAAGCCCTGCATTTTTTTTGAAACATTTAGTAGGAGGTGCATTCATTGCTATTGCTATGACGGGCCTTGATCAGGAGATGATGCAAAAAAATATTTCTGTGAAAACATTAGGGGGAGCACAGAAGAATGTAGTTTCTTTAGGTTTGATATTGATTATAGTAAATTTCTTATTCCTGTTCCTTGGTGGATTGCTCTACATTTATGCTGGAAAAGTAGGAATAGATAGTACAGCTGCTACATTTAAAAGTGATAATCTTTTCCCGGATATGGCGTTGAATTATTTCCCTCCGGTGATGGGATTTGTTTTTATCATTGCTTTGATATCTGCTTTGTTTCCGAGTGCTGATGGAGCCATAACGGCATTAACTTCTTCTTTTTGCATTGATATACTCGGGATACAGCGAAATGAAAATTGGCAGGAGTCGAAGCAACTTCAGATAAGAAGGATAGTTCATATTGCATTTGCCCTTTTGTTTCTTTTCGCCGTGCTTTATTTTTATTGGTTAGACAACCGTTCTATCATCGATTTGATTTTGAAGTTGGGAGGATATACTTATGGTCCATTGTTGGGATTGTTTGTTTTTGGCATGTTTACTACTAAAACAATTAAGGAGTCAATTGTGCCGTTTATTTGCATCTTATCACCTCTAATCACCTGGCAGCTGGCGGAACACGCTGCACAATGGTTTTCGGGATATAAATTTGGTTACGAAATCATTTTAATAAATGGAATTATAACTTTTTCAGGGTTGTATTTAGTCAGTAATAAAACGTCTGAAAAGCGTCGATAAAAAGAAGTTGAAGTTTATATAAAAGAATATTTGTCAATGAATAAATTAGGTATGACCTTTAAAAATAAATTTAAAAGCTGTTTAATAATTGTTTTTATGTTAAGTGTCATTCAGATGGCCTTCGCTCAAAACAATCCAACAGTTAAATGGAAGGATGGTAAGAAGTATATTGTACATACCATTCGAAAGGGCGACACGTGGTCGTCAATAGCTAGAACCTACAAAGCTCCTATTAAGGATTTACAAAAGGTGAATCCCAAC
Source organism: Bacteroidota bacterium (assembly GCA_046073825.1). GTDB lineage: Bacteria > Bacteroidota > Bacteroidia > AKYH767-A > OLB10 > CAINEC01. The sequence continues at coordinate 2,332 of JBJTMY010000123.1, forward strand.
TCAAAGGAGTTGAAGTTCGATCAGACTATTTTAATTCCTTACGAAGTGTTTAAGAAATCAGAAAACAAGCGTAATGCAGCGGAAAACAAAGTAGAAACGGATACGAATAATGATACCCCGAAGAGTGATTCGCCTGAACAGCAAGAGGCAAAGAAGCCTTCTGCCTCTGCAGGTATAAAAACGGAAAAGTCAGAGGTGATGAATAAAGAAAAGTCGGGAAGCAAAAAGAAAAATCCAGCAATAGTACATAAGGTAGTAGCGGGTGAAACACTTTATGGAATTGCAGCAAAATATCATGTTTCTCCACGTGAAATTGCTACCTATAATTCCATAGAATTAGGTAAGATCAAGATTGGCCAGTTGTTAAAAATTCCACAAAAAGGCGAAGCCAATTTGAACACCAACGATCATTTAACAACACCCGTAATAAAAAATCAAAATGAATCAGTAGAGACGAAAAAAGATAGCGTAGCCATCCAATCAAATGTGACCTCTACAATCGATTCTTCTAATTACGCTACAGTACCAACCGCATCCGACAAAAATATTGATGGCGTTGTAACAGAGCAGGGCGTAGCTACGTGGCTGTTAGATGGGACCTCCGGTAAGCGAGAAAAATTTTATGCCTTACATCGAACTGCTCCTGTTGGAACTATTATTAAAGTGATGAATCCAATGAGTAAGCGATTTGTATTTGTGAAAGTCGTAGGCGTATTGCCAGATACGGGTGACAATTTCGATGTGTTGATTAAAATTACCCAATCTGCTGCTCGTCGAATAGGAATTATCGATGCACGGTTTCGAGTAGAGATATCGTACGGAGTAAAAGAAAAATAATGCTATCTATTCGATTTTCTTCTTTTCTTTTCAGCAACCAATAACGAAAGTTCTCTTCCCATTTGCCCTGCAATGGAGGTGTTTTCTTGCGCTCTTCTGGTCAGGTAAGGAAATACTGCATTCACTGGACCATAAGGGACATATTTAGCTACATTGTAACCTGCTTTCGCGAGATTAAAACTAATATGATCACTCATGCCTAAAAGTTGGCTGAAATAAATGCGTGAATCGTTAACAGCAATACCCTGCTTTTGCATTAGTTCTGTTAAAAACAAATTACTTTCTTCGTTATGAGAACCTGCACATATAGCCATATTGGAAATGTTACTTAAGCAGTACTCTAAGGCAGCATTGTAATCTTTGTCAGTAGCCTCTTTATTTGGTTGAATCGGTGATGCGTAACCGTTAGTATTTGCACGTGCACGTTCTTTTTCCATATAGGCGCCACGAACTAGCTTTAACCCTAAATGATAGTTGCCTGCTTTCGATTTTTCATGACTTGTTTTAATAAATTTTAAGCGGTCATGTCGATATAATTGAATAGTGTTATAAACAATAGCTTTCTGCTGATTGTAGCGTTCCATATTTTCGGTAGCTAAATCATCAATAGCCTGTTGAATCCAGCTTTCTTCTGCATCTATAAAAATACATACGCCAGCTTGAAAAGCAGCTTCACAAATTTTCTTTACGCGTGCACGAATACGTTCATATTCGCTCTTTTCTTCCTCTAATATGGAAATTCCTGCACTTACTTTTTCTAATAAATCAAAACGGGCAAGTCCAGTTACTTTAAAAACAGAAAAAGGAATACTTGGATTTCCTTTCGCTTTCATGACTGTTGCAATAATCTCTTCGCAAGCGTGATCAAATTCACTTTCTTCTTTGGCACCTTCTACTGAGTAGTCCAATATGCTACCTACACCAAATTGATGAAGTTTGGCAATTGCCTTAGAACATTCCTCAATATTTTCTCCACCACAAAATTGTTTAAAGATGGTGGCTTTAATTAGGCCCTTAACGGGTAAATTCCAATCAAGCGCTTTAGCCGTCACCGCACTGCCAAGTGCAACTAATCGGGGATAGCCAATTAATTTAAATAACCAATAAGCTTGTCTTATTTCTTGATTGCTTTTTGAAGCAAATGCGTTTTCTAAATTATCGAAAGATAGTTGGGGCGATGATTCCATAGCGCGACAAAGATAATCAGAACGTTAAAAAAGAGTGTTTTTATTGGTTTATTTTTAGAGGATAAATTGTAATTCCTTGTAACTATTTGTATAGGTGTACTTTTCAATTTATGATGCTGTTTTTATAAAATAAACTATGTTGTAACTTTACGTGTTTATTAGTTATGATAATATCGCCTGAACAATGGGGATTTCCCCAAAAGAATAAGCCTTGGATCATATCAGGTCCTTGTGGAGCCGAATCGGCTGAGCAAGTAATGATAACCGCTCGTGGGGTTAAAGAAAGTGGAGCACATGCTTTAAGAGCGGGCATCTGGAAGCCTCGCACTCGTCCTGGTTCATTTGAGGGAATGGGAGAGCAAGCTTTATCATGGTTGCGCGAGGCAGGTGATGAAACTGGTCTTCCAGTAATGGTAGAGGTTGCCTCGGCTAAGCATGTAGAAGCAGCGTTAAAAAGCAAGATTGATTTTTTATGGCTCGGAGCACGAACTACTGTTAATCCGTTTTTAGTTCAAGAAATTGCAGATAGTTTAAACGGTGTAGATATTCCTGTTTTTATAAAAAATCCAGTGAATCCTGATTTAGCTTTATGGCTAGGAGCGATAGAGCGAATCGAACGAAGTGGAATTACAAAAATTGCTGCTATTCACCGAGGATTCTCCAGTTATGAAAACAGTGTTTATCGTAATAAGCCGAATTGGGAAATTCCAATCGAGTTGAAACGTAAAATGCCTTCGATTGCGATGTTTTGTGACCCTAGTCATATTTGCGGTAGTCCACAGCTGTTAGGAGCAGTATCTCAATTAGCTCTCGACCTGCAGTTTGATGGTTTGATGATTGAATCGCATTATAATCCGGAGATTGCGTTAAGCGATAAAAATCAACAGTTAACTCCTGCTGATTTAAAAGATTTGATTGCTTCCTTAAGTATTCGTAAAGCTGAATTTGATTGTCCTGTAGAGCTAAGTCGTTTGCAAGATTTACGCGATACAATTGACGAAATCGATTTTGAAATCTTAAACAAGATGGCGTCCCGTATGGATGTGGCAAGAAAAATTGGCGAGTATAAATTTTTAAATAACGTAGCGATATATCAATCGCAGCGATGGGCTGAAATTATTGCTTCAAGAACTGCGCTGGGAGAAGAGAAGGGATTGTCGCCTGAGTTTATTTTAAAATTGTACAATATGATTCACGAAGAATCAATTTTGCAACAAACCAATGTTGTAAAAAATGATGCAGGTGAAGTTGTAAAGAAATCAAATTGATAATGTCAAACTTTGTAATTGCTGAAACTCCTGTTTTAATTGCTTCTCAAATCGAACAGTTGAGCCATGAAATTAAATCAACATTTCATGAGTATCAGCGGTTATTTATTTTGATGGATGAAAATACTCAGCAATATTGTTATCCGATTTTCTCCACTATAATTTCATCCCATATAAAACTTATTCCTATTGTTGTTCCTGCAGGCGAGTCTTCTAAAAATTTAACTGTTGCTGAAAATTGCTGGAAACAATTGTTTGATCATGCCGCTACTAAAAATGATATCCTAATTTCTTTAGGCGGAGGTGTTGTTTCTGACTTAGCTGGATTTGTTGCAGCACTTTATAAAAGAGGAATGCAATTTTATTCTTTTCCTACTACCTTGATGGCTATGACAGATGCAGCCCTAGGAGGTAAAACAGGAATTGATTATTTGAATTTTAAAAATAGCATTGGTGTTTTTAATTCACCGCTTAAAATATTTATTGCTACTGAATTTTTGAATTCATTAAGTAATAGAGAGTATGAAAATGGATTGGCTGAAATTTATAAGCATGCAATCATTCAAGATTCATCGATGTGGAATGAATTGAAAAATGCTAATGATATTTTCGAAATCTTGCAAAAATCGATTGCTGTAAAAGCAAAGGTGGTGAACAACGATTACCATGAAAAAGGGGAGCGAAAAATTCTAAACTTCGGACATACCATAGGACATGCATTAGAAAGTGATGCGCTGGCAAATAATATAGATATGTTGCATGGTGAAGCAGTGGTGGTGGGAATGATTATTGAATCCGAATTGGCTTTTCAGTTGGGTGTATTGTCGGAAAAAGATAAAATGGAAATTGTTGAGGTGCTGAAAAATAAATTCACTCCTGATTTTAATTTAAAATTCGATTTTGATCAACTTGCTGAATACATGAAGCAGGATAAAAAAAATACTGCTGAAATTAGTTTTTCATTGCCTACCGCAATTGGAAGTTGTGGTTATAATTATGTTGCTTCGTTGGAGATGATTAACAAAGCAATGCAAATTTATTATCGTTTTAAATGATTAAAATAAGGCTCGATAATGCTTCATTTGCTTCGGAAGTTAGTGTTCAGCTGCCTTCTTCAAAAAGCATAAGTAATCGTGTTTTGATGATTCATAAAATTGGAGAGCTATCATCAAAGATTGATAATTTGTCGGATGCAAATGATACTGTTTTTCTAAAAAAAATACTTGAATCAACTAGCGATGATGTTTATTGTGGAGCAGGTGGAACAACGCTACGATTTTATTTAAGTTATTGCTTTTTGAAAGACAAACCAGTCGTACTTCGTGGTGATATATCGCTTAATTCGCGCCCTGTTTTTCCATTAGTAAATGCATTAACTCAGTTAGGTGCAGATATAATTTACCTTCATGAAAAAGGTTGCGCTCCAATAAAAATAGCAGGCACAGCAAAAAAAAACAGCAAAGTAAATTTAACGGCTAATATCAGTAGTCAATTTGTTTCTTCGTTGTTGCTTATTGCTCCTTACTTGCCTCAAGGATTAGAAATCGAATTTCCATCAGCTCAAGTTTCTCGGTCTTATATTTCAATGACAATTTCATTGATGGATTATTTTGGAGTAAAAGTAGAAGTGTTTGAAAATAGACTTATTGTTAAACCTCAACAGTATTTGAATAATGACTTTCATATTCCTGCTGATTGGTCTGCTGCTATCTATTGGATAGGATTCATCGCCATATTAGGAAAGGGTAAATTGTTTTTAGAAAAATTAGCAAAAGATGAATTGCAAGGAGATGAGGCATTGCTTAATTGGGTAAATGTGTTAGGTATAACGTATCGCCTTACCGAAAAGGGAATTCATTTTGAAAAAGCCATTACTGCGCAAAAAGATAACTGGGAACTCGACTTAAGTAACAATCCTGATTTAGCGCAACCACTTGTTGTTATTACAGCAGCGCTAGGGATCAAAGCAAAATTTACAGGACTTTCTACCTTGATTCACAAAGAAACAAATCGAATTGCGGCCATTAGCCAAGAATTGAAAAAAGTAGGAGTGAAACTAAAAACAGGAGATGATTTTATCATTGTTGAAGATAAAGTGGATACTTCCTTATTCAGCACTGCGATATTTGAAACGTATCATGATCATCGAATGGCTATGAGTTTATCCATGTTCGCTGCTTGTGGCCAACCCATTAAAATCAATCATCCAGAAGTAGTAGCTAAATCCTATCCGACCTTTTTCGAGGAGTTAAAAAAAATCGCCTCTATTACGGCTGAATAAATTCTACAATTGCTTCTGCACATTTTTCCCCATCCATCGCAGCACTTACAATTCCACCAGCATATCCTGCACCTTCAGCACATGGGAATAATCCTGTGATTTCTATATGCATGAGCGATTCGTGATCTCTTGGAATCCTTACAGGAGAAGATGTTCTGGATTCTGTACCCACAACTACACCTTCATTTGAATAATACCCTTTTATTTTTTTTCCAAACTCTCGAATTCCAGCTCTCAATGCTTGTGTGATTTCATTAGGTAATACTTCTCCTAACGCAGTATTACTAACGCCAGGGATATACGAAGTTTGAATTAATCCCTTACTTGCTTTGCCCTCGCAAAAATCCACCACCCGTTGTGCTGGTGCAACTAAGTTCCCTCCACCGGCAGCAAAACAGTTTTTTTCTACTTGCGATTGAAATTCGATTCCCGCTAAAGCCCCCCATTTTTTAAACGGGGCATAGTCTTGCATATTAACACTTACGACCATCCCCGAATTCGCAAAAGGATTGTTTCTTTTAGAAGGAGACCAGCCATTGACAACTAACTCCCCTGGCGCAGTCGAAGCAGGGGCAATAATTCCTCCCGGACACATACAAAAACTATAAACACCTCTGTCAAATGCTTGCGTAGTTAATGAGTAGGAGGCAGGTGGTAGAAAGTCTCCACGTAAATCACAATGATATTGCGATTGATCAATGATGGATTGAGGATGCTCAATACGAACTCCTAATGCAAATTCTTTCGCTTCAATCAGTACATGTTGTTGATGAAGCATTCTGAAAATATCACGAGCCGAATGCCCTGTAGCAAGTAAAACAGCATCCGATTTTATAACTGTTGCTACATTATTATTTTCAACAGAAGCAATTTTTAATCCTTTGATTTTTTTGTTCTCAATAACTAATTCTTCTAAGCGAGAATTGAAATGTACTTCACCACCACAGCTTTCAATAAACTCACGCATACGCGTTACGATATGTGGTAGCTTGTTAGTGCCAATATGCGGGTGCGCTTCAATTAAAATGGATGGGTCTGCTCCAAAGTCGCAAAAGGTGTGAAGAATACGTAAAATATTTCCACGCTTCCCCGATCGGGTATAAAGCTTCCCATCTGAATAGGTTCCTGCACCACCTTCACCATAACAGTAATTAGAGTTTTCGTTAACGAGGCCTTGTTTGTTAATAGCGGCCAAATCTCTTCGGCGACTTCTTACATCTTTACCTCGTTCAAAAACTACGGGTTTGTAGCCTAACTCAATCAAACGTAAAGCGGCAAACATTCCTGCAGGACCAAACCCGATGATGTGAACCGGCTGACAATTGGAAACATTTTTATAATCGCGTTCAATTCCCTCGGGTGCTGGTAGTTTTTCTCCAAGAGCAACATCAAAAAATAAGCGAAATTTTACTTGTCGCGAACGTGCGTCAATTGACTTTTTTAATAAGCGGAAGTCGGTGATTTCTTCTTTTGCGCAAGAGATAAATTGCGCAATTTTATTCAGGTATTGTTCCTCGTTGGCAGCCTCTTCAGGGAGCAGAACAAGTTCAATTCTTTTTATCATTTATTCGAAGGTAAAAGAAACAGACCAGATTCTTGATTTTAATCCGTTAAGTGAAGTAGTATAAACAGCGTTGTCATTTCCTAAAATATTAGGAATGCCTTGATACATTTTTATTTCAGGAGCAAATTTGAATAATGGAAGATATAAATCCATCCCTAAACCAATTTCATAACCATAGTCGTACTTTTTTAATTTTACTAACTGCTGGTCATTTTCTACGGCTGCTTGTGAAACTAAATCAATCATGTATTTCGCTCCTCCCAAAACATAAAACCGATAATTGTTTACACGATTCGATTTGAATTTAAGCAAGAGTGGGAATTGTATAAAGGTGGATTCTATTTTTTTTGTTACCGTTGTACTACCCGCTACTTTTAATGTCATTCGATAGTTGATGTCGCGCTGCGAAAATGCAAGCATCGGTGTAAAACGCAAATCAAAATTTTCGGCAATGCGTAAATTAGAAATAATCCCTAAGTCAAAGCCGGTTTGCCCATCTGCCGAAAGAAACAATACACTATCGTTCTTTAAAAAGTTTTCAGTGCGTGAAACTTTGAAATTGGTTTTGTTGGTTCCTAATAAGAACCCAAAATGAATCCACTGCTTATCGTATTTCTCTTGGTTTTTGACAATGATGCGTTGTGCCCTAACAGTCGTAGAGGAGACGATCAAGAACATCATCGCGATTAATGTAAAAACAATTTTTCTCATCAGTTATTTACTTCCAACATAAATGCTTGCAATGCCAAATGTAAGAGGAACGCATTTCGCATTAACAAAATTATTTTTATTCATAATTTTAACAAAATCACCACCATAAGGGAATGCAGCGACCGATTCAGGTAAGTATTCGTATGCGGCTCTTTCTTTAGATACAATTTGACCGATAAGGGGTAATACGTATTTCGAATAAAAGTGATAAAATTGTTTTATAGGAAATTTTTCTGGCTGAGAAAATTCAAGAATTACTACTTTTCCATTCGGCTTTAATACGCGGAACATCTCGCTTAATCCTTTATCTAAGTTTTGAAAATTTCTTACTCCAAAGGCCACCGTAATTGCATCAAATGAATTATCGGCAAAAGGTAAGTTTTCAGAATCGGCTTGTTGCAAAGTGACTTGATTTGCCCATCCAAGTTCATTGATTTTTTTCTGGCCTTCTGCTAACATCAAAGCTGATATGTCAACGCCTGTGATATGATCCGGTTGCAGCTGCATACAAGCAATTGCTACATCAGCGGTTCCCGTAGCGATATCTAATAGGTGTTTGGGTTGTAATGGTTTTAGCGCTGCTACCATTTTTTTTCTCCATCCCTTATCAATACCCACTGACAATACCTTGTTCAACAAATCATATTTCGGTGCAATACGATCAAACATATCTTCTACGCGTTCGCGCTTTGATGAACCTTTGTAATTCTGAGGAATAACGGTCATGATAGTAACTGTTCAGCTTCTTTCTTTAATAATTCTTTATCAATAGGAACAACTCCAACTTGCTCACATACTAATCCTCCAGCTAAATTGGCAAGCGATGCAATCATTTTTTCGTCTAGTCCTAATCCAAGACATAGCGCTGCAACACTTATAACGGTATCGCCTGCACCCGAAACGTCAGAAATGTTTCTGATATGCGCTGGAATAATTGTTTTCGACATTTCATTGCCAATATAAACTCCATGTTCAGAGAGTGTCACCATCATGGTTTTAATATGCTGGTTAGTTCTGAATTCTTCACAAACAGTTGTTAAAGTTGCTAAGTCAGGCTTTTTAAAATCAACTTTAACTCCTTGCTTCAATTCAATTAAATTCGGTTTGAATAAATCGACTCCCTGATAGGCATTGAAATTTTTCTTCTTAGGATCAACAGCTGTTGGAATGCCTGCTTTTTTACAACTAGTAACTACTGCTTGAATAAGTGATGGATTTAAAACACCTTTGTCATAATCTTCAAAAATAACAACAGAAGGTTTTTCCGTTTCAATCAACGATTGAATAGCGGTGAATAGAGAAGATTGTTCAATAGAAGATAAATCATGCATCACTTCATCATCTACTCGCAGCAATTGATGATTGTTTCCAATAACGCGCGTCTTCACAGTGGTAACACGCTCATCAGATTGTATCATCCCCTGAGTGGACATTTTCAATTCGTTCATCAGGTCAATTAACTCAGCACCGTTTCTATCGTTCCCAATGACAGAGCATAAAATAGGAGTAGCGCCCATCGATTTAATATTGATAGCAACATTGGCGGCACCTCCTAAACGACTTTCTCTTTTTTTAACAGCCACAATAGGAACGGGAGCTTCCGGCGAAATACGATCAACTGTTCCCCATAAATAGGCATCAACCATCACATCACCAATGATGAGTACTTTTAAGTCATTAAAAGCATCAAACAGTTTATGAATTGAATTCATTTCTTTCACTGCGCAATTGTTTAATTATTGAAGTTTAGCTAATGCGTTTTTGATTCTGGTTAATGCATCCGTCAAAATTTCTTCAGAAGTAGCATACGAAATACGAATACAACGATCATCCCCAAACGCTTCTCCTGTTACTAAAGAGACTTTTGCTTCCTTTAACAAATACATGCATAAATCACTTGCAGTATGAATGGTTGTTGTACCGTCTGACTTACCAAAGAAATAAGTTACATCCGGGAAAACATAAAAAGCACCTTTGGGTTTATTAAATTTCCAACCGGGTATTTGAGCCATTAAATCTAATACAAGATTTCTACGCTTTAAAAACAAGTCTCGCATGTAAGCATACTCACTCCAATCGGTGCTAATGGCCTTCACTGCTGCTTTTTGCGCGATTGACGAAGCCGCAGATGTAAATTGACCTTGCATTTTATCGCAAGCTTTTGCAATCTCTTTGCTAGCCCCAATATAACCAATACGCCATCCCGTCATTGCGTAGCCCTTCGAAACGCCATTCACAATAATAACGCGCTCTTTAATAAAATCAAATTGCGCAATGCTTTCATGTTCTCCTTCAAAATGAATGTGCTCATAAATTTCGTCGGATAAAATAAATATTTGTGGGTGAGGAGCAATCACTTCTGCAATACTTTTTAATTCTTCTTTCGAGTACATCGAACCTGTTGGATTACATGGAGAAGAAAACATTAAAAGTTTTGTTTTCGGCGTAATCGCATTTTTAATTTGCTCAGCTGTTGGTTTGAAGTCAGTAGCTAACGTAGTGCTGATAAATACCGGAATTCCACCAGCCAGTTTGATAATTTGTGAGTAAGAAACCCAATACGGTGTAGGAATAATAACTTCTTCTCCCGGATTGACCAAACTCATCACTACATTCGCAATGCTTTGTTTTGCGCCAGTAGAAACAACAATCTGGTCGGGTGTAAAATAGAGGTTGTTTTCTCTTTTAAATTTATCACAGATCGCTTTCCTTAAGTCGGCATAACCTGCAATAGGCGGATAAAAAGTAAAACCATCATCAATGGCTTTTTTTGCTGCTTCACGGATATCCAGTGGCGTTACAAAGTCTGGTTCACCTAAACTTAAGTTGATGATATCATGACCTTGTTCTTGAAGTTCTCGACTTAACCTTGCCATAGCAATTGTTGCCGATTCTTCTAGTTCGTTAATTCGTTGCGATAAGTAATTCATATAACTCTATAGAGAGAACAAAAGTATCAAAAAAAACGGCCTGATTTAACCCAATCAGGAACATTTTTACTCTCGTTTTTCATTCAAAATGAGAGTATTAAATAATAGGTTATACCTTTCATTCAGCTTGAATACATTAAACGCCTAAAATACATGGTCGATATAACGCCTTTTAACAGCCATTTTTCCGATATTTGACCTTCAAAAATTTGTTATGGAATTATCGAATGACTTAACGGTATTAGTAGTCTTTACTTTACC
>JBJTMY010000124.1:0-25924 GCA_046073825.1 Bacteroidota bacterium
CGAATAACTCGTAAACAATACAACAAGGTAATTACAGATGCAGTCGCTCGCCTAGAAAAGGGAAACTCTGTATCTCACAAAACTGCTATTAAAGAATTATCAAAGTGGTAAATTAAAAAAAGGCATCAATAAATTCACACCCACAAAAAAAATCCCCGCTCGCGCAGGGATTTTTCTTTTATAGCTTGTTACTATTTTTTGTTATTATCCATTAGCATATCCATGCTCATCATCTGACGCATGGTCTTTTGCATGCCTTCCGGAGAGCCATCTAAGAACAATACATTTCCTTTCCCGTACTCTGCAAAATTCTTAATTGCTTCTGTCCACATCGAGAACATAATCATTGATGTATCTAAATTTGCTTGTTGCATTTCACGCGCTGCATTCTGCATACCTTTCGCTACTTCTTCTCTGAATAACGCCACTCCTTGTCCGCGTAACTGCGCTGCCTCTCTTTCTGCTTGCGCTGCAATTTTTATAGCATTTCCTTCTGCTTCTGCTGCTTTTGTTTTCGTAATTAATAATGCTTGTCCTTCGTTTTCTGCAGCTGCTTTTAAATTGTTGGATGCAACCACTTTACTCATCGATACCATTACCGCCTCATCAAAAGTGATATCGTTAATCTGTAAATCTTGTAAGTGATATCCCCACTCTTCAATAACATTGTCTATTTGCTCTTTCACATGATCAACAATCTCGCGACGAAGTCCTAATACTTCCGATTGCTTTTTTGTTGCAACAAATGCACGAATATTTCCTTCAATCGTTCTGATTAATGCTTGCATTAAGTTTTTCTCATCAATAAATTTAAAAGCTACTTTTTTAATCGTTTCTTCTTCGCTATCAATCACCGAAAATAAAATCATCGATTTGAAATACACATTTGCTTGGTCAACTGTGACCGCTTGAAACTCTAATTCAACTGAACGATTTTGTGTGGAGATTCTTTTGAATACCGTTTCGATAAAAGGAATAATAAAATTTAATCCCGGACGAATAATGCGCTGGTACTTTCCAAACACGGTGATGACAGATACATTTCCCTGTTGAACTGTTCTCAATCCCATGAAGAGAATGACAACGATAATAATAATAATGGCTGTTGACATATTTTTTAATTTAAGATTATTTCCACTTTAATGTTTTAATCATTTGCATGATATCTTCTTTTGCATATTTCACTGATGGTGCAATGCTATCTGCATTCGGTGCAGCATTAAAATACAATGCTCCTCGCAAAAAATGTTTAGTACTATCGGTTACAAAAAACTGAATTGGAGAAGCTGCATCACCACCAATTTCATAAAGAATTCCTCCTACCCGATCATTTACCTGAATAACATTCTCGTTAATTGAACTGGCTCTTGAAGTATGTTTATAGACGAGCGTGCGTGTATCTTCTGCAAACTTTCCAAAATCATTATTCAACGTTTTATAAGTTAAGTATATCTGGCCATTCAATTTAGGCATCACAATGTAATACCAAAACGGTTCAGATAAATCGTTCGTATCTGGAATTGCTACGGCGTTGGTTGAAATATCGAATGAATAAGGACAAGCAGCTGGCTCAAATGGCTTGTAGGCATGTGTGGGAAATGTCACTCGGAAATAACCTTTGGGCTTAGGAATTGTTGCATCATCACTATCGCCACAAGCAGCAAGAGTAAACAAAACCATGAAACCTAGCAGAAGTCTGAAATTCATCAGACAAAGATGCAAAAAGAAAGCAATAAAAAAGGCATCCGAAGATGCCTTATTCCTGATTTTTAAAATGGCTCTTGAGAACCTTGATCACTCAAAGGAGGTTCATCCATGCCATGGTCAGTGTCATTATTTTGAGACGACTCATTTTCCCGCTTGCTGAGCATGGTCATATTTTCTGCAATCACTTCGGTTGCATACTTTTTAATCCCATCTTTTTCCCAGCTTCGCGTTCTTAACTTTCCCTCAATAAAAATCATGTGACCTTTTTTGAGCTTTAGTCGTTCGGCAGCTTCTGCCAATCCTCTCCACAAAACGATGTTATGCCATTCAGTTTGATCCTGACGCTGCCCATCTTTGTTTTTAAAATACTCGGTGGTTGCCAACGGAAACTTCGCCACCATAATTCCACCTTCCATGTGTCTGAACTCAGGATCCTTCCCTAAGTTTCCAATTAAAAATACTTTGTTTACTCCCGACATAATATGATAGTTTGATAAATTCCTAATTACACTATGTTCGGCCTGTCTGTGTAAAGCAAATATAAGGAATCACCATCTAGAAAAGCAATGAAATTCTTATTGATGTAAAATTTTACAAATAAGGGTTTACACCTACGAAAAATCGACTTCGTTTAGGTACTTAACAATTAATTGAGGCATTCCAAAATCGCCTAAATCGCTGGTTGAAATACAGATGTAATTAGAAGGCTGTTTGGGTAATGCTTTTAGTGATATCCACCAAAATTTTGCGAATATTATCTGGTGGGAAAGCACGTGTTTGACAATTGTACTTGCCTTAATTAATTCAAACGAATTCAAATTTAAAGCAAGACCTTTCAAATCGGAATCAAGGATTGCAGATTTGTTTTTCGAAGCTGATTCAATAAGTGGAAACTGATACAATCCTTGCCATATATCTTTTTCTTTTCGTTGCTCAATCAAAATATTTTTTTCGTCCGATAATAAAATAAAATCGAAATACCTGTTGCGCGTTTTCGTCTTTTTTGATTTTACTGGGAAGGCATTGATTGATTTGGATTGAAAAGCTTTGCATTGTAGAGAAAAAGGACAGACATTGCAAGTAGGATTTGCTGGTTTGCATAATACTGCGCCAAATTCCATAGTAGCCTGATTAAACAACCCGGGATGTTTTTTATCCAGTAATGAATTTGCTAGTTCAAAAAACTCTTTTTTCCCTTTCGTAGAATCTATGGGAGTTTCGATTCCAAAAAGCCTCGACAAAAATCGATAAACATTTCCATCCACAACCGCATGGGGTAAGTCAAAAGCAATTGATGCTATTGCGGCAGCAGTATAATCCCCTATTCCTTTTAACGATTTTATTTGCTCGTACTTAGATGGAAACTTACCTCCCATAAGGTCACGAACCATTTTTGCTGCGGCGTGTAGATTACGGGCTCTTGAATAATAGCCGAGTCCTTGCCAAAGCCTTAAAACCAATTGTTCATCGGCATTAGCGAGGTCGATTACGGTAGGAAAGTGATCTAAGAACCGGTACCAATAGGGCATTCCCTGTTCGACGCGAGTTTGTTGTAAAATCACCTCCGACAGCCATATAGCATAGGGGTCACGGGTGTTTCTCCAAGGCAAATCCCGGTGATTATCCTCATACCATTTCAGTAAAATCTGGCTAAAATTCATATTTGCGACTGTAAGGGGCTCAAAAATAAAGAATTAATATTTTGTATTTCAATCAGAAAACCTATCTTTGCAGCCCCTTAATAAGAATTAACAATTTAAAAATATTGTCATTATGACTAAAGCAGAATTAGTAAACGAGATTTCAACTAAAACAGGTATTGAAAAGGTAGCGGTTCAGCAAACAATTGAATCGATGATGAAAGTAGTACGTAACTCCTTAATTAATGATGAAAATGTTTACTTAAGAGGATTTGGAAGTTTTATCGTGAAAAAGCGTGCGAAGAAGACTGGTCGTATTATTACTAAAAATGCAACGATTATCATCCCTGAGCATTATATTCCTGCTTTTAAACCGGCAAAAACATTCACAGAGCGTGTAAAAACGGCTCACGTGAAAAAGTCAGAACAATAATCCATGAAAGGAAAACATTTGCAACTGATTTTAGTCGGTACTGCCTTAGTTATCACGGGAGTAATTTACACGATGCCTTCACAGGTGAATGTAAAACAAGAAGAAAAAGAAAACAAAGTCAGTCAAAATGCAAATGGATTTAGTGAGGAGCAGATATTTAATCAGGCGAAATCACTACTGGATAGTAACCAGGTAAAAAAACTAGCGTTCTTTGAAGCAGCATTAAAAAATAACGGAGCAAAAGATACAGCTTTGCTTGATCAATTTGGCCGGTTTTGGGACCAAGTCGGAGTACCTGCAGCAGCAGCCATCTGGTTTGAAAAAAAATCAGCTATCTTGCGTTCGGAACAAGGTTATCTGGAAGCCGCTTATCGTTATTTTGATGCATTTAAAATGACGGAAGATTCTTTATTCAGAAGTATGATGGTTGGAAAAGCAATTGCCAATTATCAATTAGTATTGGAAAAGAATCCTTCGAATTTAAATGCAAAAACAGACCTTGGGGTTTGTTATGCAGAGGGAACTTCGGAGCCAATGAAAGGAATTTTATTGCTTCGCGAAGTGGTTTCGATTGATCCAAATCACGAAATGGCGCAGTTTAATTTAGCCATGCTCTCTATTAAATCGGGGCAGCTGGATAAAGCCATTGACCGTTTGAATACCGTCTTAAAAATTAATCCTAAACGAACAGACGTTTACTTCTATTTAGGACAAGTTTATAGTTCAAAAGGAGATAAGACAAAGGCAATCGAGAACTTGAAGAATTTTGTGAGCAAGACAGACGACCCTAACGCAGCTGCGGAAGTAAAAAAAATGATTACAGCGCTTGAAAAAAGCCCTGCTTAAAATGAAATAAATTAATTCTAACCGAATAAAAAAATACTACTATGCCTTCAGGTAAAAAACGTAAACGCCATAAAATGGCAACCCACAAACGTAAAAAGCGTCTTAGAAAAAATCGTCATAAGAAGAAGAAATAATCTGTTTTAACAGGTTGTTTTCAAACAACAGATTCGCTCTAATTTTTTAGGGCTTTTCTGCTTTGTATTGCTGTGGACTTTTATTTTTAAATAAAAGATTCCAAGCTGTTTGTCTATGCTAATTTTTAATCAGCTTTTACTGCTTGAACAGTGAATTAATTATTGATTCGTCGGCTTCCGAAGTAACTATTGCTTTGGTAGAAGAGAAGCGTCTTGTAGAGCTCAACAAAGAGAAAAAAGAAAATAATTTCTCGGTTGGCGACATCTATTTAGGACGTGTTAAAAAACTCATGCCTTCACTGAACGCTGCATTTGTGGATATCGGGTATGAAAAGGATGCTTTCCTTCACTACCTAGATTTAGGTCCGCAGGTGCAATCCCTCTTAAAATTTTTAAAGAGTACGGTAAATGGAAGTCAGCCGGAATCATTGTTAAATAACTTTGAAATTGAAGCTGACATTAACAAAGCAGGTAAAATCGGGCAGATTCTTAGTCCGAATATGAATCTGATTGTTCAAATTGCCAAAGAACCCATCTCTACAAAAGGCCCTCGTATCACTTCCGAAATTTCATTAGCTGGTCGATACGTTGTTCTGGTTCCTTTTTCAGACGTTGTTTCTATTTCTCAAAAAATTAAAAGTAGCACTGAACGCCAACGCCTAAAACGATTGGCCATGTCGATTAAACCAAGAAACTTCGGAATAATTGTTAGAACAGTGGCTGAAGGTAAAAAGGTGGCCGACTTAGACGCTGATATCCAGGATTTATGTTCTCGTTGGCAGTCGATGCATGAGCAGTTAAAATCGGTTGTTGCACCCGTAAAAATCCTTGGTGAGATGAATCGTACATCGACCATCTTGCGCGATTTGTTAAATCCTAACTTTAATAGCATTCAGGTAAACGATGTTACACTTGCCGAAGAAATTAAGAGTTATATACGCAGTATCGCACCTGACCAGGTAGATATTGTGAAGTTATACAAAGGCAAGGTTCCTGTTTTTGAAAACTTTGGTGTCGATAAACAGATTAAATCACTTTTCGGTAAGACGGTAACGTTAAGTGGTGGAGCTTATTTAATCATTGAACATACCGAGGCGCTTCATGTTATTGATGTCAATTCTGGCGGAAGAAACAAAGGAGCTCAAGATAATCAAGAGGCCAGTGCACTTGCAGTAAATCTTGCAGCTGCAAAAGAAATTGCACGTCAGCTGCGCCTAAGAGATATGGGCGGCATTGTGGTGATTGATTTCATCGATATGAAAAACACCCTTCATCGCAAGGAATTATTTGATACGCTTCGCGATGAAATGAAGCTAGACCGCGCCCGTCACACAATTCTCCCTGCCAGCAAATTCGGACTTATTCAACTTACGCGTGAACGTGTTCGACCGGTAACGAATATAGTTACTGTGGAGAAATGTCCTACATGCGATGGCACAGGAGAAATAAAAGCTTCCATTTTATTAATTGATGATATCGAAAACAACATTCGCTATTTATGTCAAGAACAAAATGAAAAGTCGTTGACGTTACATGTGCACCCTTATCTTGCTGCTTATTTAAAGCAAGGCTTGTTTACTTTTAAATCGTATCAGTGGAAATGGTTTAAAAAGTACAAGAAGTGGATTAGCATTGATCCGATATCTGCTCTTCATTTTATGGAGTTTCATTTTTACAATAATCAAGGAGAAGAAATTAAACTTTAATTTCTATTTCACCGCAATGACGATTGGTTTGCGGATATTTTTCACTGTTCCCTTCTCATCAATTATCTCAGCTGTTAAAATATAAATTCCTGGAAGTATCGGCTGTTTTTTATCATTGCTTCCATCCCAAATAATCTTATCGTTGCTTCCCAGTAAATCTGTATTCAGCAATTCTGCAACATGATTTCCTTGAATATCTACAATGGCTAATGACCCCCAAGAGCCTGCGTTTTTTTCGCTGATTTCAATTAAGGCATAATCATCAAACCCATCATTATCGGGAGAGAACACGTCTGGATGTATTGAAACAATGGAGGCATCGTCTTCTGAAGAAACATCTTGTGAATTTCTCCGTGTGGGCGTAGAATAACCAGAAGAATAAGAAGCACTCTTCCAATTATTTTCTTCGGATGTTGGCGCGGATGCGTTCACGCGTTCGAGGGAAATTCCCTCTTGATTCGTAAGTAAAGGGGAATGTTGATAATCGTGGTAATGAAGCTCATCAAGGACATTTCCATTTTCATTCAACAAAACGAGAATTCCTTCATCATCATTCATGGAGGGAATAGCATAACAGATGGTCTTTGTTCGGTTGGCCTGGGGATAACAAGAAAGAAAATTTACATCATTGGTTAATAGCACATAATCGTGCGAAAGAATTGTAACTTCATCAGATGTGATTTTCGGGTTGTACTCCAATTGATTAGTCGATAAATTCCTTCTGCAACAACTTAGATTCTTTAGGGAAATTATTTTGTTAGATGGATTATACAATTCAATAAAATCTGTGCAATTAATGAGTGGATTAAACATTATTTCGTTAAAGATTAATTCACTTTTATTCGGAGATTCTCCCACACCCATATCCATTTCTTGCGACGATGCATCGAGTAAATTTCCACCACAATCGCTTACGTTTTTTATTTTCAGATGATGAACTTCATTCGTTAAAAAATTAAAATTAAAGTCTAACGTTAAGTGATTCGTCATTGACTTTTCGCTAAAAAATGTGTCTGGCAAAATCTGATTATCTAAGATAAAATCTTGCTTTGTTAAACCTGATACATTAATCTCCTCTGTAAAACGCAATGATACAAGATTCGAATCGGTAATACATACCGAATTTACACTTGGTGGTAACTGATCAATAAAAATTCCTTGTTGACAATTTTCTTCGCCAGGAGTACCTCCATTTAATTGACAAGACGCTTTCCAATTATCCTTGTTGGTGCAAAGAAAATCGGATTGAATTTTTTCTAACGACCAACCCCCTGCATTTTTAAAATCATCATTATAGTAAGAAATATCGTATTGAACTTCATCAATAATTGTAGATTGATGAAGAAGCGTTATCCGATCTCCATCATTGTTTAATGTAGGAAAATCAGAGATAGCAGTTGCCTCCACACCAAAATTTCCCAATAGCAACTTTCCATTGGAAGTCGTGTAAATTTTATATGTCAGTGGTGGTAGCGTATCAAACGGTAATGCACCACTGTTAGAAGGGTCGGCAATAAAACAATCTTGTGTAGAGATGTATTTATCAGATGTATTAAAAACTTCTACGTATTCCACATTAGGTAGATTGTTAGCTCCACTTGGATTACACATGAGCTCATTAATTACTAAATCTCCTTCGACAGGTGGTTCACAGCTAACAAACAATAAGTGGAGATGAATTGTATCTGTCACATTATTATTATCATCTTGAACATTTAGCAAGCGTATATTCAACATTTCCCCACTTTGTAACTTTGGCAGCATTGAAAAGACAAAAAGAATGGAATCATTAGTAGATAAAATGCTCACTGTACTATTTACTGGTTGTAGAACTTGTAAATTATTTTGAAGGGAAAAATGATGGATGGCTTCACTAAATTCAATTTGAAAAACGGAATCACTAAGCATTTTTGCAATCGATATAACAGGCTTTATGGTATCTTGAATAATTTCACCAGCATAAACATTATCGAGATAAAAAGAAGATGAATTGCTAATCGTATAAGTACACTGCCAACATAAATATCCAAGATTCATTACATAAGGATCATTCGCAAAAAATTCCAATTGATAATTTTCACCTCCCGTAAAATCAGTAAATATTTCAAAATCGCCATTCGCATATTTATATACTTTGATACTTACCCCAAATGCCGAAGCAATTCTACCATTTAATCCCCTACCCAGCAGTGTAGTAGTGCTCCCTGATTGCTTATATAAGGCGATTGCATCATTAGTACCACTTTCTCCAAATTGCAGGTAATATGCATTTTGCATAGTTGACAAACTCATACTATCCATAAACAAATAATACCTTGAATAATTCTGTGAAGAAGGAGAAAAAGATTGTTCCAGATACAACTCCCACTCAATGGTATCATGCCCGCTAAAATCAACTTCCGTTGATAACAAACTAGCCCCCGCGGTAGTAGCATGAAGCTGTAATTGACCTTGCGTATTGACGATAAAATCCGAAGTGTCTCCTGTCCAGATAGGCTGGACATAAAAATTACCATCAGAGAAATTATCCGTTACTTGTCCACTTGCAACATTCATTGAAAATGCAAATACTAAAAGTAAAATAAAGAGCTTCATATTTTTTTTTGGCAAATCTATGATCACCAAAAAATAAAATCCCTATAACAAACAATTACAAACGTTTAGTTTTGATATTTACCTATGTGACATAAGTTACACTCACCTATTTATAAATTTCTATCTTCGCATAAGCCATCGAACGAAATGTTAAAGAAAATACTTTTTATCATCGCAATTCTACTTTGTACAGTGCCATTTATGGATCCTCCGTTGGCCTTATTATTAGGATTTATAATTGCTCAGACTGTTAATCATCCATTTGAAAAATGGAATAGTAAAGCTACCAACTGGCTTCTTAAATCATCCATCGTGTTACTAGGATTCGGCATGAATTTACACAAGGCATTTGATGCTGGGAAAACCGGATTTATTTTCACCATTTTTTCAATAATTATCACCTTAGTTGTCGGTTGGTTTTTTGGAAAAAAATTAGGGGTTGATAGTAAAACCTCCTTTTTAATTTCTAGTGGAACTGCTATTTGTGGTGGTAGCGCCATTGCCGCTGTATCGCCCATTGTGCAAGCCAACGAGAAACAAATGAGTGTGTCGTTAGGGACAGTTTTTATCTTAAACTCAATTGCTTTATTACTTTTCCCCATCATAGGCCATTTGTTGAATATGAGCGAACATCAATTTGGATTATGGGCAGCAGTGGCAATACATGATACGAGTTCGGTAGTGGGTGCAGCTAGTAAATACGGACCTGAATCTTTGCAAGTTGCTACCACAGTAAAGCTGGCACGTGCACTTTATATTATTCCGTTATCATTACTCACTGCTTACTTTTACAAATCTGGTAATTCAAAAATTAAAATCCCTTATTTTATAGGGTTGTTCATTGTAGCGATGATCATTGGAACTTACCTCCCATCGTATAGTTCATTCTACTCTATACTCGTTTTAATAGCTAAAAAGGGATTAACCATTACTTTGTTTTTAATTGGAAGCAGTTTATCGATTGGCAAATTAAAATCGGTAGGTGCAAAACCACTAATACAAGGCGTGGCCCTTTGGATTTTTATTAGTCTGGTTTCATTCCTTTCTGTTTATTATCTCGCATAATTAACCGTAGAATTTGGCTTGTTCAAAATATAGTTGAGCTCCGCTTAGCATTGAATAGTTTTAAATAGTTTTGCATTTATGAAAATAGCCGTAGTTGGAGCCACTGGATTAGTCGGCACAAAAATGATGGATGTTCTTTCTGAAAGAAATTTTCCTGTATCAGAATTAATCCCTGTTGCATCTGAAAAATCAGTTGGTAACAAAGTAACCTTCAACGGTAAATCCTACGAAGTAGTAAGCATGCAAACCTGCATCGATAGGAAACCGGCTATTGCTTTATTTTCGGCGGGAGGTAATACATCGTTACAATGGGCACCCGCATTTGCAGAGGCAGGAATAACCGTAATAGATAATTCCTCGGCATGGAGAATGGATCCCAGTAAAAAACTAGTGGTGCCAGAAATCAATGCAGATATTTTAACGAAAGAAGATAAAATCATTGCCAACCCCAATTGTTCTACCATTCAAATGGTTCTTCCATTAGCACCTTTACACCAGGCTTATAAAATAAAACGAATTGTTGTTTCAACGTATCAGTCGGTGAGTGGCACAGGAGTAAAAGCGGTTCAGCAATTAATGAATGAGCGACAAGGCATTAGTGGAGATATGGCTTACGCTTACCCTATCGATTTAAATGTAATTCCGCAAATCGATTCGTTTTTGGAGAATGGAAGCACGAAAGAAGAGCAGAAAATGGTCAATGAAACGTGCAAAATTCTTCGAGACAATTCCATTAAAGTTTCAGCAACTACGATTCGTGTTCCTGTTAAAGGTGGGCATAGTGAAAGTGTGAATATTGAATTTGAAAACGATTTCGACTTAATCACAGTTCGACAACTTGTTGCGGATATGCCTGGCATTATACTGCAAGATGAACCGTCCAAACAAATTTATCCGATGCCTTTATTTGCCGAAGGGAAAGATGAAGTATTTGTTGGAAGAATTCGAAGAGATGATTCACAAGCGAATACATTAAACATGTGGATTGTTGCAGACAATTTACGAAAAGGTGCAGCTACCAACGCTGTACAGATTGCAGAATATTTACTAAAGAACGAATTAGCTTAACTTAGTTTATTTCACTAATGCTAACGGGTGCGCCACCCCGCTATACTCTTCTAAATCCATTTTAATAGATCCTACCATCAAATTAGCTTCTGCTCTAACAGGTACTCTATTTTTATCATCGCTAATCCAAATGGTCATACCTTCTTGCTCTTTAAACACACGACCTTCCATAACATAAGGCTTAAATTTCACACATCTAAATTTTCCTTTATCAGTTGTCAGATACACCTTTCCCACATATTTTATCATCATTGGAAAAATTTCATCATCCAAGTATGTATGAATAAGAAATGTATCTCCTATAGCCGCATTACTCAAATCAATTGTTCGAGCAAAATAAAAAGCTGATAATAAATCCTGGACATGCTTAGGGGTTTTGATTGCTTTTTTCTCGCTTGTTGCAACATTGTTTAGCTGATCAAATTTTACTTTTTGATTGACTTTATAACCGCCCTCGCGCACATCGCGCACAAAGTACCAGGGAATCATAGCATCTTTATCAATATAACTCTCGTAGCGGTCGCGCACTTTAAAAAACCAGTCGAAGGCTCCCACTGACTTTCCTTCACCCACCACCTGATAGCAAGTTTTACCCATCACTGTTTTTAGGGTAGGCGCTACCGTTAGCGTAGCCTGGCCTGCATCCATAAAACCGTAATGCACCCGATATTTTAATTGCTCTCCGGGAATAAATGCTTCTTGATTAATTTTTCGTAATTCTTGACTGTAACTTATCGTTACAAAAAGTGCAAGAAAAAATGTGAATGATAATTTCTGTTTTGTCATTGTGCGTAAGGATCGATATTCCATTCGTCATTTGACGAACTTTCGAGACTTCCACTTTCGAGTATTGAATTCAACGATTCAAAGCCTGGAGGTAAATCAACTGGCACATCCATATCATCAGCCAAATCAGAAGGAGTACCAATCTCATTATCGAGGATGTGAAGGTCTTTCAACTTAGGTAAATCTTTTACCGACTTCAATCCGAAATGATCCATAAAACTTTTGCTGGTTGCATACAACAAAGGTCTTCCTGGCCCATCCCCTTTTCCGTTAATCACAATCAGTTCTTTTTCTAATAGTTTCTGAATAGAATAATCGCAATTCACACCGCGAATATGTTCAATCTCTGATTTAGATAACGGTTGTTTATACGCAATTATTGCAAGGGTTTCTAAAGCTGCTGTGGAAAGACGGCGCTTTGCCTTAATTTGCAATAATGTATTTACGACAGTATGATATTCTTTTTTTGAAAGAAACTGATAGCCTTCTGCAATTTCAACCAACTCAAAAGAAAAAATTTCATCCTTGTATTTTTCTTTCAGCTGTTCAACAATTTCTTTTAACTGGTCTTTTTTTAGTTCCCAGCCATAGGTTGTATTCAAGCAACTGATGATATCGTCGGCAGTTACTGGCGACTCAGCTGTAAAAATCAAGGCTTCTATATGTTGTTCGAGCAATTGCATAGTTAAAATTATTAAAAATTAAATTACGATGTTTACTATTCTGCCGGGTACTACAATAATTTTCTTCGGTTCACCTTCGAATAGCTTTGTAGTTTCAGGCGCAGACAATACCGCTTTCTCAATATCTTCTTTTGTTAGCTGCAAGGAAAGCTT
The DNA here is from genome assembly GCA_046073825.1 of Bacteroidota bacterium. Taxonomy (GTDB): domain Bacteria; phylum Bacteroidota; class Bacteroidia; order AKYH767-A; family OLB10; genus CAINEC01. Next base: position 12,817 of record JBJTMY010000124.1, read on the forward strand.
AATTTTCGATTTCACCTTTCCATTAATAGAAATTGGATATTCAAATTCATCCTCCACCAAGAATTCTTCTTTCCAAACCGGGAAGGATGCTTTCGTTATACTTTCGTTATTACCTAACTTTTCCCAAAGTTCTTCAGCAAAGTGAGGCGCATAAGACGACAGAATGATTAATAAGGGTTCTAAAATAGCGCGCTTATTACATTTTGCATCCGTTAACTCATTTACACAAATCATAAACGAACTTACCGTAGTATTAAACGAAAAACGTTCAACATCTTCTTCTACCTTCTTAATTGTTTTATGCAATGATTTCCATTCTGCTTTTGTTGGAGCCTCATCCGAAACTGCGAACACATTTTCTTTATCGTGAAACAATCTCCAAAGGCGGCGTAAGAAATTATGAACACCACTGATTCCTTGAGTACTCCAAGGCTTGCTTTGCTCCAATGGTCCTAAGAACATCTCATACAAGCGAAGAGTATCTGCCCCATACTGAACAATAATATCATCAGGGGTAACGACATTGTATTTACTCTTCGACATTTTTTCAACTTCACTACCACAGATATACTTCCCATTTTCCAATTCAAACTCTGCATTGGCAAAATCTTCCCTCCAGTTTTTAAATGCTTCTATATCCAATTCATGATTGGGGGCAATTGCCACATCCACATGCAATGCACTTGTAGTATAATTTTTTCGAAGTCCTGCTGAAACAAATTTATTTGTCCCTACCACACGATAAACAAACGCACTCACCCCTTGAATCATTCCCTGGTTAATTAATTTTTGGGCAGGCTCATTCATAGGGATTACACCTATATCAAACAAGAACTTTGTCCAAAAGCGCACATACAACAAATGACCTGTTGCATGCTCAGCTCCACCTAAATAAAAATCAACATTCTTCCAATAATTTACTGCCTCCCTCGAAACTAATTCATTGGAGTTATTGGCATCCATATAACGCAGATAGTACCAACTTGAACCGGCCCATCCTGGCATCGTGGTCGTTTCATATTCAAACTCGCCTTTGTATTTCCAGTTCTGTGCTCTTGCTAAAGGCGGCTCACCTGTCTCGGTGGGATGAAACTTATCAATTTCAGGAAGAATCAAAGGCAACTCTGAATCCTCTAACGTTTGCGGCATACCGTTCTTATAATATACCGGTATTGGTTCTCCCCAATAACGCTGACGACCAAATGCTGCATCCCTTAAGCGATAGTTTGTTCTACCCTTTCCATGACCTGCTGATTCAATATGCTTAATTGCTGACTTAATTGCTTCTTTTACATCCAATCCATTTAAAAAATCGGAGTTGATAATCGATCCACTTTTTTCATCATACGATTCGGTTGATAAACCTGCATGGTCATTGGGTAATTCAACCACTTGCAAGATGGGCGAACGACCCAGTTGTTCAGACAGCTCTGTCAAGAAGTGATTAGCAAATGCATAATCGCGACTATCATGAGCAGGAACAGCCATAACCGCTCCCGTGCCATAACCAGCCAATACATAATCGCCCACCCACACCGGAATTTGATTGCCAGTAAATGGGTGAATTACGTAAGCGCCAGTAAACTGACCACTAATTTTTTTAACATCAGCCATCCGTTCGCGTTCACTTCTGTTTTTAGCCATCGACACATACTCGTCTACCTTTGTACGAAAATCAGCTGTTGTAATTTTATTAACCAATTCATGCTCGGGGGCTAGGGTTACAAATGAAACCCCAAAAACAGTATCTGGACGAGTAGTAAACACCTCGATAACGTCGTTAGTAGGTGCTAATTTAAACTCGATGGATGTGCCTTCACTTTTGCCAATCCAATTACGTTGAGCTTCCTTCATAGATTCAGACCAATCCAAACCATCAAGGTCTGCTAACAAACGATCGGCATAAGCAGTAATTCTTAAACTCCATTGAGGCATCTGTTTACGTTCAACGGGGTAACCTCCACGCTCACTCACACCATCTTTCACCTCATCATTCGCAAGCACGCTTCCCAAGGCAGGACACCAATTTACCCATGCCTCACTTAAATAGGCTAAACGAAAACAAAGTAAAATAGCTGATTTTTTTTCTTCTGAAAAATCTCTCCATTCTTGCGCGGAAAAAGGATTCACTTCCTGCTCTACTCCACCCGTTAAATAAACAGGCTCTTTTTGTCCCCAACCCTCATTTTCAAAAATTGCAATAAGAGAATGAATAGGTTCTGCCTTATTCAACTTTGGATTATACCAAGAATTGAAAAGCTGAACGAAGATCCATTGAGTCCATTTGTAATATTCCGGTTCACACGTTCTGATTTCACGAGACCAATCGTAACAAAAGCCCATTTTATCCATTTGCTCACGGTATCTCGCAATATTTTTTTCGGTTGTCACTTTTGGATGCTGGCCAGTTTGAATAGCATATTGCTCAGCAGGCAATCCAAAAGCATCGTATCCCATAGGATGCAGAACATTAAACCCTTTTAAATTTTTATAGCGAGCAACAATATCAGAAGCAATATAACCTAAGGGGTGACCAACATGCAATCCTGCACCAGAAGGATAAGGAAACATATCTAAAACATAATACTTTGGCTTTGCGTGATCCACCGTTGTTTTATAAGTTTCACGCTTTTTCCACTCACCTTGCCATTTGGCTTCTATCTCTCTAAAATTGTATTCCATGTTCGAAGTAAAATAAGGGTTACGAAGTTAGCAAAAAGCGTTTGTTTTAAGGACGGCCCCATCATATTTCTGACGACAAATCCTATTAAAATCGAACATTGACGAATTTAAAAGAACATTTTCCAATTATACAACAGGAAAATAGGGAAATTTGATTCAGCTGATTACATTTGTGGCAAAGAAAAAGCCCCAGCGCAGTAAATGAAGAGTTTGAAAAATCCGTCAGGAGTATCAAGTATTATTAGTATCACCTTAGTATTGATTGTACTTGGCACATTAGCCCTGATTATTTCCAGTGCACAAAAAATCTCAAATCATTTAAAAGAAAATGTTGAAGTAGCGATTACACTACGCAGCGACTCAGACGCAGTGGCTATACAACAATTGGTACAACAATTAAAATCTGCTGAATACGCAAAGAATATACAATACATCAGCAAAGAACAATCAGCTATTAATTTACAGGAGAAGTTAGGAGAAAATTTCGTTGACTTTTTAGGGTACAATCCGCTGAAACCATCCATCATCATTACCTTTAAATCAAATTACACCGACAAAGTTTTAATGAAAAATATCATCAACAAAATGGCCACCAATAGCCTTATTGAAGATGTTCAATATCAAGAATCCTTAATTACCGAACTTAACGAAAACTTAAAAACGGTATCAATCATACTTGTAAGCTTTGGGTTGCTAATGATTGTTGTTGCCATTGGATTAATTAATAACACCATTCGAATTGCACTTTATGCACAACGACAAATTATTCGTAGTATGTTATTGGTAGGCGCAACGAAAAACTTTATTAGAAGGCCATTTTTATTGGACAGTATCAGGAATGGAATTCTTGGTGGAATTTTCTCCATTATTATTTTGATGGCCGCTGTTTATTTTGCAGAACAAAAAATTACAGATTTAAAAGATTTAATTGATATCAACACGATAATTTCGGTGAGTGCAGTAGTGCTTACGTGCGGGATTTTGCTTTCCTTTATTTGCACGATGATCGCACTTAATCGACATTTAAAATATAGAACTAATTTATTATAAAAATCATGGCGAAGAAAGAAGTTAAAAGCACAACTACAACGGAAAAAACAGGCCCTGTTTCAAGAGAAGGATTTGTATTTTCTAAGATTAACTTTCAGTTATTTATTATTAGCGTAGTAACGATTGTTATAGGATATGCTTTAATGGCTGGAGGCAAATCAGACGATCCAAACAAGTTCAGTGAAGGCCTATTCAACTTTCAACGAATTACCTTAGCACCGATTATAGTTCTTGCAGGTTATGCGTTAGGTATCTATTCTATTCTGAAAAAATCAGATCGCGCAGAATGAACATTTTTCAATCGGTAGTATTGGCAATTGTGGAAGGAATCACTGAATTCCTCCCCATTTCCTCTACAGGTCACATGGTAATTGCCTCGTCATTAATGGGAATATCTAATGATGAGTTTACTAAAACCTTTACTGTTTCCATACAATTAGGTGCCATCTTATCGGTGGTTGTTTTATATTTCAAACGATTTTTTCAGACGATAAACTTTTATTTTAAGTTATTTATTGGAGTTATTCCTGCAATAATTTTAGGGTTACTATTCGATGATTATATTGATGCATTATTGGGTAATGTATTAATAGTGGCATATACCTTATTGGTAGGAGGTGTACTATTAATATTCCTAGAAGACCTATTAAAGCACAAGGAAATTGAAGACAGTACAGATGATATCACGTACCCCAAAGCATTTAAAGTAGGAATTTTTCAATGCCTCGCAATGATTCCGGGAGTTTCCAGATCGGCTTCAACAATTATTGGAGGAATGATACAGAATTTGAGCAGAAAAACTGCTGCTGAATTTTCGTTTTTCTTGGCTTTACCCACCATGTTTGGTGCAACGGTTTTAAAAGTTTATAAATTTTCGAAAGCGATGCACGAAAAGGGGGTTTCTTTTACAGATAATGAAAAGTTAATGCTAATAATTGGAAACATTGTAGCATTTGCTGTGGCAATGATTGCAATTAAAGCATTTATCAGTTACCTGACAAAGCATGGATTTAAAATGTTTGGATACTATCGAATAATTGTGGGTCTGCTTATTATTTTATTATACATCTTAGACTACGATATTCAGCTTATTTAATGACAGAAAATTTTATTGATGAGTCGATAGGCAAAGTGTTATTGGTAAACAAACCATTAACTTGGACATCGACCGATGTAGTAAGGAAATTAAAGGGAATTTTAAGAGTCAAGAAAATTGGACATGCTGGAACGCTTGATCCCTTGGCCACTGGACTTTTAATTATTTGCGTTGGAAAAAAAACCAAGACGATTCCATTCATCCAAGAAGAAGAAAAAGAGTATACCGGAACTTTTTATTTGGGCGCCACTACTCCATCATTTGATAAAGAAACCGAACACGACTCCACATTCGATACATCAACTATCACCAATGAACAAATTATGGAGGCTGTTGAACAGCTAAAAGGACATCAACTGCAAACTCCTCCGATGTTTTCGGCGGTAAAGGTAAATGGCAAGCGAGCGTATGATATAGCTAGGAAAGGGGAAACAGTAGAACTTAAATCAAAGCCAATAGAAATAAAAGAATTTGAAATAAGTCGAATAGAATTACCTGAAATAGACTTCCGAATTGTTTGCACAAAAGGAACCTATATCCGCTCCATTGCGCGCGATTTAGGGTTAAAACTAAATAATGGAGCTTATTTGACAAAGCTTTGCAGAACACGGATTGGCCCGTATCTTCTTTCCGAATCAGCTGAAATTGAGTCGTTTGCAAGAAATAAGACCAGCAAATCTGAGTAGAATTTCGTCAAAATTCAAATCGCTGAAATTCAGCACCTTACGACAATAAAAAGTTTTTAGTTGCTGATTAACAACAACTTAAAGCCGTCTTGTTTAGAAAACGGGGTATTCGTACCCTATCTTTGGCGTCCCAATTAGAAGGGCTTTTCGATACTAAATTCAACAGTAAAATCTAAAACAATATAATAAGCCCGTAAGCTACATGAAACTTTCCCAATTCAAATTTAACTTCAACGAAAAATTATTAGCCACCCACCCAGCTGCCAACAGAGACGAGTCCCGTTTGATGGTCATTCACAAAAGCACTGGTAAAATTGAACACAAGGTATTTAAAGATGTGTTGAATTATTTCGATGATGGCGATGTATTAGTATTAAACAATACCAAAGTTTTCCCAGCACGATTATATGGTAATAAAGAAAAGACAGGTGCTAAAATAGAAGTGTTTTTGTTGAGAGAGTTAAATGCGGAAAGCAAATTATGGGATGTATTAGTTGACCCTGCACGTAAAATCAGAATTGGGAACAAACTTTATTTTGGAGACGATGATAATTTAGTTGCAGAAGTAATTGACAATACTACCTCAAGAGGAAGAACTTTACGTTTTTTATTTGATGGAACATCGGAAGAGTTTCGTGACGTCATTGAGCAACTAGGTAACACACCATTACCAAAGTATATCAAAAGAAAAGCAGAGCCTGCTGATAAAGATCGTTATCAAACGGTATTTGCACGCAACGAAGGAGCTGTTGCAGCTCCTACTGCAGGATTGCATTTTAGTCGTGAGTTATTAAAGCGACTTGAACTTAAAGGATGTAACTTAGCGGAAGTTACTCTACATGTTGGACTAGGTACATTTCGTCCGGTAGAAGTAGAAGATTTAACGAAACATAAAATGGAATCAGAGCAATTTTTCATTCCGCAAGATGCCGTTAATATTGTGAATAAAGCAAAAGCAAACAAAAAGAATATTTGTGCTGTAGGAACCACAACGATGCGTTGTTTAGAAACATCTGTATCGACCATGGGAGAATTGAAGCCGAATGAAGGTTGGACGAACAAATTTATTTTCCCTCCATACGACTTTAGTATTGCGAACATGATGATTACGAACTTCCACATGCCAGAATCAACTTTGTTAATGATGGCAACTGCCTTTGGAGGTTATGATTTAATTATGGAAGCTTATCGCGTAGCGCAGAAAGAAAAGTATCGTTTCTACAGCTATGGTGATGCGATGTTGATTCTTGATTAATGAAAAAAGTTGCAATCATTGTTGCTGGAGGAAGTGGTAGCCGTATGAATGCGCCACTGCCTAAACAGTTTTTGTTGATTGCCAACGAACCCGTATTATTTCACACCCTTCGGAAATTTGAAAAAGTTGCTGATCAAACTATTTTGGTCATGCATCCTGAATGGATTACCCATTGGAAACAGCTGATTATTGATCACCATTTTACTTTGGAACATAGCATTGTTTCTGGGGGTGAAACCCGCGCAGAATCGGTTTATAACGGACTAAAAACTATCGACAGCAATTGCTTAGTCGCGGTGCATGACGCTGCACGTCCGTTAGTAACTACACACTTGATAGAACAAACTTTTGAAACCGCCGAAAAGCATGGGGCTTGTATTCCGGTGATTTCACTTAAAGAGAGTATTCGACGAATTCAGGAAGGTGGATCAAGTTCCTTTGTAAACCGCGAAGAATATAAGATTGTTCAGACGCCACAAACCTTTCAATACAAGCTCTTGATGGAGGCCTATGCGAATGAAAATCGTGCTTACTTTACAGATGATGCTTCCTTAGTTGAAGCAAGTGGACAACCTGTTTTTTTAATTGAGGGGGAAGAAAGTAATATTAAAATCACTTTACCTACTGATTTAATAATAGCCCAACAATTTATTTAATATTTTTCAAAATAATGCGTTCAACCCTAACGTTAAGTAGCAGGCGTTGAATTAACATTTGATTGTGCAAATTGTCTTCTCAGCATCTTTTAAAAATGCAATAAAAATTGTATAATTGTGTAAACATGAAAATCAGAAACTATTTCCTTTCTAATTACAAGCAAACACTTTTAGCTTTTGCTTTGATTTTATTTGGAATTCAATTTTCATTTGCATCAAATAATGACTCTCTTAAATCACCTGTTTTTAAAAACGAATACATCACTGGACTAGTAAGTGATGAAGATCAAATCAGAGCGGGTTTATTATACGATATAACGAGAGATAAAATTGTTTGGGATAAAAGAGGAGACCAAGTGTTTCCTATTGCATCTTTAACAAAAATGATGGTAGGACTTTTGGCTATTGAAGACTTAGAGGCAGGAAAGATTTCTATGACGGATACGATAACCGTTACTGAAAGCTTCAAGAAAAAAATCAGAAGAAGAAAATACACTACTTATACTGTGCAGTATGATTATTCGTTAGAGGATGCATTAAAAATGGCCATGGTCGCTTCACACAATGAAAGCACCATTTGGATTGCTAAGCACTGTGCACCCACTATTGAAGAATTTGTTGCTCGAATGAATCAAAGAGCAGCAGAGTTGGGAATGAATTCCACAAAATATTATAACACTTCTGGACTTCCAGGATTTGGCCCTACACCAGACAACAGTTCTACTCCAAGAGATTTATTATTGTTAGGAATGGAGATTGCAAAACATCCATTGCTAATGAACATCACGTCTATTCCTTATGCAACAGTCAGTAATGGAAAGTTTAAAACTACGTATAGAAATCATAATGGGTTAGTGATAAACTACAATGAAGAAGTTGATGGGATTAAAACAGGATTTACAAGAGCTGCAGGTTTTTGCTTGGTATCCACTTGTAGTCGGGGTGGACATAAATTAATGGGTGTAGTTTTAGGTTGCCAAAGTGCTGTTGTACGTAACGGATTAGTAGCCTCTATGGTGAACAATTATTTTGATGCAATAAAATTAGGAAGACTAGGAGAAGGCCCAATAGATGGATATCAATCGCGATTGTTTTTAGATAGTGTTGACAGAGGACTTGCGAGTATTGTTCCCCCAATTGACACCATTACGAAAGAAGCTCCTGATTTAAAATATGCTTATTCATTTAAAACTGTTTATGAAAAAACAAAAGCTATTCATACCGTTCGTAAAGGGGATAATTTAAGCAAGATTGCAGATAAATACAATGTTGCATTAGCGGACCTTAAAAAGTGGAATAAGATTAAGCGGAACAGCATTCAATCGGGACAAAAATTAGCGATTTACAAAACCGTAAAGAAGAAAATTCAAATAAAAATTGTTGTTGATCCAGATGAAGAAAAAGAAGATTTAGCTTGTGATGATGTGGACTTGAAATGTGTTGATGAAGATGTTAATGCTAGTGGAATTGCAAAAAACGATAAGTCACTAATTAAAGAAGATGCAAAAAATGTAGCGTTGAAAGGCACTGCAACTACCACATCAATTAAAAGAATCAAACCTGTTTTTATTTATCATACTGTTCAACCTGGTGATACACTTTGGAGAATTTCTCAACGTTATCAGTTGAACATAGAAGAAATTAAAAAAGCAAATAATATTTCAGGCAACACCTTAAAGAAAGGTGTTAAAATTAAAATTCCAGTAAAAGGATAATTCCTCATTGATTTATGAAAAATTTATTTTTAACTGTCCTATCATTATTGATTGGACATTTCGGATTTAGTCAAGCGAGCAAAACAACTGTTAAACTTCCGATTGATGAATCAACAAAATTGATTACTTATGACAAAGTGATTGAAGTTACTAATCAGACAAAAGAAAATTTGTTCGATCGTGCCTTAACATGGGCCAAAGGATATTATAAGAATCCAACAGAGGTTATTAGAGAGCAAAATAAAGAGGAAGGTAAAATAGTTTGTAAAGGCCGATATAAAATCAGCACCCCCCCTGACAAAAAAGGATTCTCGACAGATGCAGGACTAGTGCAATATACGCTTACCCTTTTATTTAAAGATGGCAAGATTAAATATAGTTTGTCAGAAATTAATTGGAAACAAACCTCCTACTATGCATGTGAAAAATGGATGGATACCAGTAGCCAATATTACAAAAGTGAATTTGAATTTTACTTGCAACAAGTAGATACCAATTCGAAAGAAATTTTAAAATCGCTGGAGAAGGAATGTCAAAATCCAAAGACTGTTTTAAGAAATGATAATTGGTAATTAAACATCAATATTCTTTGAATAACTGTTTGCAGTTATTTTAGGATTGACTGTATTCACATTCAAAATTTGAACTAAACCTGGATGATATCCGGGTTTTATTTTTCCTAAATTACTTCCTAACGATAATGCGTTAGCCCCATTGAGAGTTGCCCATTTAATCAATCTTTCAAACGGCATTTCACTCTTTTTTGCAGCAATTGATTTTAACTCTTCCCAAACAGATAGCTGGTAATTACTTGCAAGACTATCTGTACCAATTACTACATTTAATTCATCATTATTGAACAATGATAAATTGGGGGGTTCGCCGGTTATGTAACGGTTGGCATTAACGCAAAGACACCAATAAAGATTTTTATTTAACTCGCAAGCTATTGCAATCTCCTCCTTGGTAGTTTTTACATTGTGAACTAAAATAAAAGGATTAGCATGATTGAGCGCTTTGACAATATTTAGCAAGACAGAACCTTCACTCCAATTGTCAAAATCATTAACCGGTAACTTATACTTTTCAAAAACTGTTTTCAGATTTCCATATTGCTTTGAACAAAAATCTATCTCATCCTCGCTTTCGTTTATGTGAATAGATGAAGACGAATTTGCTTTCAAACCTTCATTCACTAAAGAAATCAAACGTTTACTGATTGAGTAGGGCGCGTGCAATGCAAGCGAGCTCTTTTTTAATCCTTCGGATTTAAATTCATTTAGCAAATCAACACCATTATTAAATCGAGCCTCTGCCACCTTTTCACTTAACCCCATTACTTCAATAAAAGTATGGTACGTAATTCTGCTATTCTTTTTTATTGTTATCGAATCAGCGGTATTCGATATATCTCCAACCGCAACAACTCCTTCCTTCCACATCGATTCATCCATACTTTGCATTGCTGTTTGCTTTGCCTGTTCAGATGTTTCATTTCGTAAAGCAAATAGCTGATCAATAAATCCAGCCATACCATTTTGCAAGGAGTTAATTTTCCCTTTCAAATGAGAGAGCTCAAGATGACAATGTGCATTTACAAATCCTGGAATAATAACTCCATTAATAAATTCACAATCGGTAAAATCATCGTCCTGAAAAACGGATACAATCCGCCCACCCTCACCTACCTCAACAATTCCGTTTAGAAGTGGTGGACCATCATTCGTAATGAGCAATTCTGATTTGTAGAATTTAGACATCGCTCCCAAAATTAATCAAATAGCTGTTGTTATCCATTGTTCGTGATAGTATCTTTGCGGCATGGAAAAGCCGAACCTGCGCCATTTGAATTTAGATCAGATGAAAGCTTACTTTGTAGAGATTGGAGAGAAACCATTTCGTGCAAAGCAGGTTTATGAATGGATTTGGAAAAAATCTGCACGCACATTCGAGCAAATGACCAACCTCTCCTTTGAAACGAGAGCAAAGTTAGAGGAGAAGTTTTCTATTAATCCAGTTCAAGTACAGAATCATCAGAGAAGTAATGATAGAACCATTAAGAATGCTTTTCAATTACATGATGGCTATGTGGTAGAAGGCGTGCTCATTCCTACAGATACACGGATGACAGCTTGTGTATCATCGCAGGTTGGATGTAGCCTTACGTGTAAGTTTTGTGCTACAGGTAAGCTTGACAGAGTGCGTAATTTGCATTTTGATGAGATATATGATCAGGTTGCCATTATTCGTGAGCAGGCCTTGGAAAACTACAATATTCAACTTTCGAATATTGTATATATGGGCATGGGTGAACCATTATTGAATTACGCCAATGTTTTAAAGAGTATTGAACGTATTACAGCTCCTGATGGACTTAACATGTCGCATAACCGAATTACAGTTTCTACTGCTGGTGTTGCGAAGATGATTAAAAAGCTTGGCGATGATGGAGTAAAATTTAATCTTGCTTTATCACTACATGCTGCAAATGATGCAAAGCGAAGCCAGATAATGCCAATTAACGAATCGAATTCGTTAGAGGTATTAGAAGAAGCACTGCAATATTTTTATGATAAAACGGGAACAAGAATCACGTTAGAGTATATTGTCTTTAAAGACTTCAACGATTCATTACAAGATGCGAAAGAGTTAGCGGCTTTTGCAAGGAAAGTTCCAACGAAAATTAATCTGATTGAATACAACTCGATTGGCGATTCGATGTTTACTAATACTTCAGAAGAAAAATTAAATAAATTTTTTCAATACCTCGCAAAAGAAGGCCACGTAGTTAATTTAAGAAGAAGTAGAGGAAAAGACATTGATGCAGCCTGCGGACAACTAGCTAATAAGAGTGCAGTAAAATAATTTATTGTTCGGTAATATTTTTCATGTATTGCGCAACATACTTTCCAAGAACATCAAACTCCAAATTTACTTTATCACCTGCTTTTAAATACTGAAAAGTAGTATGCTCATAAGTGTAGGGAATAATAGCCACTGAGAAACTTCCTTTCAACGATTCAACAACAGTTAAACTGACACCATTCACGCAGATAGATCCTTTAGTCACTGTGTAGTGAGGACTGTTTTTGTCATATTGAAAATAATACACCCAGCTTCCATTCATTTCATCTACTTGAATTAAGGTTGCAGTTTCATCAACATGACCTTGTACGATATGCCCATCGAGACGAGCTCCAGCCACCATGCAACGTTCAATATTTACTTTAGAACCAACTTGTAAATTGCCGAGATTAGTTTTAGAAAGTGTCTCCTCAATTGCAGTCACATAATAGATATCATTCTTTATTTCGATCACGGTTAAACAAACACCATTGTGTGCAACACTTTGATCAATTTTAAGTTCGTTGGTAAACGGGCATTTAAACCCGAAGGTAATATTACTTTGTGAGGGATTAATTTCTACTACCTCCGCAATTGATTCTATGATTCCTGTAAACATGGGTATAAAGATAGGAAAGTGAAATTTAAACAAGTTTAGAAATTAGATGATAATTTAAACATATCTAAGAATTCTATTTCTTTAACCATTGATATTAGACCTAAGCTAATACAATATCACTATTCATTTCAAAATTGATTAGCACATTTTCAAATTATCACATTAACTCATTTCAAATTATATCTACATTTGCCCATCCTAAAACCCATTCTTATGAGAGCTGCAATCATTGCTTTATTCGTATTCATTACAACGGTATCTTTTGCACAAAAGAAAAATTTAACGCTAGATGAAGCGGTGCTGCAACAGCGTACTACATTGGCGCCAAAACGTCTTGCTCAATTGCAATGGGTAGCTAACACCGATTCGTATAGTTATACTGATGGCGATAAACTAATAGTTGAAAGTACTACAGCGAATTCTAAAAAAGAATATTTATTAGCTGATATCAATTCAATTTTAAAAGCTGCTAAACAAGACACCTTGGCAAAATGGGTATTAGTCA